>NZ_JBICKJ010000006.1:0-91042 GCF_043104125.1 Pseudomonas sp. xss_4
ACAAGGCGGGTTTTTTGAAGGACTTGGTCGGAGAGACAGGATTCGAACCTGCGGCCTTCTCGTCCCGAACGAGACGCGCTACCTGGCTGCGCTACACTCCGATGAACAAAATCCTACTGCATCCGAAATTTGCCCGCAAGTCCTTGTAAAAGAACGAAGCTTTGGCCAACTCGGATGGGCTATCAGAGTTCTTTGACGGTGCGAATCTGGTCTTTATTCAGACGCATGCGCTTGCCATCGAGCTGCTCGAACTCGTAGAAGCCGGAATCTTCATCATAGGACGGCTTGTCCACCGCCTGGATTTCGCGACCGTCGTTCAAGGTGATGACGGTTGGGGTCGAGCAACCGGCCAGGGTAGCCAGGCCCAGGGCGAGCATAAAGGCGGGAAGGGTCCGTTTGATCATCGTGTTTCTCCAGTGCGATGGTGCAAGATGACTGTTAAGACGCGGGACGTTAGTGCAAGTTCCTTGCGCGTGCAGCATAACGGCATTCGCTCGGCGCGATCCAGTGAAGACAGCGCTCCTCACGCCGGCGGGGGTGCCCTGTGATATAACTGCCGTCATTGCCATTACCAGTGACCGATACCTATGAAAGCCTCGGCAGACACCCCGTTCGTTCCTCTCAATATCGCCGTGCTCACGGTCAGCGACACCCGCACGTTCGACAACGATACATCGGGCCAGGTCTTCGTAGACCGGCTGACAGCGGCGGGCCACCGGCTCGCCCAACGCGTACTGCTCAAGGATGATCTCTACAAGATCCGGGCCCAGGTCGCGACCTGGATCGCCGATGACACCGTGCAGGTGGTGCTCATTACTGGCGGTACCGGTTTTACCGGACGTGACAGTACCCCCGAGGCGGTTACTTGTCTGCTCGACAAGCAGGTCGACGGCTTTGGCGAGCTGTTCAGGCAGATCTCCGTGGCGGATATCGGTACCTCGACCGTGCAATCGCGGGCACTGGCAGGGTTGGCCAACGGTACCCTGGTGTGTTGCCTGCCCGGCTCGACCAATGCGGTGCGCACCGGTTGGGACGGTATCCTGGCCGAACAGCTCGATGCACGGCACCGTCCCTGCAATTTCGTCGCCCATCTGAAGCAGGCGGCGGCCTGTGAAAGCCGTGGCTGAGGCCGTGCAGCCCAGGCCACTGATGCCGGTGGAACAGGCCCTCGAGCAATTGCTGGCCTTGGCAGATGCCGCGCCGATTCGCGACACCGAGCGCGTGGCGTTGGCCGAGGCACAAGGCCGAGTGCTGGCCAGTGCCCTGGTGGCTTCGCTCGATCTGCCGCCTTGGCCCAACAGCGCAATGGACGGCTATGCCCTGCGCCGGGCCGACTGGCAGGGGGCGCCGCTGCCGGTCAGCCAGAGAATCTTCGCCGGCCACGCACCTGGCCCACTGCAGCCTGGCACCTGTGCGCGGATCTTCACGGGTGCACCGGTTCCCGAAGGCGCCGACTGCGTGGAGATGCAGGAAAATACCCAGGTTCATGCTAATGGCCATGTGCAGTTCCTGCACCCCCTCAAGGCGCTGCAGAACATTCGCCCGCAAGGACAGGAAACCCGCAAGGGTGAGCAGGTGCTCGACGCCGGCACGCGTCTTGGGCCAATCGAGTTGGGCTTGGCCGCCACCCTGGGTCATGGTCAGCTCGATGTGGTACGCAGGGTGCGGGTGGCAGTGCTGTCGACTGGGGATGAACTGGTCGAGCCAGGGCTGCCGCTGGGGCCTGGGCAAATCTACAACAGTAATCGTCGCTTGCTGGTGAGTTGGTTGCAGCGCCTGGGATGCGACGTCACCGACGCCGGTATCCTGCCTGATGACTTGGCCCGTACCCGCGCGAGCCTGGCTCAGTTGCAAGGGGTGGACCTGATCCTCTCGACAGGTGGCGTCTCGGTGGGCGAGGCCGATTATCTGGGCGCGGCCCTGCGCGAGGCCGGTGAGCTGGCCTTGTGGAAACTGGCGATCAAACCCGGCAAACCGTTGACCTTCGGCCACTTCCAGGGCGTGCCGGTGATCGGCCTGCCCGGTAACCCGGCCTCTACCCTGGTGACCTTCGGCCTGCTGGCGCGCCCCTACTTGTTGCGCCGTCAGGGTGTGATCGACGTCGCCCCGCTGCGCGTGTGCCTGCCCGCCGGTTTCGATTGGCCCAAAGCTGGGTCACGGCGTGAGTACCTGCGTGCGCGCATCGAGCAGGGCAAGGTGTGCCTTTACCCTAACCAGAGCTCTGGCGTGTTGCGCAGCGCAGTGTGGGCCGATGGGCTGGTCGAGGTGCAGGAGGGCACTACGCCTGGTCAAGGTGACCTCGTACCCTTCATTCCCTTCAGTGACCTACTCGGTTGACGCACGCCAGCGGCGCAGGCTCGCTCCAGTGCGCGAGCCCTGCGCCGCAATATTTGAACGACCGTGCAACAATTGGTAACGGCTAAGAGTCAAGATGCAGGTGGTCAATTATGGAGGCACCTACATGCAAGCGCGCAAGGCAATGCTGATTCTGCACGGCAAGCAAGCCATGAACGAAGACGTACGCACCGCCGTGCACGATCTGCGCGACACTGGCTGGGCATTGGACGTGCGCGTAACCTGGGAGGGCGGTGATGCCCAGCGCCTGGTCAAGGAGGCACTTGCCGCCGGTTACAGTCACATTGTCGCCGGCGGTGGTGACGGCACCTTGCGGGATGTGGCCGAAGCCATGGGCCTGGCGGGCACCGAAGCCAGCCTGGTGTTGCTGCCGCTTGGAACCGCCAACGACTTTGCCAAGGCGGCCGGTATTGCGCTGGAGCCTGCCCAGGCACTGGCGCTGCTCAATGAACCGGCGCAGGCAGTTGATCTTGGGCAAGTGGGCGAGCAACTGTTCCTTAACATGGCGACCGGCGGCTTTGGCAGCCAGGTCACAGCCAGTACGTCCGAAGACCTGAAGAAGTTGATGGGGGCCGCCGCCTACGTGTTCACCGGCTTGTCACGCTTCAGTGAACTGGAGGCAGCCTCGGTCGAGTTGAAAGGCCCGGATTTCCATTGGCAGGGTGAGTTGCTGGCGCTAGGGATCGGCAACGGTCGCCAAGCCGGGGGAGGGCAGGAGTTGTGTCCGGATGCGGTGGTAGATGACGGGTTGCTGGATGTTGCGATCCTGCCCAAGCCGCAGGAAGTGGTCGGCGCATTACGCGATTTGCTGGCAGGCGATGGGCTGTTCATTCGCACACGGTTGCCGTGGGTAGAGATCAACAGTCAACAGGGCCTTGATATCAACCTCGATGGCGAACCGCTCAAGGCGGACAGCTTGCGTTTCGAAGCGCGGCCCCAGGCGTTGCGCCTGCACCTGCCGCAAGGCTGTCCATTGCTCAGTCATCGAGGCTGATGATCTTTTCGCGCACCGCGAACAGCACCAGCCCGGCGACGTCGTGAATTTGCAGACGTTTCATCACTTGCGAGCGATGGGTTTCGACTGTCTTGATCGACAGCCCCAGACCGTTGGCGATTTCGCGGGTGGACTTGCCGCGCACGATCAGGCGCAGAATTTCCAGCTGCCTGGCAGTCAGGTTGTGTCGCTCGCACGCCGGACGTCTGGCGGGTCTAGTATGACGCAAGGCCTGATTGATGACGGTGTGGGCAATGGCCGGGCTTAGGTAGCGCTCCCCGTTGCGCACCGCGCTAAGCGCCTGCTCAAGTTCAGAGGCGCTGGTGTCCTTGAGCAGATACCCATGGGCACCGCCCTCAAGGGCGCGCATGATCAACTCCGGGTCCGTGTGCATGGAGAGGATCAGCACCTTGCAGGCGCTGCCGCTGGCATTGAGCTGGGTCAAGGCGTCCAGCCCGCTGGTTGATCGCATGGAGAGGTCCAGCAGGATGATATCGGGCATCAACGTCCGCGCCTGATCCAGCAACTGCCCGCCATCGTCGGCCTCGCCGACTACCTCGTACCCGGGTATGTCACTGACCAGGGCGCGGACCCCCGCCCTGATCAACGAATGGTCATCCACCAGCAACAATCTACAGGTCATGGGTATCCACTCGGTTAGCGCGTTGCCGGCTACGGGGCGGCCAGGGGAACACGGCATCGATGCGGGTGCCCTGGCCAACATCGCTGGTAATCTTCAAGCTGCCGTCAAGGGCAGTGACCCGCTCGAGCATGCCAGCCAGCCCACGCTGACTGGCAAGGTGCGGTTCTCGGGCAGGCTTGAAGCCGCAGCCATCGTCCTCGATCGACAATGCCAGGCCCAGCTCCGTACGCCGTAGGTGGATGACGAGATTGCGCGCCCCAGCGTGGCGCAACATGTTGGTCACCGCCTCCTGGGTGATGCGAAACACTGCCATTGCGACATTTTCGGCAATGCCCCCAAGGCGTTGCTTGCAAGACAGGCTCCATTGCACGCCGCTACCGTCCAAGGTGCGCAGCAAGTGCGCGCGCAGGCTGGCCTCAAGACCAAGGCTGGCCAGCTGACGGGGGTTGAGCAGGGCAGAAACGTCGCGCACAGCGCTCAACGTATCGTCCAGCGTGGCATGCAAGGCATCGCAATGCCCCTGCACATCCCCGGGCGTTCGTCGCTGCAGCCATTGCAGCTGCAATTTCGCAGCGGTCAGCAGCTGGCCGATGTCGTCATGAAGCTCCCGGCTCAGGTGCTGGCGTTCATCTTCTTGCACTTTTAGCAGGCGCTCGGCAAGTTCCGCAGGGCGCAAGCTGATCGAGCGCGCTCCCATACGCAGTTGCACGGCGGCGACCAGTACACCGGTCAGCTGCAGCAACACCAGGCTGATGGGTACGGGGCGCTCAGTCAGGTGCAACACTAGGCAGGCGATGCAGGAAACCACACTGATGCCTGCCGTGGCCCAGCACAGCCTGGTGTACGGGGGGCTACAACGAAAAGAGGTCATCAAGCGTGGGAACATAGGTAGGGGAGCCGCTGAAGTATTGCTGATGGGGGCCTTGCACATTACTGCTCAGAAGCTTTTGCGCCGTACTTTCGATGTTTTTTCGACCACGTTTCATTCAACCTTGTGTCAAGTTGAAGCGTTTCGGTGGGGCATACTACCACCTTGAATACCCGAGGTCGCCGCCGAAGACGACTTCACCTAGCTAATTCTTATTGTTGTGAATTGCCCCATAGCGGCGCCTGACTTGCTTGTCTGAGGCTATTTCCTACAACTTTGTAAATTAAAGCTACAACTTTCCAGTTTCGCCAAAGTTGCACTTCTGGCATGCAACTGCAGGGTGGCAAATTGCCCTATGGTTTGTCGCCAAGGTCGGGCTCTTGGCGGTCATGCGCTGCACCGTCACCTGTTAACCAGGCTTATGCCAGAGAAGATCGAACCGCCCTGGCCAGTTCGCCCAGCAACACAAATTGTTCTCCAGCGTCCAGGTCCAGCCGCCCCGTGTGTGCGTCCAGTAGCTCGAGCTGCCAGGCCAGCAGCCTCAGGCATGCGGCAGTAGTACGCAGCGTGTCAAGATGCAGGCATGCGCCTTGGCAGCAGGGTGCCAGTATCTGCTGAAAGGAAGTAGTGAAGTGGGCCACTTCAAGCAGCCCCAAGCGCTGTGCGTCATGTGCCAAGTCGCATAACGCAGCGTCCAGACACCTGCAGGCATCAGGGTCATTTTCGATGAGCTCAAGATGCTGCAAGCAGTCCTCTGCTCTGTGGAGGCGCTTCTGAGCCTTCTCGCGAAAACCTTCAAGCGCCTCCGAGAAGGGTAAGGCACTGTCCATCATGGCGCCTCCATGGGCAGGACAGGCGATAGAGACGGGCACGCCGTTACGATAGCTAGCAAAGCCTGACTCCATTCATGCAGTGAGAATGGCGTCACATTAATGGCTAAAAGATAGAGCGAACATCAGGTTGTACCTGAGTGCCGCTAGGGGTTTCCCTGATAGGCAAGAAAAAAACGGAACTTTTCAGCCCGTGGGAGTGGTATTAGGAAACCCGTTAAGCATGCTGTTAAAGTGATATCAACTAAGGGAGGGGCGTAGCGTTTACTAGGGGTCAAGATGCTACGCCAACTGCCGATACACACACAATCGCGCATATTTTCGACATGAGCCTGGGGGCTTACCAATGGCTGGCATTCTCGACACGGTAGACCAACGCACACAACTGGTAGGTGAGAACCGGCTGGAAATCCTGATGTTCCGGCTGGCTGGGCGTCAGCTTTTCGCAATCAACGTCTTCAAGGTGCAGGAGGTGTTACAGCTGCCCAAGCTGACCCTGATGCCGCAGCGCCACGCGTTCGTCTGCGGTGTGGTCAACCTGCGAGGCCAGACCCTCCCGGTCATCGACCTGTCCCAGGCAATCGGCATGCGCCCCATTCAGCCAGGCCCTGACAGCACCATCATCGTCACTGAATACAACCGCTCGGTGCAGGCGTTTCTGGTGGGCGGGGTCGACCGCATCGTCAACCTCAACTGGGAGTCCATCATGCCGCCACCGACCAGTGCCGGCCGTCAGCATTACCTGACCGCCATCACCAAGGTGGACGACAAGCTGGTAGAGGTGATCGATGTGGAAAAGGTGCTCGCCGAGATCGTGCCTTACAACGCTCGCGTTTCGGGCGAGAAGTTGGCCGATCCGGTTCTGGCAAGGGCACGTGGTCGCGAGGTGCTGCTGGTGGACGATTCCAGCGTGGCCCTGGCCCAGTTGCGCGACACGCTCTCGCAGTTGGGGATGAAACTGCACGTTGCCAGTGATGGCCTCAAGGCGTTGCGCATGCTCAAGGCGTGGGCCGATGCCGGGGAGGACATGTGCGAAAAGCTATTGATGATCTTCACCGATGCTGAAATGCCGGAAATGGACGGTTATCGCCTGACCACCGAGATCCGCGAGGATGCGCGCCTGCGTAAGCTGTACGTCGTACTGCACACGTCGTTGTCGGGCAGCTTCAACGAATCCATGGTCAAGAAGGTGGGTTGCGACAATTTTCTGTCCAAGTTTCAGCCTGATCGCCTGGTCGATGTGGTCAAGCAGCGCCTGTTGCTGGACAACACCAACGCGTGATCGCGCGCCCTGCCGGGTATAAGCTGACGTTTTTGTGAATTATGAGGCGGCAGGGATGTTTCTCAGCAAGCTCTATCGGTATCCGGTCAAGTCAGGGCGGGCACAATGCCTGCAAGCCTCTCCCGTGGGTCTGCTTGGACTGGAAGGAGACCGTCGCTGGATGCTGGTGGAGGAAGAAAACGGGCGCTTCCTGACCCAGCGTGCCTGGCCGCAGCTCGGGCAGCTCGAAGCAGTGGAGTCACGCGGGGCACTGTTGCTGCGGGCGCCTGGGCAAGTGCCGCTGAATGTGATGGCCCCAGCCGAGGATGCCCCGCTGCGAGAGGTGACCTTGTGGCGCGACACCTTGCGCGTGCCGGATGCCGGCGATGAGGCCGCCGCCTGGCTCAGTGGCTGGCTAGGCAAACCGGTGAGGTTGGTCTACTGCCCGCAGCAGCGGGCCAGGTACCTGCCCAATGGCTATGGCACCGACCGTGACCGTGCCGCCTTTCCCGACGGTTTCCCGTTGTTGCTCATTGGCCAGGGGTCGCTCGATGAGCTCGATCGCCGTATCGGCCGGCCCATGGACATGCTGCGGTTCAGGCCCAACCTGGTGGTTCAAGGGGCCGAGGCTTTTGCAGAGGATGGCTGGAAACGCATTCGCATCGGTACGGTGGAGTTTCGTGTTCTGAAGCCAAGCGTGCGCTGTATTTTCACCACCATCGACCCTGCCACCGGGGAGCGCAGCCCTGACCGGGAGCCCATGACCACGCTTAGGACGTTCCGGGAAAAGGAAGGGGACATACTGTTTGGGCAAAACCTGGCCGCCGATGGCAGCGGGCACCTGGAAGTTGGCATGAAGGTGCAGGTGCTCTGAGTCGCCGGGCAGCTGGACGCCGGTGTGACCGGCGCCCAGGCTTGATCAGCCGGCAGTGGCACTTACATGTCGTCGAAGTAGCGCTCGTGCCAGTCCACCAGAGGTTGTGGCATGTTGAGCTTCTGCCCGTAGATCACCGAGTAGGACAGCACGTTCTGAACGTACTGACGGGTTTCATCGAACGGAATGGACTCGACCCACACGTCGAAGCTCAGGTGCTTGGCACCTTTGAGCCATTGCCGCACGCGGCCTGGGCCTGCGTTGTAAGCCGCTGACGCCAGTACTCGGTTGCCGTTGAACTGGCTGTGCACTTGGCTGAGGTAGGCGGCCCCCAGCTGGATGTTCTTGTCCGGGTTCAGGACCTGTGCGGGCGATGCCAGTGGGATGCTGAACTTGCGCGCCGTTTCTTTGGCTGTAGCAGGCATCAACTGCATGAGCCCGCTGGCGCCCACGGGGGAGCGAGCATCTTCCATGAAGGCGCTTTCCTGACGGGTGATTGCGAACACCCAGCTTGAATGCAGGCCGCGCACCTTGGCTTCGCGTACCAGGGTGTCGCGGTGCGCCATGGGGAAGCGCACATCCAGGTCATCCCAGTACTTGGCCTGGCTGATGGTGCGAATGGCCGGGAAATACCAGCGCAACTCGTAACCCAGGCGCGCCTGGGCAACCATTTCGTCGCGGTTGAAGTGACGGCTAACGTGATACCACTCGCGGCGACCTTCGACGATCTGACCGCGAGCATGGAATTCAAGGGCGCGTTGGATGCCAGGGGTGTTGCGCACTTTCTTGACCAGCTGTGGGCTGAGCACCAGGGGCTTGTTGTTCAGCTGGTAAGGGGCTTGCGCACGGTCCGCAGCCAGGAAGCCATAGAAATCACGCTCGCGGGCAACGGCCTTGTACAGCTGCGGGACTTGCGGATTCTTCGGCTGTGCCAGCTCCAGGCTGCGCGCCTGCCAGTACTTCCAGCGACTGCTCTGGGCCAGGTCGCCGCTCAGGCGCTTGGTGAGCGCGTAGGCGTCTTCCCAGCGGCCCAGGCGCAGCAACAGGCGCAAGCGCCATTCACTGACGGTGTCGTCCCGCAGCTCCGGGTCGTAGCGGGTCATCAGGTCAAGCGCGCGCGGGTCATAGCGCCGGGCCAGGGTCAGGCCGATCTCGCGGGCAATGGCCACTTTTTCATCGCGGGAAAAGTGCATGCGCTGGGCGTAGTCGTCAAGCAGCCCCATGGCGCGCTCCGGGTCCTGCCGTGCAAGGCGGCGCAGGCCGAGGCTGACGACGTCCGAGGTGGCCTCGTCGGCCTGGGTGAAGCGTGATGGCTGGTTGAGCAGTTCGGGTTTCTGCGCCACATCGATCAGCAGGCGGCCTTGTGGCGCCAGCGTGGTCAGGGTCTTGACCAAGTTCTCGGCCAGGCCGTAGTTGCGCGCCTGGGCAGCAAGCTTGGCCCGTTCCCAGCGTTTGCCCTCCGTGAGTTGCCCCTCTGCGGCCCACATGGCGAACAACGGGTCGCAGGCAGCAGGCTGGGACTTGCCCACCGACCACAGCTTGTCTGCCGTGGCAAAGCCTTCGGTGCGCATCCCGTGGCTAAGCTGGTACTGGCCGTTCAGGCAATCGAGCTCGGTGAAGTTGAGCTTGGGATCGTAGTAGTTGGCGAAGGTCTGCCACTCGCCGCGTTCGGCCAGCCAGCGCAACCAGCGCAGTTTCATCCAGTTGGCTTGCGGCAGATCGCCATGCTTGGCCAGGAAACCCTCGATCTCCTCGTTGCTGGCAGATTTCAGGCGCGCGGTCAGTTCGTCATAGGCCAGGTAAGGTGTCAGCGGATAGTCGCTCAACGCCTGGGCATAGCGCAGGTACGGGCCCTTGTCGCCCTTGGCCAGCGCACGCTTGGCTTCATCGTAGTATTGACGTTGCACGGTGATGTCGGTGGCCTGGGCCGCGCCGGTGGCAGCGGTGAGCAACAGGCATGAAGCAATTTGTAACAGGCGGCTGCGCATGATACGTCCGGGCAGTTGAACCATGGGAAAGTGGCGGCTGGGCCAGCACTGTTGGGAACGATGGCCCTAGCTTAGCCGTTTGCGGATGACAGGTGAAAGCACTGTGCTTGTATCGGGATATTAAGTTCGACCGGATGTCGCCGTGGGTGGCAGGCGCTGGCCTTGCGGATGTCGGCGCAGGGCCAACTCAGGTAGAATGCGCGCCCGATTTATGGAGACGAACATGACCCTGCTCAAATTCAGCGATGTGTCCCTCGCATTCGGCGCCATGCCGCTGCTGGACAAGGTGTCCTGGCAGATCGCTCGTGGCGAGCGGGTGTGCATCATCGGCCGCAACGGCACCGGCAAGTCGAGCATGCTGCGCCTGGTCAAGGGCGAGCAGAAAGGCGATGACGGCGACATCTGGCGCGCCCCTGGGCTGAAGATCGGCGAGTTGCCCCAGGAACTGCCATTGGCCGACGAGCGCACGGTGTTCGACGTGGTGGCGGCAGGCCTGGATGGCGTTGGCGAGCTGTTGGCACAGTTTCATCACCTGAGTCAGAACATCCAGGGCGATGAAGACCTGGAAAAGCTGATGCACGTGCAGCACGAGCTGGAGGCCCGCGATGGCTGGCGCCTGCAGCAGGTGGTTGAAAGCACCCTGAGCCGCCTGCAGTTGCCGGCGGACAAGACCTTGGCGGAGTTGTCCGGCGGCTGGCGCCGTCGTGTATTGCTGGCCCAGGCACTGGTGTCCGAGCCCGACCTGTTGCTGCTCGACGAACCGACCAACCACTTGGACATCGGTGCCATCGCCTGGCTTGAGGAAGCACTGCGCGGGTTCAACGGCGCTGTGTTGTTCATCACCCACGACCGATCCTTCCTGCAGAACCTGGCCACCCGCATCCTCGAGCTGGACCGGGGCGGCCTGATCGACTGGAACGGCGACTACGCCAGTTTCCTGGTGCACAAGGAGGCCGCGCTGGCCGCCGAGGAAACCGCCAACGCCCTGTTCGACAAACGCCTGGCCCAGGAAGAGGTGTGGATCCGCCAAGGCATCAAGGCCCGTCGCACCCGTAACGAGGGCCGCGTGCGGGCACTCAAGGCGCTGCGCGTTGAGCGCGGCGAGCGCCGGGAGCGGCAGGGCAAGGCCAACATCCAGATCGAGGCGGCCGACAAGTCGGGCAAACAGGTCATGGTGCTCGAGCACGTCAGCTTCTCGCACCCGGACGGGCCGATGCTGGTCAAGGATTTTTCCATGGTGCTGCAGCGCCAGGACCGTATCGGTCTGCTGGGGGCCAACGGCACCGGCAAGACCACCTTGCTCAAGCTGATGCTGGGTGATCTGGAGCCCACGTCGGGCAAGATCGAACGCGGCACCAAGCTTGAAGTCGCCTATTTCGACCAGATGCGCCATCAGCTGGACCTGGAAAAGACCGTCATCGATAACCTCGCCGAAGGCCGTGACTTCATCGAGATCGAGGGGCAGAGCCGGCATGTGCTGAGCTACCTGGGTGACTTCCTGTTCAGCCCGCAGCGGGCCCGCACCCCGGTCAAGGCATTGTCCGGCGGCGAGCGTGCGCGTCTGCTGCTGGCCAAGCTGTTCAGTAAGCCGGCCAACCTCTTGGTGCTCGACGAACCCACCAACGACCTGGACGTGGAAACCCTCGAGTTGCTCGAAGAGGTGCTCTCCAACTACAAGGGTACCGTGCTGATGGTCAGCCACGACCGAGCGTTTCTCGACAACGTCGTGACCAGCACCCTGGTGTTCGAAGGCGATGGCCTGGTCCGCGAGTACGTGGGCGGTTACGAAGACTGGATTCGTCAGGGCGGTTCGCCAAAGCTGCTTGGGGTCACCGAGAGCAAGGGCGGCAAGTCGGCGCTCAACAGTGCGGTGGTGGAGAAGGTCGAGGCCAAGCCGCAAGCCGTCGCTGCGCCAGTGGTCGAGGAGTCGAAGAAAAAGCTCAGCTACAAGCTGCAGCGTGAGCTGGAGATGCTGCCAGGTCAGATCGACGCGCTGGAACAGCGCATGGCCCAGGCTCAGGAAGAGGTGAGCGCGGCCGGTTTCTATCAACGTCCGATCGCGGAGACGTCAGCGGTGCTGGCGAACATCGAGAAGCTGCAAGGTGAGCTCGATGCCCTGGTGGAACGCTGGGCCGAGTTGGAAGGCTAAGCAGACAGTACGCTTAGGGCCTGCGCGTGGCGGGCGAGCCCGCTACCAGGTGCCGGAGGGAGGAGACAAACCCGAGGCACCTGGCGTTGCGGCTTGACGTGCCGCGATGGACAGGTTCAGTCCTTTTTCTGCAGTCGCACTGCCAGCACATCGCAGGGTGCGCCATGCAAAACGTCATTGGCCGTGGAGCCCAGTAGCAGCGCCAGGCCGTGGCGACCGTGGCTGCCCACGACGATCAGGTCGCATTTCTGGTCTTTGGCCAATTGATGAATTTCCTGACGGGGCTGTCCGTAAGTCAAGTGCGAGTCGCCGCGCTGAATGTCCGGATATTTGTTGAACAGGCGATCCATGCGTTCCTTGGCCTGGTCGAACTGCTGCTGCTGCAATTGCGACAGATCCATCGGCACGTCCCCGCCAAACGCCATGGCCATGGGTTCGACGATGTGCACCAGTGAGACCTTGGCGTTGGTTGGCTGGGCCAGCGCCATGGCGCGCTTGATCACAGGGTCGCATTCTTCCGTCAGGTCGACGGCGACCAGCAGATGTTGGTAGGTCATGAGCTCTACTCCAGGCAATCGCTATAGAAGAAGTATGGTCGCTTTCGGGCGGGTCATGCGTGAAAAATGGCTAACCAGCTCATTTGCAACGGTTTATGGGAACTACTGATATGACGGTATTGCTGGTGGTGTCAATCCTTGCGCTGATTCTCAGCCCGCTCTCCTGGCTGCGCAACTCGCGCAATCAGAGCGAGCAGATGCGCTTGCGCCTGGAGGCGCGGCGCATGGGTCTGGCCATGCAGCTGGCGCCTCAGCAGTGGCCGTACTGGTTGGAAAAGCAGCCGCCGAGCCCATGCCCGCAATATCATCGGGCCCGCAAGCGGGGGCATGTCGACAGCTTCAGCTTCTGGCAGATCAGCCCTGGCGTATGGTGCAACCAGTGGCGAGAACCTTGCGAAGACCCACGCTTCATGCAAGCGCTGGCCCGTCTGCCGGCAAGCGCCTACAAGGTCGAGGCCGATGCGCGGATGATAGCGCTCTACTGGACGGAGCGCGGAGATACGGCTGTATTGCAGGACGTTGCCTATGTGCTGGAGACACTGGCCTGACCCCAAAGGCACTCGGCGGGCTGTCCAAGACACCCTGAGATGCGGTGCAACGACACAGCGGCGATTCGGCGGTCCCTGACAGGGGCCTGCTCAATCGCCGCTTTGTCATTCTGCCTCAAGCGAAGGCGGGGCAGGCCAGTGAATTCATCGCGTCATGTGGGGGCTGGCGCTTGTGCCCGGATCAGCCAGACTGCAGAGCACGCCAAGGCTGACAAGGTTTGAAAATTGCCAGCATGAATGGCCAGCGATCAGCCCCATGATCGGTCGTGGCCAGCCTGTGGAAAGTGACCGCAAAGTCGACTTTTCTGCCGTGGGTGCAGCATTTGACAATGCAGATCTTTTCGGAGAATGTGTGCACACCCAAATCAAACGGGCGTATGAATTGAGCGTTTGCATTGCACGTCACTCATTCATGTGCTCGACTCGCGCGCTGACGGGTGTGCCTGGGGCAGGTGGCCATGATGGTTGCGATGCCGCAGCGATCGGCGTGTACAGTTCAGCTTCCATATCTTGGAGATCAGTTGATGATTTACGAAGGTAAAGCCATCACGGTTAAGGCTCTTGAAAGTGGCATCGTCGAGCTCAAGTTCGACCTCAAGGGTGAGTCCGTCAATAAGTTCAACCGCCTGACCCTGAGCGAGCTGCGCCAGGCTGTGGACGCCATCCAGGCCGATGCGTCGGTCAAGGGTGTCATCGTCAGCAGCGGCAAGGACGTGTTCATCGTTGGTGCCGACATCACCGAGTTCGTCGACAACTTCAAGTTGCCCGAGGCCGAATTGGTCGCCGGCAGCCTGGAAGCCAACCGTATCTTCAACGCATTCGAAGACCTTCAGGTGCCCACGGTTGCGGCCATCAACGGTATCGCCCTGGGCGGTGGCCTGGAGATGTGTCTGGCAGCCGACTACCGCATCATGGCCACCACCGCGCGCATCGGCCTGCCCGAAGTGAAACTGGGCATCTACCCAGGCTTTGGTGGCACCGTGCGCCTGCCGCGCCTGATCGGCTCGGACAATGCCGTCGAGTGGATCGCCGCGGGCAAGGAAAACAGTGCCGAAGACGCCCTGAAAGTGGGTGCCGTCGATGCTGTGGTCGCGCCTGAGTTGCTCATGGCCGGCGCTCTGGACCTGATCAAACGCGCCATCAGCGGCGAGCTGGACTACAAGGCCAAGCGTCAACCCAAGCTTGAAAAACTCAAGCTCAATGCCATCGAACAGATGATGGCCTTCGAAACCGCCAAAGGCTTCGTCGCTGGGCAGGCAGGCCCGAATTACCCAGCGCCTGTGGAGGCGATCAAGTCCATTCAGAAAGCGGCTAACTTCGGTCGTGACAAGGCACTGGAAATCGAAGCGGCGGGCTTTGCCAAGCTGGCCAAGACATCGGTCGCACAGAGCTTGATCGGCTTGTTCCTGAACGATCAGGAACTCAAGCGCAAGGCCAAGGCCCATGACGAGATTGCCCGTGACGTCAAGCAGGCGGCCGTGCTGGGCGCCGGTATCATGGGCGGTGGCATCGCCTATCAGTCGGCGGTCAAGGGCACCCCGATCCTGATGAAGGATATCCGCGAAGAGGCCATCGAGCTTGGGTTGAACGAAGCGTCCAAACTGCTGGGCAATCGGGTCGAGAAAGGTCGGCTGACACCGGCCAAGATGGCCGAGGCGCTCAATGCGATTCGCCCGACGCTGTCCTACGGTGATTTCGCCCACGTAGACATCGTGGTCGAGGCAGTGGTCGAAAACCCGAAGGTCAAGCAGGCCGTGCTTGCCGAGGTGGAAGGGCAGGTGAGGGAGGATGCGATCCTGGCATCCAATACCTCGACCATTTCCATCAATCTGCTGGCAAAAGCGTTGAAGCGCCCGGAAAACTTCGTGGGCATGCACTTCTTCAACCCGGTGCACATGATGCCGCTGGTGGAAGTGATTCGTGGCGAAAAATCCAGTGAAGCGGCAGTCGCCACCACCGTCGCCTACGCCAAGAAAATGGGCAAGAACCCGATCGTGGTCAACGACTGTCCAGGGTTTTTGGTCAACCGCGTCCTGTTCCCGTACTTCGGCGGCTTCGCCAGGCTGGTCAGCGCGGGGGTGGACTTCGTGCGCATCGACAAGGTCATGGAAAAATTCGGCTGGCCCATGGGCCCAGCGTACCTGATGGACGTGGTGGGCATCGACACCGGGCATCATGGCCGTGACGTCATGGCCGAGGGGTTCCCCGATCGTATGAAGGATGAGCGCCGCTCTGCCATCGACGCCTTGTACGATGCCAACCGCCTGGGCCAGAAAAACGGCAAGGGCTTCTACGCCTATGAAACCGATAAGCGCGGCAAGCCGAAAAAGGTCGCCGATGCCAGCGTGCTCGAGGTGCTCAAGCCCATCGTGTACGAGCAGCGTGAAGTCAGTGACGAGGACATCGTCAACTGGATGATGATCCCGCTGTGCCTGGAAACCGTGCGCTGCCTTGAAGATGGCATCGTCGAGACCGCCGCCGAGGCGGACATGGGCCTGGTCTACGGCATTGGCTTCCCACCCTTCCGCGGCGGTGCGCTGCGCTACATCGATACCCTGGGTGTAGCCGAATTCGTCGCCCTGGCCGATCGCTATGCCGACCTGGGGCCGCTGTACCACCCGACCGCCAAGCTGCGTGAGATGGCCAAGACGGGCCAGCGCTTCTTCAACTGAGCGGTCAACGAGCTAGAGCGAGAGATTTGATATGAGCCTTAATCCAAGAGACGTGGTGATCGTCGACTTCGGTCGCACGCCAATGGGCCGCTCCAAGGGTGGCATGCACCGTAATACCCGCGCCGAAGACATGTCGGCGCACCTGATCAGCAAGTTGCTTGAGCGCAACGACAAGGTCGATCCCAAGGAAGTCGAGGACGTGATCTGGGGCTGTGTGAACCAGACCCTGGAGCAGGGCTGGAACATCGCCCGCATGGCATCGCTGATGACCCAGATTCCGCACACGTCCGCGGCACAGACCGTCAGCCGGTTGTGCGGCTCGTCGATGAGCGCGCTGCACACCGCCGCCCAAGCGATCATGACCGGCAACGGCGACGTGTTCGTGGTAGGCGGCGTCGAGCACATGGGGCACGTGAGCATGATGCATGGCGTAGACCCCAACCCGCATCTGGCGCTGCATGCGGCCAAGGCTTCGGGCATGATGGGCCTGACGGCCGAGATGCTAGGCAAGATGCACGGTATTACGCGTGAGCAGCAGGACCAGTTCGGCCTGCGCTCGCACCAGCTGGCGCACAAGGCCACCGTGGAGGGCAAGTTCAAGGATGAGATCATCCCTATGCAGGGGTATGACGAGAACGGTTTCCTGAAAGTGTTCGACTTCGACGAAACCATTCGTCCGGAAACCACCCTCGAGGGCCTGGCGTCGCTCAAGCCGGCCTTCAACCCCAAAGGCGGAACCGTGACCGCAGGCACTTCTTCCCAGATCACCGACGGCGCGTCGTGCATGATCGTGATGTCGGGGCAGCGTGCAATGGACCTGGGTATCGAGCCTCTGGCGGTCATTCGTGCCATGGCTGTGGCTGGCGTCGACCCCGCGATCATGGGCTATGGCCCAGTGCCGGCCACCCAGAAAGCCCTCAAGCGCGCGGGCTTGAGCATGGCCGACATTGACTTCATCGAACTCAACGAGGCGTTCGCCGCACAAGCACTGCCTGTGTTGAAAGACTTGAAAGTGCTCGACAAGATGAATGAGAAGGTTAACCTGCACGGCGGTGCGATCGCCTTGGGCCACCCGTTTGGTTGCTCCGGGGCGCGTATTTCCGGCACCCTGCTCAACGTCATGAAGCAAAATGGCGGCACGCTGGGGATTGCGACCATGTGTGTCGGCCTTGGCCAAGGTATTACCACTGTATTCGAACGCGTCTAAGGCGCAGTAGAAGGACAGCGACCGGGGCCTTGTGCCCCGGTTTTGTTTTTTCGGTTTCAATCGAACCAGGAGGTAGTCCACATGCAGATCCAGCCAGGTGTGTACCGGCATTACAAGGGCCCGGAGTACCGTGTTTTCAGTGTTGCGCGGCACTCTGAGAGCGAGGAGTGGATGGTGTTCTACCAATGCCTGTATGGTGATTACAGCTTCTGGGTGCGCCCGCTGTCGATGTTCCGCGAGTCGGTGGAAGTCGACGGCGAACAGGTGCCACGCTTTGCGTTGATCAAGGCCGAAGAGGGGTTGTGCGGGACGTCGGCCAAGTCGCAGGCGTGATGTTCTGAACTTGACCTCGCAGTTTCGCCACTATATATAGCGGTGCCGCGTCTGGTACCTGACGTGTTTTCAATCTTCAGATTCAGGAATACTCCGATCCATGGGCAAATCGCTGGTCATTGTGGAATCCCCGGCCAAGGCCAAGACCATCAACAAGTACCTGGGCAACCAGTACGTGGTGAAGTCGAGTATCGGCCATATCCGAGACCTTCCCACCAGCGGTTCGGCGAGCGCGAGCAAAGAGCCGGCCGCCAAGCGTGGCAAGGCGGCAGGTGAGGCACCGGCCCTTTCGCCCAAAGAGAAGGCGCGCCGCCAATTGGTTGCACGCATGGGCGTCGACCCGGACCAGGGCTGGAAAGCCAAGTACGAGATCCTTCCTGGCAAGGAAAAGGTGATCGACGAGCTGCGCCGCTTGGCCAAGGATGCCGACACCATCTACCTCGCGACCGACTTGGACCGCGAAGGGGAGGCAATCGCCTGGCACCTGCGTGAGGCCATCGGTGGCGACGATACCCGCTACAAGCGCGTGGTGTTCAACGAAATCACCAAGAAGGCCATTCAGGAAGCGTTTTCGCAGCCTGGTGAGCTCGACATTGATCGGGTCAACGCGCAGCAGGCGCGTCGTTTTCTCGACCGTGTGGTGGGCTACATGGTGTCCCCGCTGCTGTGGTCCAAGATTGCCCGCGGCCTGTCGGCCGGGCGGGTGCAGTCGGTAGCCGTCAAGCTGGTGGTCGAGCGTGAACGCGAGATTCGCGCCTTCATTCCTCAGGAATACTGGGAAATTCATGCCGATCTCGGCACCGCCAAGAACGCCAAGGTTCGCTTCGAAGTCGCCCGTGAAAATGGCGAGGCCTTCAAGCCGCTGAACGAAACCCAGGCCATGGCCGCGCTGGAGAAGCTCAAGGCATCGAGCTACAGCGTCGTCAAGCGTGAAGACCGACCGACTAGCAGCAAGCCATCGGCGCCCTTCATCACCTCGACCCTGCAACAGGCAGCGAGCAATCGTCTGGGGTTCGGCGTGAAGAAAACCATGATGATGGCCCAGCGTCTGTATGAAGCGGGTTACATCACCTACATGCGTACCGATTCGACCAACTTGTCGAGCGATGCGCTGGAAATGGCGCGCAGCTACATCGAGCGCGAATTCGGCAAGCAGTACCTGCCCGAAACGCCGCAGGTGTACGGCAGCAAGGAAGGGGCTCAGGAGGCGCACGAAGCCATCCGGCCGTCGGACGTGAGCACCCACCCGACCAAGCTCAGCGGTATGGAGCGCGATGCCGAGCGGTTGTACGAGCTAATCTGGCGTCAGTTCCTGGCCTGCCAGATGCCGCCGGCCCAGTACCTGTCCACCAGCGTGACCGTGGCCGCGGGCAGCTTCGAACTGCGTGCCAAGGGCCGCATCCTGAAGTTTGACGGTTACACCCGCGTGTTGCCGCAGCAGAGCAAGCCTGGCGAAGACGACGTGCTGCCTGAGATGGTGCAGGGTGAAGCGCTCAAGCTGATGCAGCTTGACCCTAGCCAGCACTTCACCAAGCCGCCTGCCCGGTTCACCGAGGCCAGCCTGGTCAAGGAAATGGAAAAACGCGGCATTGGCCGACCATCGACCTATGCGGCGATCATCTCGACCATTCAGGACCGTGGCTATGTGACGTTGCACAACCGTCGCTTCTATTCGGAAAAGATGGGCGACATCGTGACCGAGCGGCTCTCCGAGAGTTTCTCCAATTTGATGGACTACGGTTTCACCGCCGGCATGGAGGAAAACCTCGACGACGTCGCCCACGGCGAGCGCGACTGGAAGAACGTGCTGGACGAGTTCTACGGCGACTTCAGCAAGAAATTGCAGACGGCCGAATCCAGCGAACACGGCATGCGTGCCAATCAGCCGACGATGACCAACATTCCTTGCAAGGAGTGCGGTCGCCCGATGATGATTCGTACAGCGTCCACGGGCGTGTTCCTGGGCTGCTCCGGTTACAGCCTGCCACCTAAAGAGCGCTGCAAGTCCACGGTCAACCTCGTGCCTGGTGACGAGATCGCTGCTGACGATGAGGGCGAATCGGAGTCGCGCGTGCTGCTTGGCAAGCACCGCTGCCCAGTTTGCGCAACGGCGATGGACGCTTACCTGCTCGATGAAAAGCACAAGCTGCACATTTGCGGGAACAACCCTGATTGCCCGGGTTACGAGATCGAAGAGGGCAGCTATCGCATCAAGGGCTACGAAGGCCCAAGCCTTGAGTGCGACAAGTGCGGCAGCGAAATGCAGCTCAAGACCGGACGGTTCGGCAAGTTCTTCGGGTGCACCAACCCTGCGTGCAAGAACACCCGCAAGCTGCTTAAAAGCGGTGAAGCGGCGCCGCCGAAGATGGACAAAGTCGACATGCCCGAGCTTAAGTGCGAGAAGGTGGACGACACCTATGTGCTGCGCGATGGTGCTTCGGGGCTGTTCCTGGCTGCCAGCCAGTTCCCGAAGAACCGCGAAACACGTGCGCCCCTGGTGTGCGAGATTGTCCCGCACAAACATGAAATCGATCCCAAGTACCATTTCTTGTGCGAAGCGCCGCAGAAAGATCCCGAGGGTCGACCAACCGTAATTCGCTACAGCCGCAAGACCAAGGAGCAGTACGTCCAGTCGGAAGTGGACGGCAAGCCCACGGGTTGGAAAGCGTTTTACGATGGCAAGGCCTGGAAAGTCGAAGACAAGCGCTGAGTTCTAGCGTCCAGGGATGGGGCCGTGCTGCGGTCTTTCGTGAGCTGATATCACGAAAGGCCGCAGCACGGCCCCTTTCATTTATGATGCAGCAATCCGCTAAGCCACTTGATGGGAGGGCAGCACATGGCCCAGGAGCTCTATACCCGCACTAATCAAAAACTGTACTTTGCCGGGCTGGCACTGGAATCGATGGCCAGGGCTGAACAGAGCCAGGCCATGAACGCCCAGGGGCTGGTGCAGGCTGAGCGGGAGTCGGCCTTGTTTCATCTGCATGGTGCCTTGCTTGGCCTATGTCACGAAATCAGTGGTTACTACCGCTTGCCTGCGCTGGCAAGCGTTGAGCAGGCTCTGGCGCAGGACGCCTTCAATGGCATCGCCATACCAGAAGTTGCCGAGCTCCTGGAGCTTGCCCGGCAACGGGAAACCTGGCTGGCGCAGATGCTGGCTGCCTATGCTGACTTGTTCCGAGCGCCTGTGATGCGCAAACCACCCAAGACTGACGTCACCCAGCCGTTGATCCAGGCGGTCAGCCTCGATGAGCAGGTGCCTGCGCCGCTGTCCCGTGCCGAGCTTGAGGCGTGGCGCAGCGATCTCAAGGCACTCGTCAGGCGTTTTCGCGATGCGTTGAGTGAGTGCTGACAGCGTCGAGCGCTGGTACAATGCTCGCCTTTCGTGGAGAACCGCCCTTTATGTCTACGTCTTTTCTGGAAATTGTCGAGTTGCCTGATGGCCGCATCGAACTGCGTCGCGCCGAGGATGAAGGCTCACTGGTAACCCTGGATTTCTCAGAGGATGCCAAAGTATTCCTGCAGGGTCAGCACGTCGAGGTGGCCAAAGCCATGCTCAGCGTGGGTGTGCAGATGGCTGGACGGCTTGTGGATGGCGAGCTCGAACGTGACGAAGGGCCGCGCGTTCTGCACTGAACCGCGCAGTCGTGAGATGGCTGCCACCGGCCTGGCCGGTGTCGGCGGCAAACGTATCGAACGGATGAGTGTGGGAGTGTCGGAAAAGCGTTGCGCTTTTTGGGCGTTCTTTACTCGTCATGGCGAGCATGGCCTGGAGCGGTCAGGCCGGTAGTACGAATGCCGCAGTGTCAGCCGAAACGAATGTTCAGGCTTTGCGCGTTACCTACGCTTGCCGCACGCAACAGCAGCTGACGTGCGTTGGCATTGATGCTCCCCAACCAGCTGACCACGGTATGGCTACGGCCCAGGCGCAAGGCTTCGCACGCCAACTGCAAGGGAAGCTGGTTGCCCCGCGGATGAAGCAGCAGAATGCGTTCGCGGTTGAGCCCAGCCCTGCGCAGCCAGGCCTGTGTCAGGCTCGACGGTGGTGCAATGAGGGTCAACCAGCGTGTTTCGTCTTCTTCGCTGAGTTCGCGTAGCACAGGTGCCAGCAAGGTGTGACAGTGACTAGGGGCGCCGTGCAGTGACAATTCGCTGAACAGGTCGGGCATGTCGCTCTTGCGCGCCAGTTCGCTGGCCTTGAGGCCAGGCAGGACAGGCTGGGCGAGGAATGCTTCGAACAGCGGCAACTGGACTTGCTCGGTTGTATGGGTGAATGGCTGCATGACGCCTCCTGATTCAGCGGCGAATGACGCCGACGCTCAAGCCCTCGATCACCAGTTCCTGATCTTTCAGGTTGACTTCGATAGGGGCAAATTCCGGGTTTTCGGCCAGCAGCCAAACCTTGTTGCCTTCGCGCTTGAAGCGCTTGACGGTGACTTCGTCGCCGATGCGCGCCACGACGATCTGGCCGTTGCGGGCTTCGCGGCAGGTATGCACCGCCAATAGGTCGCCATCGAGGATGCCGACGTTCTTCATGCTCATGCCGTGCACACGCAATAGATAGTCGGCCTGGGGGTGGAAGAAGGCTGGGTTGATGTTGCAGGATTGCTCGATATGTTGCTCGGCAAGGATCGGGGCGCCGGCAGCAACGCGGCCGATGATCGGGAGCCCGGCTTCTTCGGCCTTGGCTTCGAGGCCGGGAATGCGAATGCCTCGGGAGGCGCCTGGCGTCATCTCGATAGCGCCTTTACGGGCCAGCGCCTTTAGATGCTCTTCGGCGGCATTGGGTGACTTGAAGCCCAGCTCCTGGGCAATCTCGGCACGAGTCGGCGGAAAGCCGTTGTCCTCGAGGCTGCGCTTGATGAAGGCGAGGATTTCGGCTTGGCGTGGCGTCAGTTTCAACATGATCAGCGCTCTGTCTTTTTGTACAGTGACTGGGATTATATACAGTATTCAGCGCGCCGCAAGCTCTCCCACCGCCCAGGCCAGCTGATGGCCACGGATTACACCGCGTTCGCCGCCAAACGCCCTCGCATCGGTATGGTTGACCGGCCGGTCACGAACGCTTGACAGAAGGGGGGTTGAAACGTATGTTTCAAACACCTGTTTGTATGGCGGAGTGCTTGGAGTAGTCATGGCCCAATCGGAAACCGTTGAACGCATCCTCGATGCTGCCGAGCAGCTGTTCGCCGAGCGCGGGTTCGCCGAAACCTCGTTGCGGCTGATCACCAGTAAGGCCGGCGTTAACCTGGCGGCGGTGAATTACCACTTCGGTTCCAAGAAAGCGCTGATCCAGGCGGTCTTCTCTCGTTTCCTGGGGCCATTCTGCGCCAGCCTTGAGCGCGAGCTGGAGCGGCGCCAGGCCCGCCCCGAGCACAAGCCTACCCTCGAAGAGTTACTGGAGATGCTGGTCGAGCAAGCCCTTGCCGTGCAGCCGCGCAGCAACAACGACCTGTCGATCTTCATGCGGCTGCTGGGCCTGGCGTTCAGCCAGAGCCAAGGCCATTTGCGCCGTTACCTCGAAGACATGTATGGCAAGGTGTTCCGCCGCTACATGTTGCTGGTCAACGAAGCCGCGCCACGCATTCCTCCGCTCGAATTGTTCTGGCGTGTGCATTTCATGCTCGGGGCTGCTGCGTTCAGCATGTCGGGCATCAAGGCGCTGCGAGCCATCGCCGAGACTGACTTTGGCATCAACACCTCCATCGAGCAGGTGATGCGCTTGATGGTGCCGTTCCTGGCTGCCGGCATGCGTGCCGATACCGGCGTCACCGATGCGGCCATGGCCAGCGCCCAGTTGCGCCCGCGCAGCAAGACTGTCAGCGGTGCAGCCCCCGCCAAGGCATGAACTCGCCAGTCGCCAGCCCTAAGCGGGCTTTCCCCTGTCTCTATTGAAGGATTTCTCATGACCGCCAGCCTGCAAGGCTCCTTGATGGTGGATATCGCCGGTACTTGGCTGACCGCCGAAGACCGGCAGCTGTTGCGCCAGCCCGAAGTGGGGGGGGTGATCATCTTCGCCCGCAACATCGACAGCCCGCGCCAGGTGCGTGCGTTGTGCGCGTCCATTCGTGCGCTGCGCCCGGACCTGATCCTGGCCGTCGACCAGGAGGGCGGTCGGGTACAGCGTCTGCGCCAGGGGTTCGTGCGCCTGCCGGCGATGCGTGCCCTGGCCGACACTGCCAATGCCGAGTACCTGGCCGAACAATGTGGCTGGTTGATGGCGACCGAAGTCCTTGCCGTTGGCCTGGACCTGAGCTTCGCTCCGGTGCTGGACTTGGATCACCAGCGCAGCGCGGTGGTGGGCAGCCGCGCCTTCGAAGGTGATCCGCTGCGGGCTACGCAATTGGCCGGCGCGTTCATCCGCGGCATGAACGCGGCAGGCATGGCTGCCTGTGGCAAACATTTCCCAGGCCATGGTTGGGCAGAAGCCGATTCCCACGTGGCGATACCCACTGACGAGCGTAGCCTGGAGCAACTGCGTGGGGCAGACCTGGTGCCGTTCAGCCGCCTGAGTGGTCAATTGGCAGCAGTGATGCCTGCCCATGTGATCTACCCGCAGGTCGACAACCGTCCGGCAGGCTTTTCCCGCCGGTGGCTGCAAGATATTTTGCGCGGCGAGCTAGGTTTCGACGGGGTCATCTTCAGTGACGACCTGTCCATGGCCGGTGCTCATGTGGTCGGTGATGCGGCCAGCCGCATCGAGGCCGCGTTCAGTGCCGGGTGCGACATGGGGCTGGTTTGCAACGACCGTGCTGCGGCCGAACTGGCGCTGGGTGCTGCTCAGCGTATGCGGGTCACGCCGTCACCTCGGATCGCCAGCATGCGCGGCCAAGGCATCGCCTGCACCGATTATCGCCAGCATCCGCGTTGGCTGCAGGCGCTGTGTGCGCTCAAGGACGCGCAGTTGATCGACTAGCCGCTCATCGTCCAGCAGTCTGTCGGAACGCGTATACCCAGCGGGTACGCGTTCCGACAGCTGCTACCGACCGCGTTTGCCCGGCAACGGCGCAAACAGCGCCTCTATTTCCTCGTCCCCCAGGCGCCATTGCCCGGCCTTGCCACCGTCTAGCAGGCTGGCAGCCAGCGCTGCTTTTTCCTGCTGCAACAGCTGAATCTTTTCCTCCACCGTGCCGCGGGTGATCAGCTTGAACACGAACACGGGCTTGTCCTGGCCAATGCGGTAGGCCCGGTCGGTCGCCTGGTTTTCGCTGGCCGGGTTCCACCACGGGTCGTAATGGATCACGGTGTCGGCTGCTGTCAGGTTCAATCCCACCCCGCCTGCCTTGAGGCTGATCAGAAAGACCTGGCTGTCCCCCTCCTGGAACTGCTGGACAGGGGTGCGGCGGTCGCGAGTGTCGCCGGTCAACAGGCTGTAACGGATGCTGCGCTTTTTCAGTTCCTGCTCGATCAACGACAGCATCGAGGTGAACTGGGAGAACAGCAGCACGCGGCGGCCTTCGCCCATCAGCTCTTCGAGCATCTCCAGCAGCGCGCCCAGCTTGCCCTTGTCGCTCTGGTTGCCCTTGATGTCCACGCCCTTGACCAGGCGCAAGTCGCAACACACCTGGCGCAGCTTGAGCAGTGCATCGAGAATGACGATCTGGCTGCGTGCGGCACCGTTGCGGGCTACCTCGTCGCGAACCTTCTTGTCCATCGCCACCCGCACGGCCTCGTAGGTGTCACGCTGTGCGTCACTCAGTTCGACCCAGTGCACCAGCTCTGTCTTGGCTGGCAGCTCGGTGGCGACCTGCTCTTTCGTGCGGCGCAGCAGGAAGGGGCGAATGCGCGTGATCAGGTGGGTCAGGCGCTCGGTATTGCCCTGGCGCTCGATAGGCGTGCGGTAGTCCTGATTGAAGCGCTTGAGGTCACCCAGCCAGCCGGGCATCAGGAAGTGGAAGATCGACCACAGCTCGCCGAGATTGTTTTCCATCGGTGTACCGGTCAGGCACAGGCGCTGGGTAGCCTGCAGTTGGCACACGGCCATGGCTGCCTTGCTGGTGCTGCTCTTGATGTTCTGCGCCTCGTCGAGCAACAGCAGGTGCCATGGCTGTGCACGCAAATGCGCAAGATCGCGGGGTACCAGTGCATAGGTGGTCAGGATGAGGTCGTAATCCTGCAGGCGGGCGAAATGCTTGCTGCGGGCTGGCCCGTGCAGGGCCAGCACCCGAAGGCCGGGTGCGAAGCGCTGCGCCTCGTCCAGCCAGTTGGGTATCAGGCTGGTCGGCATGACAGCCAGTGCTGGCGCGCCTAAACGGCCCGCTTCTTTTTCCAGCAGCACATGGGCCAGGGCCTGCAAGGTCTTGCCCAGGCCCATGTCATCCCCAAGGATGCCACCGGTGCCCATTTCCCGCAGTGCTTGCAGCCAGTTGAGCCCTTGCTGCTGGTAGCCGCGCAGGTTGGCTTGCAAGCCGGCAGGGGGGGCGACCTGCAGATCCCTGGCATCGCGCAGGCGGCGACCCAGGTCGCGCACATGCTCACCGCCTTCCCAATGCAGGGGCAGCGCTTCGATCCCGTGCAGGCGCGCAGCGTCTGCTCGGCTCATGCGCAGTGCCGTCCCGGCCTCAGGTTCGCTCAGGTAGAGCTCGCCCAAGGTCGCCATCACGGCCTTGACCCGGCCATAAGGCAGAGCCACCCGCAGGGCAGGGGCATCGATCCGGCCGCGGTTGAGATCGATCAGCAGGTGCTCCTCGTCGTTGCGCTTGGCCAGTTCGCTCGGGCGTAGCAGCTCAGGGCTGTTGCGCAACAGTTGCAGGACGATGGGCAGCAGGCTGTGCCGCTGCCCTTCGACAACGATACCCAACTCAAGGTCGAACCATTCATGGCCGGGCGTTTCATCGACCGTGGCGTACCAGTCTTCTACCTCCTGCAAGTCGAACGCGAAGTCGCGGTTGACGTCCACCTGCCAGCCCGCTTCACGCAGCTGGGGCAGGTTGGTGCGCACGAATTGCAGCCAGGCCTCGTCGTCGGGAAGCAGGAACATTTCGCCGGCGCTGTCGGGCAGTGCTTTGCTCTGCCGGGTCGCGACCTTGAACCCCATGTCACGCAGGACATTGCGCAGGGCTTGCTCAGCCTTGGGCTGGCGGCTGATGCGCTGGCTCACGCTGCCCACCAGACGCGTCAGCGGCTTGTCGGTATTGCCGCTGGCCGACAGGCCGTCGTAGTCGAACGACAACGCGGCGCGGTGCTGCATCTGGCGCTGCATGCGACCGGTCTTGGGCATGTAGGCGGTGAACTCCAGGCTCCCAAGTACCAGGTGCGCGGTGGGCTGAATGTCATCGACGTGTTGCTCCTGGACCTCGGTCGGTGTCGGCACGGCATGGCTCAAGGCGTTGAGCTTGTGGCTGAGCGGCACGACCAGGTGCTCCGGCACCTCGGGCGCGAGGGTCAGTTGCATCGCAACGTGGGGGTTTAGCTCATGCTCCAGGACGCCGATCTCATGGGTGACCATGTCCAGGTAGTACAGCGGAAGCAATGGGATGACGCAGTTGGATTTATCCTCGCCAGTGAACCACAAGCCACGGTACGCACCATTGTCCAGGCGCACCCAGCGAAACTCGCCCTGGCGCACCGGCCCGGGCTGCAGTGGTGGTTGAGTGTCGAACAGGTACAGCCGGCCCGTGTCGATAATGCGCTGAAGCAACTCACCGCCTTCGCCCCCGGTCAGCCTGTAGCCCCGCTCCTGGCCGCCCCCCTGGTTGAGCGAGGAGAGTAGACGCAGGATGCGTGCGTCTTCTTCGGTCACGAATTTTGGCCGGTCGTACAGGAAGTCGTAGACCGATTGCACCCGGCTGAAGCGAATGCCGTCTTCGGTTTCGGTGCCTTTGCGCACGACCACCGAGCAACTGGCATCGTCCTGAAGGTGCAGGTTGTAGCAGACCGAGCGCCCGCGCTTGTCCTTGCCGGGTTTGACCGGTGCGGGCGCTTGCTCGAGATTGCTGAGCCAATACTGAAGCTCGGCTGACATCTGTGCAGAGGTGGGCTGGGCTATGGGTGGCTTGTCGAAGGGGTCGCTGATCAGCAGCAGCGCGGCTGCGCAATGCTTGCAGTTGTACCCCACAGGGCAACTGCAGTCGCCCTCGACGATGCAGCGCCCGGCATGCACGCTCACTTCGATGGTCTGCCTGTAGGTTTGTCCCGCACTGCCTTCGCACAGCGCAGAAAACCTTTGCCCGTCCAGGTACGCAAGCTCAGCCTTGCCCTCGCTCGCATAGACCTCGCCTCGCTTAAGAGCACCTGCATCGAAACATTCGATCCAGTTGGGGTACTCGTTCAGCAGCTCGAAGGCATCAGGTCCTTTACGTCTCATGGGTCACTGCTCCAGCATGTCCTGCGACGGCATCTTGGGTGTGCCGGGTGGGGTGATCTTCAACAGCATGGCCAGATGACCGCCGTCCAGGTAGGTCAGTTGTCCGCCTTTCACATTGCTGTTGGCCTGCCGAAATTGCTCGCTCTGCAGCACGCTGCCGTTGCCGTCGAGCTGGTTGACCCATAGGTTGGCTTCGACCTGGATGAAGCGACCCTGGGTGATGCTCAGGTTGCCCTCGATCGGGAAATGGCCGAACTGCTCGGTACCTCCACCGAATGCGATGCGACTGGGCCCATCGCCTACCTGCTGTTGCCAGGCCCGGTGCATGAGTACCGTGTAGTCGGCCGTGGCGCTCAAGCGTGTGGCCTCGTCTTCGAGCACCGGGCGCTGCTCTGCGCCTTTGTCCAGCCGTGGCGCGCCAGCGCTCCAGTCTTCAGGCGCGAACGGGCTGGTGAACGCGGGTACGTTGTTCTGCCTTACCAGGATCATTTCGACCTGATACGGGCCCTGGGCGAATGCCGCTGGGGCAAACGCCACCAGCAGCAGGGTCAGACAGCGAATGGCGCGCATGGATCTTCCTTAGGCAGGCTTTGGTGTCAGGCGCTCGAACAGCGCCTCAAGGGTGTTAAAACGCTCATCAGGCCGCTCCATCGGGACCATGAAGCGGAACTGGGTGGCGCCTTCGAACTTGTAGCGCTTGGGCTGGCTCTGGATCAGCTTGATCAGGGTCAGAGGATCGACCGGCGTTTCGGCCTCGAACTCGAGCTTGCCGCCATTGGGGCCAGCGTCGACTTTCTTGATGCCCAGTTTCTCCGCCTGCAACTTGAGCAGCGTCAGGCGCATGAGGTTCTTGGTGGGCTCTGGCAGAAGGCCGAAGCGGTCGATCATCTCGACCTGCAGGTCCTTGAGCCCTTCCTCATCGGCCGCCGAGGCGATGCGCTTGTACAGGATCAGCCGCGCATGCACGTCCGGCAGGTAGTCCTCGGGGATCAGGGCTGGCAGGCGTAGGTTGATTTCCGGGCCGCCGCCCAGCGGTTGTTCCAGGTTGGGCTGGGTGCCCTTGCGGATCGCTTTGACGGCGCGCTCGAGCATTTCCATGTACAGGGTAAAGCCCACCGCCTGGATCTGACCGCTCTGGCCGTCCCCGAGCAACTCGCCAGCCCCGCGGATTTCCAGGTCGTTGGTCGCGAGCACGAACCCGGCACCCAGGTCCTGGGTGTTGGCGATGGCTTCGAGGCGTTTTTCGGCGTCGCCGCTGACCTTCTGGCGCGTTGGCGTCAGCAGGTAGGCATAGGCCTGGTGGTGGCTGCGACCGACCCGGCCACGCAATTGGTGCAACTGGGCCAGGCCGAACTTGTCGGCACGCTCGATGACGATGGTGTTGGCGCTGGGTACGTCGATGCCGGTTTCGATGATGGTCGAGGCCACCAGCACGTTGAAGCGCTTGTGATAGAAGTCGCTCATCACCTGCTCCAGCTCGCGCTCGCGCATCTGGCCGTGACCAATGCCGATACGCGCCTCGGGGACCAGTTCAGCCAGGTCGGCGGCGCATTTCTCGATGGTTTTTACATCGTTGTGCAGGTAGTACACCTGGCCACCGCGCAGCAGTTCGCGCAGCAGCGCTTCCTTGACGGTGCTGTTGTTCTGTTCCATGACGAAGGTGCGTACCGACAGGCGCCGGGCCGGCGGCGTGGCGATGATCGACAGATCGCGCATGCCCGCCACAGCCATGTTCAAGGTGCGCGGGATGGGCGTGGCGGTCAGGGTCAGGATGTCCACTTCGCTGCGCAGCGCCTTGAGCTGCTCTTTCTGGCGCACCCCGAAACGATGCTCTTCGTCGATGATGGCCAGGCCCAGGTCCTTGAAGCGTACGTCGTCCTGGAGCAGCTTGTGGGTGCCGATCAGGATGTCGATCTTGCCCTCGGCCAGCTCGGCCGCGGCGTTGGCCACTTCCTTGGCCGACTTGAAGCGGCTCATCACCTCGACGGTGACCGGCCAGTCCGCAAAACGGTCGCGGAAACTGTTGTAATGCTGCTGGGCCAGCAGGGTGGTGGGCACCAGCACAGCCACCTGGCGACCGCTGTGCACGGCGATGAACGCTGCACGCATGGCGACCTCGGTCTTGCCGAAGCCCACGTCGCCGCACACCAGGCGATCCATGGGCTTGGGCGCCAGCATATCGGCGCGTACCGCTTCGATGGCCGCTTGCTGGTCGGGGGTTTCTTCGAACGGGAAGCCTGCGCTGAACGTGGCGTAGTCGGCGGCCGGGTCGGCGAACGCGTAACCCTTGCGCGCTGCACGGCGGGCATAGATGTCGAGCAGCTCGGCGGCGACGTCGCGTACCTGTTCGGCGGCCTTGCGCTTGGCTTTCTGCCAGGTTTCCGAGCCCAGGCGGTGCAGGGGCGCCAGCGCGTCATCGCTGCCGGTGTAGCGGGCGATCAGGTGCAGGTTGGCAACCGGTACGTAGAGCTTGGCGCCCTCGGCGTATTGGAGGGTCAGGAACTCGGCGGCCTGGCCGTCGATTTCCAGCGTCGCCAGGCCCAGGTAGCGGCCCACGCCATGATCGATATGCACCACCGGCGCGCCTTCACGCAGCTCGGTCAGGTTCTTGATGACGGCATCGTTGGCGGTTTCACCGCGCTTGTCGCGGCGGCGGCGCTGCATCACCCGCTGACCGAACAGCGGGCTTTCGGCGATCAGGGCCATGGCCGGGTCGTCGAGCAGCAGGCCTTCGTCGAGCGGTGCGATGGTGATGTTCAGGCGTTCGCTACCGGTGACGAAGTCGGTCCAGCCTTCGACCGTGTTCGGGCGCAGCTTGAGCCGTTCGAGCAGCTCAAGCAGCACTTCGCGGCGTCCGGCCGATTCTGCGGTGAACAACACGCGCCCATCGAACTGGTCGAGAAACCCTGCCAATGCCGCCAGCGGCTGGTTGGCCTTGGCTTCGATGGCAAGGTCAGGCAGGGGGCGAGCGGCGAAGCGCTGGCGCCCGGCGCCTGGGTCCAGGTCATCGCGGCTGACCACCACCCGTGGCCACTGCTTGAGGCGCGCGAAACAGTCTTCAACCGGCATGAACAGCTCGGCCGGCGGCAGCAAGGGCCGGCTCAGGTCGCCCCGGCGGTCCTCGTAGCGCCCGCGTACGTCGTTCCAGAAGTGTTCGGCCGCCTGCTCAACGCCCGGCAGCGAAAACACCTGGGTATCGGCCGGCAGGTAGTCGAACAGGGTCGAGGTTTCTTCGAAGAACAGCGGTAGGTAATACTCGATACCGGACGGGATGATGCCGCTGGCCAGGTCCTGGAAGATCGCGCTGCGGCGAAAATCCACGTCGAAACGCTCGCGAAAGCGTGCCTTGAACCGGGTGACTTCCTCTTTTTGCATCGGAAATTCGCGTGCCGGCAGCAGGCGAATGGAGTCGACCTTGTCGATCGAGCGCTGGGTCTCGGGGTCGAACGTGCGCAGCGTTTCGATTTCGTCGTCGAACAGGTCGATACGGTAGGGCAACTTGCTGCCCATCGGGAACAGGTCGATCAAGGCCCCACGCACGGCGAACTCGCCATGCTCATAGACGGTGTCCACGCAGCGGTAACCACTGGCTTCCAGGCGGCTGCGCATCTGCTCCACATCGATGGTCTGGCCCACGTCCAGCACCAGGCTGCTGCCCAGCAGGAAGCGGGTAGGGGCCAGGCGATGCAAGGCCGTGGTGATGGGCACTACCAGGATGCCGTGGCTCAGCTCCGGCAGCCGGTACAGGCTGGCGATGCGCTGGGAGATGATGTCCTGGTGGGGCGAGAACAGGTCGTAGGGCAGGGTCTCCCAGTCGGGAAACGGCAGCACCGGCAACTCGGGCGCGAAGAACTTCAGTTCCTGCTCCAGGCGGTCGGCGGCCTGGCTGTCTGCCGTCAGCAGCAGGGTGAAGCGGCCAGCGCTGCTGGCGGCCTCGGCGATGGCAAGGCTGAGGGCGGCACCGGGCAGGTTGCCCCAGGTTTGTTTGCCGGCGGTAGCCGACAGTTGCGGTAGGCGCAGAACTGACACGGGAGATTGCACTCCAAGCGTTTCGGCAAAGAGACCGATTGTACCGGTGACGCTGGCGGCTGTCAGGCTCCAATGGGGCAGGATGATCGATGTGCGTGACCACGACAGGCGCTCATTGCCGGTTACGCATCGGGGCGTCATAATGTAGCCCCTTTTTTCTGTCCCTACATGTGGAAGGTTCCCGTGACTCAGAAGCCCGACCAGTGTCTTGGTGAGTGGATCGATCGTGAAGCCCTGGCTGAAGCGATGATCCCGCTTATCGGTCAGCTCTACCGCAACAACAATGTGGTGAGCTCGATCTATGGCCGCAGCCTGATCAACCGTTCGGTTATCTCGATCCTCAAGGCACACCGCTTTGCGCGTCATCGCCAGACCGACGAAACCGAACTGTCCGTTCACGAGACATTCCCCCTGCTCAAGGCCATGAGCGAGCTGAAACTGGGCGCCGCCTCGGTCGACCTGGGCAAGCTGGCCAACAAGTTCAAGCTCGAAGGCAACGGCCGCAGCGCCGAGCAGTTCGTGCGTGAAGAACTGGCTGACGTGGTGGGCCAGCAGAACGCCGCCGCGCGCAAAGGCACCGACGTCGTGCTGTATGGTTTCGGCCGTATCGGTCGCCTGCTGGCGCGTATCCTGATCGAGAAGACCGGTGGTGGCGACGGCCTGCGCCTGCGTGCCATCGTCGTGCGCAAAGGCGCCGAGAACGATCTGGTCAAGCGTGCCAGCCTGCTGCGTCGTGATTCGGTGCATGGGCCGTTCGATGGCACCATCACCATCGACGAAGCCAACAACACCTTGACGGCCAACGGCAACCTGATCCAGATCATCTACGCCAAGAACCCGAGCGAAGTCGACTACACCCAGTACGGCATCGACAACGCGCTGATCGTGGACAACACCGGCGTATGGCGTGATGCCGACGGCCTGGGCCAGCACCTGGCCTGCCCGGGTGCCAGCCGCGTGATCCTCACCGCACCTGGCAAGGGTGCCCTGAAGAACATCGTGCATGGCATCAACCACGGCGAGATCACGGCCGATGACAAGATCATCTCCGCCGCCTCCTGCACCACCAACGCCATCGTGCCGGTGCTCAAGGCCGTCAACGACCAGTACGGCATCGTCAACGGCCACGTCGAAACCGTTCACTCGTTCACCAACGACCAGAACCTGATCGACAACTTCCACAAGGGCAGCCGCCGTGGCCGCGCCGCGCCGCTGAATATGGTCATCACCGAAACCGGTGCTGCCACCGCCGCCGCCAAGGCCCTGCCTGTGCTCAAGGGCAAGTTGACCGGCAACGCCATTCGCGTGCCGACGCCGAACGTGTCGATGGCAATCCTCAACCTGAACCTGGAAAAGGCCACCAGCCGCGAGGAAATCAACGAGTACCTGCGCCAGACGGCCATGCACTCGGACCTGCACAAGCAGATCGACTATGTGAGCTCCCAGGAAGTGGTCTCCACCGACTTCGTGGGTTCGCGCCACGCCGGTGTGGTAGACGCCGAAGCCACCATCTGCAACGACAATCGCGTCGTGCTCTACGTGTGGTATGACAACGAGTTCGGCTACAGCTGCCAGGTCGTGCGCGTGATGGAAGACATGGCCGGGGTCAACCCGCCTGCCTTTCCACGCTGATCGGCCAGTCAGACGCTGAACACACGGGAACCTTTGGGTTCCCGTTTTCGTTTGCGCTGCCGTGCAAGGGCGCTTGTCCTAGCAGAGCGCAGGGGGTCATCGAGTGACTCAGCGCAACATTTCAGGGACAATAACCGCCGTTTCGCAGGTGCCTGGGCGGTTTTTCCGTCTGAGCAGGCAGTGCAAGGTGGTCGAAAGCGTGGACAAGGATGATTGCCGCCAGGGAGACGGTGCTTTATGTAGTGCGGGCGAAATTGGCCTACGACGCGACCAAGGGTTAATGTGCGCGCCGTTCACGCTTGATTAGACTGCACCCGATTTTTCTCATGGCGCCGAGGCGGCATGATCGTGCGCCGCAAGCGACCGTGGCTTGCGGGCCAGTTCTGAAGGAGTACGCATGGCTGTCTACAACTACGACGTAGTGGTGCTGGGTTCCGGCCCGGCCGGGGAAGGTGCGGCAATGAACGCCGCCAAAGCAGGGCGCAAGGTGGCAATGGTCGACACCCGTCGCCAGGTCGGGGGGAACTGCACCCACCTGGGCACCATCCCGTCCAAGGCACTGCGTCACTCGGTGCGGCAGATCATGCAGTTCAACACCAACACCATGTTCCGCGCCATCGGCGAGCCGCGTTGGTTCTCTTTCCCGGACGTGCTCAAGAGCGCCGAAAAGGTCATCGCCAAGCAGGTGGCCTCGCGCACGGGCTACTACGCCCGCAACCGCGTCGACCTGTTCTTCGGCACCGGCAGCTTCGCTGACGAGCAGACCGTCGAAGTGGTCTGCCCCAATGGCGTGGTGGAAAAACTCAACGCCAAGCACATCATCATCGCCACCGGTTCGCGCCCCTACCGACCAGCAGACATCGACTTCAACCACCCGCGTGTGTACGACAGCGACACCATCCTCAGCCTCAGCCACACCCCGCGCAAGCTGATTGTGTATGGCGCCGGCGTGATCGGGTGCGAGTACGCCTCGATCTTCAGCGGCCTTGGTGTGCTGGTCGAGCTGGTGGACAACCGAGGGCAACTGCTCAGTTTCCTGGATTCGGAAATCTCCCAGGCCCTGAGCTACCACTTCAGCAACAACAACATCACCGTGCGCCACAACGAAGATTATGAGCGGGTCGAGGGCCTGGACAACGGCGTCATCCTGCACCTGAAGTCGGGCAAGAAGATCAAGGCCGATGCCTTGCTCTGGTGCAACGGGCGGACCGGCAATACCGACAAGCTTGGGCTGGAGAACATCGGCATCAAGGTCAACAGCCGCGGTCAGATCGAAGTGGACGAGGCCTACCGCACCAGCGTGCCGAATATCTACGGCGCAGGCGACGTGATCGGCTGGCCGAGCCTGGCCAGTGCCGCGCACGACCAGGGCCGCTCGGCCGCAGGCAGCATCGTCGACAACGGCAGCTGGCGTTTCGTCAACGATGTGCCGACGGGCATCTATACCATTCCGGAGATCAGCTCGATCGGCAAGAACGAGCAGGAACTGACCCAGGCCAAGGTGCCCTATGAAGTGGGCAAGGCCTTCTTCAAGAGCATGGCCCGGGCGCAGATCGCCGGTGAACCCCAGGGCATGCTGAAAATCCTGTTCCACCGCGAGACCCTGCAGGTGCTGGGTGTGCACTGCTTCGGCTACCAGGCATCCGAGATCGTGCATATCGGCCAGGCAGTGATGAACCAGCCAGGCGAGCTGAACAACCTCAAGTACTTTGTGAACACCACGTTTAACTACCCGACCATGGCAGAGGCCTATCGGGTAGCGGCCTATGACGGTCTGAACCGGCTTTTTTGAGCGGCTCCGACCGGTGGCCTGAGCCGGTCGGAGAGACCGAATTCAACCCTGCCCGAGGGTGGTCCTGGCCAAACCGGGAAAGTCTGTAATCAGGCTGTCCACGCCAAAATCAGCGAGCCTGCGCATCAGCGCCGGCTCGTTGACCGTCCATACCGATACGTGCAAACCCTGCTTCTGCGCCTTTTGCAGGCGTTCCGGGGTGCACAACGTCCAATTCAGTGCCAGCATCTGGCAACCATAATTCTGTGCAACCTTCAGCGGGTCGAGCCAGGCGTATTCGGCCACCAGGCCGCGTTGCACGTCCGGCACCAATTCTTGAGCGGCGCCCAGCACTTCGCGTGAACTTGAGGTGATCGTCACCTTGTCCAGCAAGCCGAACTGCTGGGCCAGCTCGCGTATGGCCAGCACCGTAGTGGCTGCGCGGGTGCGCGAGGCGCTCTTGACTTCCAGCTGCCAGTGCTCGAACGGGCACTTCTCGAACAGCTCTTCCAGGCGTGGGATGGGGCAGGGCTGGACCCAGCCCGGGCCACCCTGACGTGCGTCGAGCTTGACCAGGTCTTCGGCCGGGTGCTCGACCACCTTGCCGCGCTTGCCGGTGGTGCGCTTGAGGGTAGGGTCATGGATCACCATCAGCTGGTTGTCGGCCGATAGGTGCAGATCCAGCTCGCAGCGCATGATGCCGTGGGACAGGCACTGGCGGAAGCTGTTCAGGGTGTTCTCGGGTGCTTCGCCCTTGGCGCCGCGATGGCCGTAGATCAGGGTCACGTTCGTTCCTTCAGTGAGAAAATGAGTCAGGGTGATGGGGCGTTCTGTTCCAGTTGCTGGCGTCTTTGCTGTTGCTGGCGTTGCAGAATGTAGCGGGCAAGCAGTTGGCGCTGGGCATCGACCATGTCGATGAATTCGATGCCGACCTCGAAGCCGCCTTGGGGCCTGGCCTCGCAATGGGTGATCTTGCCGCGCAACAGCAGGCCGTGGGCGCGCGGCATCAGCACCATTTGTACCTTCACCTGGGTACCCTGTGCAAAGGGCTCTGGCTGGATGCACTCCAGGCCACCTTCGGACACCACGACTGCCTGCGGCTGGCCTACCTCGCCCAGCAGGGTATGGGCGACCACGGCGCTGAGCACGTCCAGGCGCTTGTTTTGTACCCGCAAAAACGCTGCAAGGGTGCGGTCCTTGTCGCTGAGCTGGCGCAGCAGGTGCTGGGCCTCGAAGTCGGCCAGGTGCAGCTCGCTGAGCAGATTGAACAGCGGGGAATCATCCTGCAACACATCTGGATCCAGGGCTTCGGCCGCGCTCAATGGGCTGATTTGAAGTGCGATCCGATCGGCGATGCGGTAGTATTCGCGGCGATCTTCTTCGTCTAATGTCGTCATGGCGAACCCATGGTAGCGGCGGTGGTCCGAGTGTAAAGCCGCCATAGGCGCCTCGCCACAAGGACGTTCCCTTCCATCCGAACAAGCCCCGACATGTTCAGACCTCTTTTCGCATTCATCGGCACGCGTTATACCCGTGCCAAACGTCGCAATCACTTCGTCTCGTTCATTTCCCTGACCTCGATGATCGGCCTCGCCCTGGGCGTGGTAGTCATGATCGTGGTGCTGTCGGTGATGAACGGGTTCGACCACGAGATGCGCACCCGCGTGTTGGGCATGATCCCTCACGCCACCCTCGAGAGCGGCCAGCCCATCGCCGACTGGCCTGCCCTTGCCGAACAAGTAAAGCAGAATCGGCAGGTGGTGGCGGTCGCGCCCTTCACCCAGATGCAGGGTTTGCTCACCCATGACGGCAAGGTGCAGAAGGTGCTGCTCAACGGCATCGATCCGGCCCGGGAACGGGAGGTGTCGATCATCGACAACTTCGTCCAGCAGGGCCGGCTGGACCAGTTGGCGCCCGGCGAGTGGGGCATCATGATCGGTGACAAGGCCGCGGCCAAGTTGGGTGTGGCCGTAGGCGACAAACTCACCTTCGTGGCCCCGGAGGTCAGCGTCACGCCGGCCGGCATGTTCCCGCGCATGAAGCGCTTCACCGTGGTGGGCACCTTCCATGTGGGGGCCGGCGAGATCGACGGTTACCTGGGGCTGACCAACATCGCCGACCTGTCGCGCCTGCACCGCTGGAGGCCCGACCAGGTGCAGGGCCTGCGCTTGAAGTTCGATGACCTGTTCCAGGCCCCGCGCGTGGCCTACGACATCGCCCAACAACTGGGTGACCAGGATTTCTATAGCCGCGACTGGACCCGTACCCATGGCAATCTCTACCAGGCCATTCGCATGGAAAAAGCCATGATCGGCCTGCTGTTGCTGCTGATCGTCGCGGTTGCCGCGTTCAACATCATTTCCACACTGGTGATGGTGGTCAACGACAAGCGGGGGGACATCGCCATCCTGCGCACGTTGGGCGCCACCCCTGGGCAAATCATGCTCATCTTCATGGTGCAGGGCACTGTGATCGGTGTGGTGGGCACGTTGATCGGGGCCGTGGTGGGCATCATTGCGGCGCTCAACGTCAGCACGGTCATCGCCGGTATCGAGCACCTGATCGGCCACAAATTCCTCAACGCCGACGTGTATTTCATCGATTACCTGCCCTCGCAGATCCAGGCCCAGGATGTGTACATGGTCTGTGGTGCGGCATTGGTCCTGAGTTTCTTCGCCACCCTGTACCCTGCCTGGCGTGCGGCACGCACCCAGCCGGCAGAGGCGTTACGTTATGAGTGAGTCGCGCATGAGTGATAAAGCCGTTCTGAGTTGCCGCAACCTGGGCAAGTCCTACGATGAGGGCCCCGAGTCGGTGCAGGTCTTGTCTGGCCTGAACCTGGAACTGCACGCCGGCGAGCGCATCGCCATTGTCGGCAGTTCGGGGTCGGGCAAAAGCACCTTGCTCAACCTGCTGGGCGGCCTGGATCGCCCCACCCAGGGCAGTGTCTGGCTGGCCGGCGAAGAGCTGTCGGCGTTGGGCGAGCGCGCCCGGGGCCTGCTGCGCAACCGCGAGTTGGGCTTCGTGTACCAGTTTCATCACCTGCTGCCCGAATTCACGGCCCTCGAGAACGTGTGCATGCCACTGCTGATAGGCCGTACGGCTATTCCAGAGGCGCGTGAACGTGCCGAGGCGCTGCTCAAACGCGTTGGGCTGGGGCATCGCCTCAATCACAAGCCGGCCGAGCTGTCTGGCGGCGAGCGTCAGCGAGTGGCCATCGCACGTGCGCTGGTCAACCGCCCAGGCCTGGTGATGCTGGACGAACCCACCGGGAACCTCGATCACCATACTGCACAGGGCATCCAGGAGTTGATGCAGGAACTGTCCAGCGCTTCGCGCACGGCGTTCCTGGTGGTGACCCACGACCTGAGCCTTGCGCGTCAGATGGACCGTGTACTGAAACTCGACAATGGCCACCTGGTGGCGATCTGACCGACCGAGCGGGGTGACCCTTTCATCCCGCGACCTGTTTTGATTGGGTGTATCCGCACATGTTCAGACCCCTGCCCATCTTCATCGGCGCGCGCTATACCCGGGCCAAGCGTCGCAACCATTTCATCTCGTTCATCTCCATGACCTCGATGATCGGCCTGTCCCTGGGCGTGCTGGCCATGATCGTGGTGCTGTCGGTGATGAACGGCTTCCAGCGCGAAATGAGCTCGCGCATCCTGGGCCTGGTACCCCACGCGGCCATCCTGGGCCAGCAGCCGCTGGACAACTGGCAGCAGGTGGCCGATGCGGCCATGAAAAACCCTGCCGTGGTTGCCGCGGCCCCGATCACCGAAATGGAAGGCATGCTGTCCTACAAGGGCGCCATGCAGCCGATTCAGGTTGGCGGTATCGACCCGGCCGAGGAAAACAAGGTGTCGATCGTAGGGCGGCACATCGTTCAGGGCCGCCTGCAGGACTTGCAGCCGGGCGAGTTCGGCGTGGTGATCGGCGAGCTGACGGCCCGCCGCTTTCGGCTGAATACCGGGGACAAACTGACCTTGATCGTGCCGGAGATCAGCAGCGAGCCTGGCGGGATCACCCCACGCATGCAGCGCTTGACCGTGGTGGGCATCTTCAAGGTGGGCGCCGAACTCGATGGTTCCCAGGCCTACATTCACATGGCCGATGCCGCGAGCATGCAGCGTTGGGCGCCCGGCCAGGTGCAGGGTGTGCGGCTGAAACTGCATGACCTGTACGCCGCCCCGCAGGTGTCCAAGGCCATCGCAGCGCAGCTGGGTGAGGGCTATCGGGCAGATGACTGGTCCCATACCCAAGGTAGCCTGTTCAGCGCCATGAAGATGGAAAAGACCATGATCGGCCTGTTGCTGCTGATGATCATTGCCGTGGCCGCGTTCAACATCATCGCCACCTTGGTCATGGTGGTAAACGACAAAGGGCCGGATATCGCCATCCTGCGTACCCTCGGGGCAACGCCTGCGCAGATCATGGGTACGTTCATGGTCCAGGGCAGCTTGATTGGCGTGGTCGGCACGCTGATCGGCGGCGTGCTGGGGGTGATCGCCGCGCTCAACGTGAGCCAGATCGTGGGCTGGCTGGAGCGGATCAGCGGTCAGCATATCTTCACCTCCGACGTGTACTTCATCAGCAGCCTGCCATCGGAGCTGCAAAGCGGGGACGTGGTGATGATCTGCGCGGCGGGGCTGGTGATGAGCTTCTTGGCTACCCTCTACCCAGCCTACCGGGCTTCCCAGGTACAACCGGCCATTGGCTTGGCGGTTTGACGGAGCCTTTACCGGCCTGTGAAGTCCAGCGTGAAGCGGGTCCAGCCAGCCTCGCACGCCACCTGAATCCGCCCGCCATGGGCCTGCACGATCGACCGCGTGATCGCCAGGCCCAGGCCGGCATGTTCGCCGCCGCCGTCATGCCTGGAAGGGTCCACCCGGTAGAAACGATCGAACAGCCGTGGCAGTGCCGTCGCCTCGATGGCGCTGCCGGTGTTGGCCACGGTAATGCTCGGCCCAGCCGCCAGTGTGATCCGCACCTGTCCGCCCGCCGGCGTGAAGCGCAAGGCGTTGTCGAGCAAGTTGCAGAGCGCCCGGCGCAGCATGGTCCGGTCGCCGGGCAGCCACGCCTGCCCCTGGCGTGTCAGTTGCACGGCCGCCTCTTCAGCCGCCAGGGCGTAATACTCCAGCAGCGAATCCACTTCATCATGCAGCGCCAGTGGTGTGTCACCTGGTGCCAATAGCCCCTGGTCGGCCTTGGCCAGAAAGAGCATGTCATTGATCATCTGCGCCATCGCTTGCAGCTCTTCGAGGTTGTCGTGCAATGCCTCCCGGTAGGCGTCGAGGCTGCGTGGGCGAGTCAGGGTGACCTGGGTGTGGGTCAGCAGATTGGACAGCGGCGTACGCAGTTCATGGGCGATATCGGCCGAAAACGCCGACAGGCGCTGAAACGCATCGTCCAGGCGCTGCAGCATGGCATTGAGGCTGTCAGCCAATTGGGCCAGTTCGGCAGGCATCTGCTCCACAGGTAGGCGAGTGGTGAGCGAGCGGGCAGAGACGCGTGCGGTGATGCGCCCCATCTGCCTCAAGGGGCGCAGGCCACTACGTGCTGCCCAGCCGCCCAGCAGGGCGGTGACCAGCGCCGACAGCCCGACTGTCAGCCAGACCAGACGCTGCATGCCTTGCAGAAAATGCTGGTGATGGGTGATGTCAAGGTACAGCACAAGGTGCGGTGAGGCGCTGCCGGGCATCAGCGCCACAGCAAGGCTACGGTAGTCCGTGCCCTGCGCGTGCAGCGTGTTCAAACCCGTGGAGGAGGGCGCAGGGGGGAGGCCAGCGCAGCTCTCGAACCAGGTGGCGCCACTGCCTGAGGTGACCCGCACGGACAGGTCGGCCTGATGACTCAGCTCCTCGTGCAGGGCAGGCAGGCGGGTTTGCAGATCGGCTTGTGTGCCGACGTCAGTGAGGTGACGGCGCAACAATGACAGGCGCGACGCCAGCAACTGCTGGTCGAGTTCGATGAAATGCTGCTCGCTGGCCTGATTGAACACAAGGCCCGCCCCTAGCGAAACCGCAGCTGTGCAGGCGGCGAACAGCAGCGCCAGGCGGCTGGTCAGCGAAATGCGGCGCCTCACGATGAACGCACTTCCAGCACATAACCCATGCCGCGCACCGTGTGGATCAGCTTGTCGTCGTAGGCATCGTCCACCTTGGCCCGCAGTCGCCGAATGGCCACTTCGATCACGTTGGTGTCGCTGGCAAAGTTCATGTCCCATACCTGGGACGCGATAAGCGCCTTGGACAGCACTTCACCCTGACGGCGCAACAGCAGCTCGAGCAAACCGAATTCTTTCGCGGTCAGGTCGATGCGCTGGCCGCCGCGCTCGACACGCCGGCGAATCAGGTCAAGGCGCAGGTCCGCCACCGCCAGCGAGGTATCGGCACTGGGCGTGGCCCCGCGCCTGAGCAGGCTGCGCACACGCGCCAGCAGCTCCGAAAAGGCGAATGGCTTGATCAGGTAATCATCGGCGCCCAGTTCCAAGCCATGTACCCGGTCCTCGATGGCATCGCGGGCGGTCAGAAACAGCACAGGCGTATCGATACCGGCTTGTCGCACGGCCTTGAGGATCTGCCAGCCGTCGCGCCCTGGCAGCATCACATCCAGGATCAGCAGATCGTGATCGCCCGTCAGGGCCAGGAACTGGCCTGTCTCGCCATCGGTGGCCAGCTCTACCGTGAAGCCGGCCTCGCTCAGGCCCTGATGCAGGTACTGGCCAGTACGCACTTGGTCTTCGACGATCAACAGTTTCATTGAGGCAAGCTCCGGCTGGCGATGCGGCGCCGCGGTGGAGTCCAGCCGGCGCACAGGTGCCAGGATCATACGTGACCTGCGCGGCGTTCGGCCAAACTGACAGGCTTGTAATGCAGCGGTCAGGTTCATGGCAGTCGCATGGGCTTAACATCGCGCTGTTCAATCCAACGAATGGAAACCCCGATGTCTCGCTTTATCTTTGCCTGCGCACTGACGCTGGCCAGTAGTCTTGCTCAGGCAGGCACCGCCCATACACTGGCTTTCGGTGAGCCTGCGCCAGCCGAAAAAGCCACCCGCACGGTCGAGGTGAGGCTCAAGGACATCGCCTTCGAGCCCGCCAGCCTCACTGTCAAGGCGGGTGAGACGGTGCGCTTCGTGTTGATCAACGAAGGGCAATTGCCCCACGAGTTCAACCTGGGTGACAAGGCCATGCATGCCGAACACCAGAAGCAGATGATTGCCATGCAAGGCGAGCTGTTCACTGCGGCCGTAGGCGAACAGGGCATGGGGTATGGCGCCATGAGCGGGCATGATCATGGCGCAGGCCATGGGCATGGCGGCGGTAACACGGTGCTGGTGATGCCTGGCCAGCGCGCCGAGTTGACCTGGACCTTCAAGGCCTCTGCACCCATCGAATTCGCCTGTAATGTGCCAGGCCATTACCAAGCGGGCATGGTGGGGCCGCTGATCATCGAATGAGTGGCGCTGCAAGGCGGCAAGCAAAAGGGTAGACTGGGCGCCCTACGCGTCATCCTGTACACGACACGATTGCCCCAGAATGGGGGCGCGCACCGTACGAACGCTAGCGTCCACTCCACACTTTCAGGTCAGTTCCAATGCACCCTGCCGCCGAACACTCCCCGCTGGGCAAGTCCAGTGAATACGTCGCCACCTATTCCCCGGAGCTGTTGTTCCCGATCCCACGCACCGCCAAGTGGGCGGAGCTGGGTGTCACCGCGCAGACGCTACCGTGGCAAGGTGTGGATTACTGGAATTGCTTCGAGCTGTCCTGGCTGCTGCCCTCGGGCAAGCCCGTGGTAGCCATAGGCGAGTTCGCCATCCCGGCTGATTCGCCCAACATCATCGAATCGAAGTCATTCAAGCTTTACCTGAACTCGTTGAACCAGACCGTTTTTGCGGGCATTGAGCCGTTGCAGGCGTGCCTTGAGAGGGATCTCTCGGCGGCCGCCGGCAAGGCGGTAGGGGTCAAGGTCAAAACGCTGGAAGAGGTTGAGGCCCAAGGCGTGGTCGCTTTGCCAGGCACCTGCATCGATGGGCTGGACGTGGCTATTTCCAACTATGCGCAGCCGCAACCGGAGCTGTTGCAATGCGATGCCCATCAGGTGGTCGAAGAGACGCTGCACAGCCATTTGCTCAAGTCCAACTGCCCGGTCACCGGACAGCCTGACTGGGGGAGTGTGGTAGTGGCCTACAAAGGCAGCGCGCTTGATCATGCCAGCCTGCTGACCTACCTCATCAGCTTCCGCCAGCATGCGGACTTCCATGAGCAATGCGTGGAGCGCATCTATCTGGACCTGAAAAATCTGTTGCAGCCTGAGCACTTGACCGTTTATGCCCGGTATGTGCGCCGAGGTGGGCTGGACATCAACCCCTACCGCAGCATGGGGGAAATCGTCGTGAACAATGGGCGGCTGGCCAGGCAGTGACCGCCGCAAAGGTGCGCCTGCGTTGAACTGCAGCCGATCCTGACAGCAGGCCATGTGCTGTTCGCCTCTGGCCTGAGTGCGGGTCAAGACAGGCCACTGCGCTGCGCTGGGCGCGCAGCAGCCCGAGCGGTATGTTTCAGATACCCATGCTGTGCAGCGAGTTGGCAATGCTGCGCAGGGTGGCCGTCAGGTCAGGGTGGTCGGCTTCAAATCGCTCCACGGCGAGGTTCACACCGTCGGCCAGGTTGTTGTCAGGCGTGGCGTTTTCCAGCTTCAGTTGCGCTTCGATCTGGCGCGCTTCTTCGTGGAGCGCAGCCAGCTCTTCGTCCGAAAGTGGCACGTTGCGATCCAGTTGCTCGCGCAGGCTGTTGAGGCGCTCTTGCAATTCGCGGGCAGGCATTGGCAATTCTCCATCATGGGTTTGGCAAGCCATGGACCTCAGCGAGGCGGCAAAGGTTCTGGCCTGTACTGAGCGTAAACCCTTCGCCTTGGATTTGCATGACTGGCAGCCGCTGGGCTGTGTCTGTATTTCTCGCGTATCAACTGCCAAGCGATGATTTTCATCCACAAGGCAGGCGACCAATGGCTTTTCCGCTGAATCTTGCAGCCATCGCGTAGCACGACTGACGCAACACTTGGTCACATTAAACTTCATGGCTGCCGAAAGCTGTCTATCGGCCTGCAAAACTCTATACTGCCGCACTACAGCAGCGCGCCCGTTGCGCTTGCGGCCGATAATCCTGATGGAGAAACACTATGCGTAGGATCGGTGCCAGTGTGATCGAACGAGTCACCCAGGCCTGTGTATGCGCCAGCATGCTGCTGGCGCCCGTGGCGGCTACCCAGGCCGCGACCGAAGAAGACCCCTGGGAAGCGGTCAATCGCCCGATCTTCCGCTTCAACGATACCCTCGATACCTACGCGCTCAAGCCGCTCGCCAAGGGCTATGACACCGTCACGCCGCAGTTTCTCGAAGACGGCATTCACAATATGTTCCGCAACCTGGGCGATGTGACCAATCTGGCCAACAACGTCCTGCAGCTCAAGCCCCATGCGGCAGGGGTGGACACGGCGCGCCTGATCGTCAACACCACCTTCGGCCTGGCGGGGTTCTTCGATGTCGGCACCAAGATGGGCCTGCAACGCAGCGATGAAGACTTCGGTCAGACCCTGGGCTACTGGGGTGTACCCAGCGGCCCGTACGTGGTCATTCCGTTGCTCGGCCCCAGCACCGTGCGCGATGGTGTAGCCAAGTACCCGGACACCTTCACCCGGCCTTATCGCTACGTGGACCATGTCCCTACCCGCAACTCGGCCTTCGCCCTGGACGTGGTGGATACCCGTGCGAGCCTGCTGCCGGCCGAGAAGCTGATTCAGGGGGACAAATACATCTTCATTCGCAACGCCTACCTGCAGAACCGTGAGTTCAAGGTGCGCGACGGCGAAGTCGAGGACGATTTCTAACCCTACCGCATGGCCAGGATGCGCAGCCCGAACGTATGCTGCCCATCCGCCTGGGCCGCGATCCACACCACTTCCGCCGTGGCGTGCAAGCCTTCGAGCGACGGGTGATCAGACTCCAGGCGCACCTCCAGCCGATCCCCGACCTGGAACGGCTGAGGGGCTTTTACTTGCATCCCGCTACTGGACAGGTCGAGACACACGGCGGCGATGACGTTACCCTCGTGCACCAGGGTGACCGGCGTGTCGATGCGCATGCGGATGAAATCGCGTTTCTCGCTGTGGCTGGTGGCGGTATCGAGCATGCTGCATCCTTCCTGTGAGGTTACATCGTGAAGGTTTCTTATAAGTCTCGGTGATTTGCCCTGTAAAGCCGCTCAAGCGTACCGTTCGATGCTTGAAACCCCTGGCGGATGGGAGTACCGTCTGCGCCTTACACCGCATATCTCTCAGTTGCCGGGTAGGCTTTCTTGCCCTACAACTGCAAAGAGCCTGCGACCTGTTAAGAATTCCCGCAGCTGTTGGTCTGCCTTACCGGCTCGCTGCACAAACCCCAATCGGCGCCGTTCGCCCACATGCAGAAAACCAGTGCAACGCTGCTGATCATCGATGACGACGACGTGGTCCGTGCAAGCCTCGCCGCGTATCTTGAAGACAGTGGCTTCAGCGTTCTCCAGGCTGGCAATGGCCAGCAGGGGCTTCAGGTCTTCGAAGAACACCAGCCTGATCTTGTGATCTGCGATTTGCGCATGCCGCAAATGGGCGGGCTCGAACTAATTCGTCAGATCAGCGCGCGTGCACCGCAGTTACCCGTGATCGTGGTGTCGGGTGCCGGTGTCATGGCCGATGCGGTGGATGCATTGCGCCTGGGCGCTGCGGACTACTTGATCAAGCCACTCGAAGACCTGGCGGTGCTGGAGCACTCGGTGCGCCGTGCGCTGGATCGCGCCCACCTTGTGCTGGAAAACCAGCGCTACCGCGAGAAGCTCGAGGCTGCCAACCGCGAACTGGAGGCCAGTCTGCACCTGTTGCAGGAAGACCAGACCGCCGGTCGGCAAGTGCAGATGAACATGTTGCCCCAGAGCCCTTGGCATGCGGGTGATTTTGCCTTCGAGCACCAGATCATCCCGTCGCTGTATCTGTCAGGTGACTTCGCCGACTACTTCCGTGTGGATGAGCGGCGCATTGTTTTTTACTTGGCCGACGTGTCCGGGCACGGCGCTTCTTCGGCCTTTGTCACCGTGCTGCTGAAGTTCATGACCACCCGCCTTCTGTTCGAATTCAAGCGTGGCAAAAACATGCGCGAGTTCCAGCCTTCTGAAGTACTCAGCCACATCAACCGTGGGTTGATCAACTGCAAGCTGGGCAAGCACGTGACCATGGTGGGCGGGGTGATCGATGAGGACACCGGGTTGCTGACCTATGCCGTAGGCGGGCACTTGCCGCTGCCGGTGCTGCACACGCCCGAGCACACCCGCTACCTTGAAGGCCGCGGCTTGCCGGTGGGGCTGTTCGAGGAGGCCCGCTATCAGGACCTGGTGATCGAACTGCCACCGCGTTTTAGCCTGAGCCTGATGTCCGATGGCATCCTGGACCTTTTGCCAGGTGATACGCTCAAAGATAAAGAAGCCGCGTTGCCTGAAATCGTCAGGGCGGCAGAGGGTAGCCTGGATGGGCTGCGTCAACGTTTTGGATTGGCTACGCTAGGGGAGATGCCGGATGATATCGCCCTATTGGTGTTGAGCAGGAACCTTCAATGAGTACCGGTAGAATCCAGTTCGCCGAGCAGGACGGTACCTTCGTACTGAAGTTCGTCGGTGAAGTGCGCCTGACCTTGTGTTCGGCGCTCGATGCAACGATCGAGCGAATATTCACCGCGCTGAATTTCTCGACCATCGTGATCGACCTGACCGAAACCGAAAGCATCGACAGCACCACCCTTGGCTTGCTCGCCAAGTTGTCGATCCTGTCGCGACAGAAAGTGGGTCTGCTGCCGACCGTCGTGACTACCAACCCGGATATTTCCCGCCTGTTGCAATCGATGGGGTTCGATCAGGTGTTCAACATCGTCGACCGCCCCATCCCATGCCCCGAATGCCTGTCCGACCTGCCATCCCAGGATCAGAACGAGGAGGTGGTGCGCGCCAAGGTGTTGGAAGCGCACCGTATTCTGATGGGCTTGAATGAGTCCAATCGCGAAGCCTTTCATGACCTGGTGAGTGCGCTGGAGCGCAGTTGACCCTGTTCGCTGCATTGTGACGGGCCAATGGCCGCTTCACCAGAAGTGGCCAACTACGCGGTAGCTGTAAGCGTGCGCTGATGGCAGGGCCATCAGGCAACATTGAGCAGGTGGCGCCTCTTTTTGACTGACAGCAGCCGGTGAACACGTGTCGTTTAGCTGCTGCGCTACCTGTACCCGGTGCAAGCCTACGAGGGCACAGGCTGCAGGCCAATGCCTGCGGTAAATCAAACCACCCTGAAACGGTGGGTGCCATCGCGGCCGAGCTGATCGACCAAGCCAAATTCCCAATCCAGATATCCCTGCATGGCCTCCCGGGGATTGTCCGTGCCTTCGTAAGGTCGTCGGTAGCGATCGCTACGCGGCACGGCAAGCCGTGACTCACCGCTCTCCAGCGGATTCCCGGCAGCGATCCACTGTGCAGTGCCGCCTTCAAGCAGGTAGACGGGCGTGCGCGTGAGGGCTTCGAGGTCACGGGCGGCGAAGCGTGCCAGCAGGCCGCTGCCGCAGGTCAGCACAAACCGGCTTGCCTGTGGCACGTTTTCCAAGACTTTCGGCAGTTGGGCACGGATGGCCCAATAGGCACCTGGGATGTGGCGATTAACGTAGTTGGCGCTGGTGGTGAAATCGAGCAATACGGTATCGCCTTCTTCCAACCAGGCTGCCAGTTGCTCCACCTCAACCGTGCTGACCGGTGGTAACGCTGGCAACGGTGGCTGCCACTGGCCGGTGGCGGTGAAGTCAGCAGCGTGCAAACCGTCGAGTACTGCCACCTGCCAGCCCATCTGCGCCAGCCACGAGGCCGTCATGTTCGCGCGCACGCCGTCGTCATCGACCAGCACGACTCTCGCGCCACGTACACTGGCGACGTGGTCGGTTTCCTGTACCAGCTGGCCACCTGGCACCGAGCGGCTACCTGGCAGGTGGCCTGAGCCATATTCCTCGGGCGTGCGCACATCCAACAGGTAAGTGGTGCGGCTGGTATCAGCCTGCCATTGGGCAAGCCCGGCGCGGTCGATCCTCAGGACACCGGCACGGTCGGCCACTGCGCGAGCCTTGACTCCAGCCTGGGCCTGGGTGCCTGCCTCGACTTCGCTGAAGCGTCGCTGCTGGCCGTGGGCCAACTGCTGGCCCGCCAGCGTCCAGCCGATGGTACCGTTGCGCAGCGCTGCCACGGGGTTGGGGATGCCCGCATTGACCAATGATTGAGTGCCGATGATGCTGCGAGTACGGCCAGCACAATTGACGATCACCTGGGTGCTCGGGTCCGGTGCCAGCTCAGCCACCCGCAGCACCAGCTCGGCGCCAGGTACGCTGACACTGCCCGGGATGCTCATGGTCTGGTATTCATCGAAGCGGCGCGCGTCCAGCACCACCACGTTGGCTTCTTGCTCCAGCAACGCCTGTACCTGCTCGGCGCTCAGCGATGGCGTGTGCCGCACACTTTCCACCAGTTCACCAAAGGCCTTGCTTGGTACATTCACGTCGCGGAACAGCTCCCCACCTGCAGCCTCCCAGCCGGCCAGTCCCCCTTCAAGAAGCGCCACGTCGCTGTAGCCCAGTGACCGTAGCCGCTGCAAGGCTTCTGCTGCCAGGCCCTCGCCGTTGTCGTATACGGTGATGGCGGTGTCTGCCCGCGGCACTCTGGCCAGCACTTCCAACTCCAGTTTTGACAGGGGAATGTTGGCCGCAAACAGGGGGTGGGCTTGGGCAAAGGGGGCTTCTTCGCGCACGTCGATCAGGGCTAGCTCTTCTTGCGCCAGGAGGGCACGGCGGATGTCTTGGTAGTGGCGTGTGCTGACGGTGCTCATCGGGCAGGGTTCTCTTTGGACAGGTCCCAGATATTGGGCAGGTGGGCATTGGAGTAGCCGGAGATGAAGGGTTTTTCGCTTCCGTCCACGGTGTACACGGCGCGCGTGACGGCCCCGATGTTGGCGCCGTAGACGTGAATGCTGATCGACACCTGGTCGGCGAAGGCATTGCTGACTTGATGGATGTCCCCAAGGGCCGGCGATACCGCTTCGACCTGGCCAGGCTCTAGGCGTACCGGCGCGCCCTCGGTCTGCAACGCACCGTATGCACCGCGCGCGAAGCCTTGAGCGAGCTCAGCGCCACGCAGCATGCCGATCAGGCCCCAGACGCGATGGTCATGGATGGGGGTGCGCTGCCCGGGGCCCCAGACGAAGCTGACCACCGAGAAGCGTTGGCGTGAGTCACAGTGCAGCAGGTATTGCTGATAACGCTCTGGATCGGGTTGGGCAAGATCGACTGGCAGCCAGTCGTCATGGACTACCAATTCAGCCAGCAGATGCTTGCCCCGATCAAGCAGGGTTATCTCGTCAGGCTGTTGGTCGAGCAATGTGGCGAATTGGTCGATAAAGCGGCGCAGGCGCTCCGGGCGAAGGAGGTGGGGCATGGGTCAGGCTCGGTGGTCCAGGATTTGAAAGACCCTAACAAATCGGTAATATATTCGCAAAATGCAAAATAGTAATAACCTAATATGTAAATTGAGAATATAAAGATTAGGGGGTTCGCGCTTGCGCAAAAGATGAATCTTGCATGAGGTTATGCCTAAAGCGCATTTCACAAGCTGGTATTTGCGCATTAGATTATAAAAAACTGAATGTTAATGCTTTGAAGCTATAACCTGACCACCGGCCAGACCGCACGCGCGGATCGCCTCACATCCCCTAATGGGTCTACGGAGACGAACGTGCGCTATCTCAAACACCTGACAGCCACCGTGCTGGCCACAACCTTCAGCCTCGCCGCCGCTGCCCAGGCGCTGGTCGTGGGCGATCAGAGCTACAACGCCCGCGCCGTTATGGAAGCCGCCGGCGTGCTGGACAATCTGCCCTATTCACTGGAGTGGAAGCAGTTCACCGCAGGCTCGCCGGTGGCCGAGGCGCTCAATGTTGGCAGTCTGGACATCGGCTTGCTCGGCGATGCGCCGCCGCTGTTTCTGGGCGCCCTGGGGGCGCCGATCAAGGTGATCGCCGTCAGTCGGCAGAACCTTGCGGGGGTGGCCATCCTGGTGCGCAAGGACTCGCCGATACGTAGCCTCCAGGATCTACGCGGCAAACGCGCCGCAATCTGGAAAGGTTCGTGGAGCCAGCAACTGCTGTTCAGTGCCTTGGACAAGGCCGGCGTGCCCCGCGATACCCTCCAGCTGCGCTACCTCAGTGCACTGGACGCCTCCCATGCGTTGGATGGCGCAGCTGTGGATGTGATCGCTACCTGGGAGCCCTATGTCACCCAGCAGGAGCGCCAAGGTGCTCGGGTACTGGCTACCGCCGAGGGTGTGATACCGGCGCAAAGTTTCGTGGTCGCCAACAGCCAGGCCGTGGAGCACAAGCGTGCGCAGATAGCCGACTTCCTCGAGCGCCTGAAAAAAGCCCGGGAGTGGGCTCTGAGCGACCCTGCCCATACCGAAGCCTATGCCGACGCCTGGGCTCAGCGCACCCGCGCCGATCGAGACATCGCCCGCGCATGGTTCGCCCGCGCGCGCACTGACCTTGCGCCACTGGACCAGCAGGTGATCGCCGACGCGCAGAAGACCGTGGAGTTCTTCGCAGGATTGGGCCTGATCAAGGCCTATCCGGCGGCAGACCTGTTCGACACCTCGTTTGGTGCGGCCTTGGCGGGCCACGCTTCGACCGCAATTGACTGAAGGTTCCCCATGAGCAAACGACAGATCAAACTCGGCGCGCTGACCATGGGATGCGGTGGTCCGGGGCGGCATAACCTGTGGCTTGACCCCGAGCTGCCCGCAGACGCCAGCGTCAATATTGATTGGTACATCGACATCGCTCGTCAGGCAGAGGCCGCGCTGTTCGACCTGATGTTCATTGTCGACAGCCAGTTCATCACCGAAGGTTCGCCCTCGCACTACCTCAATCGCCTGGAGCCGCTGACGCTTCTGTCCGCGCTGGCGGTCAGCACTCGCCACATCGGCCTGGTCGGCACGCTTACCACGTCCTACAACGCGCCATTCAACGTCGCCCGCCGGCTCGCCTCCCTGGATCTGATCAGCAAAGGCCGAGCCGGCTGGAACGTGGTCACCAGCGGCGATGCCGGCACGGCAGGCAACTACGGCCTGGATGAGCACTATGACTACGACACCCGCTACGCCCGCGCCCAGGAGCATGTAGAGGTGGTGCAAGGCCTGTGGCATTCCTATGAGGAGGATGCCTTCCCACGCGAGCGGGCCAGTGGCCGTTTTCTGGACCCCTCGAAGCTGCATCGTCTGGATCACAAAGGGGAACACTTCTCGGTCGAGGGCCCTTTGAACATTCAGCGCTCGCCCCAGGGGCAGCCGGTGATATTCCAGGCGGGCGATTCCGAGCAGGGCCGCGACCTGGGCGCCGCCACTGCCGATGTGGTGTTCACCCACGCCGCCAGCATCGAGCAGGGGCAGGCGTTCTACCGGGACATCAAGGGCCGTGCCCAGCGCTTGGGGCGGGACCCGGAGCAATTGCTGGTGCTGCCGGGGGCGGAGATCTACGTAGGCGATACCGACGAAGCTGCCCGAGAGATCGAACGTCACTACCATCAGGTCGACCACAGCTTCGAACTGGCCCTCAAAGAGTTCGGGCGCAATTTCGGGTGGCATGATTTCAGTCAGTACGACCTGGACGCACCCTTCCCCCAGCAGAGTCTGGACTACGCGCGCAGCAGTTTTTACACCAACGCCAAGCGCATTGCCGACCAAGCCCGTGAGAAAGGCTTCAGCTTGCGCCAGGCGGTGGAATTCGGGCGTCAGCTGCGCCCGGGCGCGTTCGTGGGGTCGCCCTCGACCGTAGCGGCCAAGATGGCCGAGTGGTTCGAAGCCAGGGCCCTGGACGGTTTCAACATCTACATCGGGCACCCTGGGCAATTTCGCCGCTTTACCCAGCAGGTAGTACCGTTGCTGCAAGAGCGCGGGATCTATCGCACGGCTTATGAAGGCAGCACGTTGCGCGAGAGCCTTGGGCTGACCATCCCGCGGTTCAACCGGTAGACCCCAGACACCCACACGCGGGTATGGGATGACGCCCAGGCGGGTCGGGCACTGTTTGACAGCGCTCGAACCCGCGTACACCCTAGCCCAAGCGTGCCTGGCGCTGCGCCTCGAATCGCTCTACCTGCTGACGAATGCGCGGAATCAGGTCCTGGCCGTATTCCACTGCATCGCGCAGCTGCTCGAACCCCCGAAACAGGAACGTGCTCACGCCCAATTCGTAGTAGGCCAGCGCTGCCTCGGCCACTTGCTCGGCGGTGCCCACCAATGACGTGGAATTGCCGGCCCCGCCGCCCAGGGCTGCGATCTCGGTCCACAGCCGGGTGTCATGCACTTTGCGTTCCTTGGCGAGCTGAACCAGGCGTTCGGACCCTGCATTGCTCTTGCCGAAGTTCTTTTCGCGGCGGTTGCCTTGACGGATCCCGATGGTGGTCTGGGCGTCAGCCAGAATGCGCTCGGCCCGCGCCCAGGCTTCTGCTTCCGTGGCGCCGAGGATCGGGCGCAGCGACAGGCTGAAACGAATGTGATGTTCTCGCCCGTAGCGGGCTGCAGCCTTGCGCACCTGTCTAATGCGCTCGCGCACTTGCGCCAGTGGCTCGCCCCACATCATGTACACATCGGCGTGCTTGGCCGCGACCTCCACCGCTGCATCCGAGGCGCCCGAGAAGTAGACGGGCAATTTGCCGACGGGCTTGACCAGTGTGAGGTTGTCTTCAACTTGGTAATGGGTGCCGTGATGATCGAAGGCAGTGCGCTGCGTCCAGGTGTTGTGCATCACCTCCAGGTACTCGTCGGTGCGGGCGTAGCGGGCATCCTTGTCCAGATAGTCGCCGTCGCGCTGCAGGTCACCGCTGTCGCCGCCCGTGATCACGTTGATCGCGGCGCGGCCACCGCTCAATTGGTCGAGGGTGGCGAACTGCCGGGCGGCGAAGGTGGGCGCCTGAAAACCGGGCCTATGCGCCACCAGAAGGCCAATGCGGTCGGTCAGCGCAGCGACGTAGCTGGCCAGGATCATCGAGTCCGGCGCACTGGTGCTGACCGCCAGCAGCGCTTTGTCGAAACCGGCGTATTCCTGCGCCTGGGCGAATGCCTTGATAAACGCCAGATCGACAAGCGGGCCACGGGGCGCTTGCGATTCACTGCTTTCCTGAGGGCCGATCAGGCCGATGAATTCGAGGGTCATTGGGGTGATACTCCTGCTCCAGTGGGGAAGACGCCAAGCCATGTGGCTTGACAGGCGTTAGGTAGTGCAGTGGACGGGCGCGGCGCAGTGGTCAGATCGCTACCGGCAGCACGCTGCGCGAGTGCCCTGGTATGGCCTGGATCAGTGCCCGCGTGTAGGCGCTGGCGGGTCGGCCGAACACCTCTGCGGCCGGGCCCTGTTCGACGACCTGCCCGTGTTGCAGCACCAGCACGTGGTCGGCCATGCTTGCCACCACTGCCAGGTCGTGAGAGACCAGCACGTAGGCCATGCCCAGGTCGCGCTGTAGTTCTGAGAGCAGGGCAAGAATCTGTGCCTGCACCGACACATCCAAGGCACTGACCGGTTCGTCCAGCAGCAGTAGATCCGGCTCCAGTGCCAGGGCTCGGGCAATGGCCACGCGCTGGCGCTGGCCACCTGACAGCTCATGCGGCAGGCGATCCAGGAAATGCACAGGCAGGTGCACCTTGGCGATCAATTCCCGCGCCCTGCGCTCCAGTGCCTCACCTTTGCCCAGGCCGAACGACACCAGCGGCTCGACGATGCTGTCGTACACGGTGAAGCGTGGATCCAGCGCGGCAAACGGGTTCTGTTGCACCAGCTGGATGCGCCTGCGTAAGGGACGCAGCTGCTGCCAACTCAATGCGCTGACAGGTTGCCCTGCCAATTCCACATGGCCTTGGCTCGGCGTTTCCAGCCCCAAAGCAATACGCAGCGTTGTGCTTTTACCCGAGCCAGACTCGCCTACGATGGCCAAGGTCTGGCCCGCGTGCACGGTAAGGTTCAGGTCATGCAGGGCGGTGAACGGGCTGGGCTGCCCAGGCAAGACAAAGCGTTTGCAGATGTTGTGCAGCCGAAGCAGGGGAGGCTTATCGGTTGGCAAGACGGCGCTGCGTCGCGACACGAAGGCGGGCGCTGCCGCCAGCAGTTCACGGGTGTAGGGCTGCTGCGCACCCCAGAGAATCTGCCTGGGCGAGGCGTGCTCGATGAGCTTGCCGTGCTTCATTACCAGCAGGCGGTCAGCACGGTCGCACGCCATGCCCAGGTCATGGGTGATGATTAGCAGCGAGATGCCGCGCTCGGCCGTCAGGTGTTGCAGGTGGTCGAGGATCCGCCGCTGCACCGTGACATCCAGGGCGCTGGTGGGTTCGTCAGCCACGATCAACTTGGGCTCGCCGGCCAGCGCGATGGCAATCAGTACCCGCTGGCGCATGCCACCGGACAACTCGTGGGGGTACTGGCGAGCGCGCAGCGCGGGCTGGTCCAGACCTACCTGGGCCAGCAGAGCCTGAATGTCTGTGGCCAGGCCGGGATAACGACGGCCTCGGGCCAACACCAGTGCTTCACCGATCTGCTGGCCGATGCGCAGGGTAGGGTTGAGGCTGACCATTGGATCCTGCGGCACCAAGGCAATGGTGCGCCCACGCAAGCGGCGCCTGGTGCGCTCGTCAGCCTGGGCCACATCGACCCCGTCCACCCACAACTGACCTTGATCGATCTGGGCGCTGATCGGCAGTAAGCCGAGCAGGGCGTTGGCGAGGGTCGACTTGCCGGAGCCAGACTCCCCGACAATAGCCAGTGTTTCGCCTTTGGCCAGGCTGAACGAAAGCTGGCTCACGGCCTGGGTGTGCTGCCCTGCAACGGCGTAGCTGATGGTCAGGTTGCGCACCTTGACCAAGGGTTGCTGGCTCATCGGGCATGCTCCTCGGCGCTACGCGCCAGGTGATTGAGGCTGAACACCACGGCCACCACGAACAGCCCCGGCAGCAGGGATACCCACGGCGCTGTAACGAGAAAATGGCGCCCGTTGGCGATCAGCGTGCCCCACTCAGCAGCGGGCGGCGCTGCGCCGAAGCCCAGAAAGCTGAGCCCAGCGGTGGCCAGGATCGCGGCGCCAAAGTCCAGGGTGGCCAGTACCGCCACCGGGCCCCACGCATTGGGCAGTACGTGGCGCATCAGGGTGCGCGTCCAACTGGCGCCGGCTAGGCGCGCCGCTTCGACGTACGCCAGCGATTTGATGCGCAGCACCTCGGCGCGGGTCGTGCGGGCGAAGCCTGGAATGATCCCGACACCCACCGCAACGGCCACGGGCACCGTGCCAAAGCCGATGGCCGTGACGATCGCCAGCGCCAACAGCAAGCCGGGTAGGGCAAGCAAGACGTCGATCAGGCGCATCAGGGCTGCATCCAGGTGCCCTCCGGCAAACCCCGCCAGTACGCCAAGGCCAAGGCCGCCCACCAGGGCGATGGCCACTGCCAACAATGCCGCCATCACCGACAGGCGCGCGCCATACACCACCCGCGTGTACAGGTCGCGGCCCAACTCGTCGGTACCGAACCAATGCATCAGGTTTGGGGGCGTGAGCTTGTCGGCGGGTGCCGTGGCGTAGGGGTCGAAACTGGTGAGCAGCTGAGGTGCCAGTGCGGCAAATAAAGCGAACAAGACGATCAGCAGCGCCAGGCTGAAGCCAGGGCGGCGCAACAGCGGCGTCAAGGCGCGATGGACGCGCTGATACCGCGTGCGTCGTTTCCAGATGTGGGGTGTGCACGGCTCATCGCTGGTTGAGGCGGCGTCGGGTGCGATCAGGGGAATATCCATGGTCATCTCAGTTCACCTTGGCCGTAGGGGTGATGCGAGGGTCGAGGTAGGGGTAGAGCAGATCGACGATCAGGTTGACCAGCACGAAAGCGGCCGCCGATACCGCGACAATCGCCAGCACTACCGGTATGTCCTGACGCAGCACGGCTTCCTGGGCCAACCGGCCTACGCCATTGCGCGAGAAGATGGTCTCGACCAGCACGGCACCGGACACCGTGTTGCCGACCTGCAGGCCGATCAGGGTCAGCAGCGGCAGCGTGGCATTGCGCAGGCCGTGGCGGGCCTGGACCTGGGCGCGGCTGAGCCCTTTGGCGAAGGCGGTGGTGATGTAGGGTTCCTGCCACACCCCTTGAAAGCCCCGCTGCAACACTTGGGCATACACAGCGGCGCTGGGTATCGCCAGGGTGATTGCCGGCAGCACCAGGCTGGCAAAACCTTGGCTGCCAGTGGCCGGGAACCAGCCCAGCGCGAAGGCGAAGACCTGGATCAGCAACAGGCCCATCCAGAACACGGGGATGGAAAAGCCCAGCGAAGGCACCCGGGCGAGTGCCGTCTTGAGCGGTCGCCATTGCAGGTAGGCGGTCAGGTAGGCAAGGCCGACCCCACCCACCACCGACAGCACGATGGCAGAGCCCGCCAGCGCCAAGGTTTGCGGCAAGCGTTCGGCCAGCAGCGCGGTAACAGGTCGCCCCAGCGACAGCGACTGCCCCAGATCACCGTGCAGGGCACGCCACAGCAGGTCGATGTATTGCTCGAACAGGCCTTTGTCTAGCCCATAGAAAGCACGGGCCTTGGCCAATGCTTCGGGTGACAGGCCATCGGCCTCCATGCCGGAGGCACTGAGCATGATCGTCAGGGTGTCGCCAGGCAAAAGGTAGAGGATGAAATACGTGATGGTGTACGCGCCCCACAGTACCAGCAGCGCCTGACCCAAGCGGGTGATCAGATAGCGCTTCATGGCTGGCTGACCTCGATGTCGCTGAACAGCGCAAAGCCCTCGGCGGTCCAGCGGAAATCCTTGACCCGAGGTGCGGTGGCGGCTTGCCAGACGCGCTCGTACAGCGGGAAGGCGGAGGCTTCGTCGATCAGCAGGTCTTGCAGCTGCCCGTAGGCTTGGGCCCGTTGCGCATCGTCAGTCGCGGTGATGCCACTGTCGAACAGCGCCTGTGCCCGGGTCAGGGTCTGCGGCTCGTAGGTATTGGTGGCCAGCGTGGCGCTGTTGGCCGAACGTGGGTCAAGAATCGTCTGCAAAATGATCGGGTCGGCACGGGTCATGTAGGTGGAAGTCAGGTCATAGCTGCCTGCTGCGTTACCCGCGACCCATTCGGCGCGGGTCAGTACATTGAGTTTCAGGTCAATGCCGACCTTGCGCAGTTGGTCCTGCACCAACACGTCACCGGCGCTTTCGGCCGGGGTGAGGTTGTAGCGCAATGTCAGGCGCTTGCCGTTCTTGTACCGGTAACCGTCTTTGCCCTTGGGCCAACCGGCAGCTTCGAGCAACTGTTCGGCGCCAGCCGGATCATAGACGAGCTTGTTGGCCTGGGGCTTGAAGTACGGCGTGGTGACGTCGTACACGCCGCTCACGACGGGGAACTGCGCGTTGTACACGGTATGCGCATAGCTGGTGCGATCGATGGCTTTTTGCAGCGCAAGGCGAACCTGTCGGTCAGCCAGCAAGCGGTTGTCACGGGTGTTGGGGTAGAGGTTCAACGCGGGGCCTGGCAAGGACCGGCTCTGGATGGTGGCGCCCTTGGCCTGGAACAGTTTGAGATCGACCTCCGAGAAGGGGTTGCGCGGCCACAGGATATCGGCCTTGCCCTGAAGGAACAGGCCATTTCGCACACTTTCTTCAGGGATGTAGCTGATGTTGATGGCGTCCACATGCGCAGCGCCCCGGTTATGTACGTTGGCCGAGGGCCATGCGTAGTCGCTGCGCTTGACCAGGCGGGCGCCCACTTCGGGTGTGTAGTGGTCGAGGGTGAACGGTCCCGTCCCGATGATGTTGCCCAATGAGCGCGCTTTGGCGGTCAGCTGGTACGAAGCTGGGGCGAGGATAGCCAGGTTGGTGGTGGACGTGGCCTGCAGAAAGCCTGCATTGGGTCGCGATAGCACCAGGCGCACGGTGAAGTCATCGACCACCTCGGCATGGTCGTAGCCTGCCAGGTAGGTAGCGCCGAAGGTGGCGGGCAACTGAGCCGCGAATGCCTTGTTGCTGTCGAAGGCTGCTTTGACGGCGTGCGCGTCAAAGCGCTCGCCATTGCTGAACGTGACGTCCTGACGCAGGTGGAAGGTGTAGCTCAGGGCGTCGGCACTGACTTCCCAGCTTTTGGCCAGCCAAGGGATGATCTGCCCGCTGTCGGGGTCTTGATCCGTGAGCGACTCAGCCACGTTGCGCAGCAGCACACGGTGCTCCAACCAGTAGACCTGGAAGGGATCGAGGCTGACCAGGGTGGTGTTGTCGCCCCAGAAGGCGATGTTGAGTGTTTTGCCAGCACTGGCTTCATTGCCAGGGGAGCAGGCAGTGAGGGCCAGGGTCAGGGCGCCGAAGGCAAACAGGTGGTGCAGTGGGGGCATTGCGTGGTCCTTCAAGGAGATGAGTGCGTCGGTGTCCGGCCACGCGCAAGGCGAGCCGGTCGCCACTGACAACGTGTCGATCGTCGGAACATGGAGGCGCCTGAGCGGGCGAGCTTGCCCCTAGCGCAGGCACATCCAGCCTGGAGCGATCAGTTCTGGTAGTCGCGGCTCTCGCGATCCAGTTGCCGGATCAACGCGTCCCAATGCCGCTGGATGCCTTCCCCCTTGCCATCGGAAAAGCGCTTGGATTGCTCATGCACCTTGGCAATGGCCGCCTGCGATGCATGCAGCAATTGATCGTTGCCCCCGGCCTGGGCGGCCACCTGAATATTGCAGGCACGCTCTAGCCCATGCAGTTCGCGAAATGCATGTTCCACGCTGATGCCCCCGGTCAGCAGCCCGTGGTTGCGCAGGATGAGGATGTTGCTGTCACCAAGGTTGGCCACCAGTCGCTGCTGCTCGTCCAGGTCCAGGGCCACGCCCTCGTAATCGTGGTAAACCACCCGGCTGTAGTACGCCAGGGCATGCTGGGAAATGGGCAGCAGGCCGGCGCGCTGGGCTGACACCGCTGCGCCGTCACGGGTGTGGGTGTGCAGCACAGCCTTGAGGTCGGGCCGAGCGCGGTGAATGGCGCTGTGAATTACATAGCCGGCCTGGTTGATGCCCAGGCCCAGCGGGTCGTCGATGATGGTGCCGTCGACGTCCACCTTGACCAGGTTCGAGGCGCTGATTTCGTCGAACAGCAAGCCAAAGGCATTGATCAGGAAATGTTCCTCCGGCCCCGGTACACGGGCGGAAAAGTGCGTGTAGATATGGTCAGTCCAGCGGAACAGGGCCGCCAGGCGGTAGGCGGCGGCCAGCTTGACACGCACCTCCCATTCTTCGGTGCTGACCCGGTCGCGCACGTTGTTGGCGGTGGGCTTGACGGCAGACAGTGAACTCATTGAGGTGTTCTCCGGTGATCAGTAACCACGGGCGGTGTCGACCAGATTGGTCAGGGGTGCTCGCTCGCGGTAGCGGTGGAAATTGGCGATGAAGGCTTCGAGAAACGCCGGGTAACCTTCATCGGAAATGGCCGAGGTGTGGGGCGACAGGAACACGCGTGGGTGGTGATAAAGCGGGTGGTCAGCGGGCAGCGGCTCGGGATCGGTCACATCCAGGCTGGCGCGGGCGATTACACCGCTGTCCAGCGCCTCCAGCAGCGCCTGCTGATCGATCAGCCCGCCACGGGCGACATTGATCAGGTGCAAGCCTGGGCGGGCCTCGTTCAGTACGTGCCGATCGATCAGCCCACGGGTGTCACGGGTGAGTGGGGCGGCCAGCACGAGGTGGTCGCTCTGTGCGAACAACTGTCGTAGATCGTTGGCGCGCTCCACGCCGCGCACCTGGGCAATGGGCTGTCCTGGGCGGCTCAGGGCCGTTACCCGCATGCCGAGCGCCACGGCCTTGTGAGCAAGGCTCTGGCCAATACTGCCGAAGCCCAGAATGCCTAAAGTGCGCCCGCGCAAAGGCGCCAGTGCAGTGAGGCGCCAGTCGGCGTCCTTGATCCAAAGGCTTGGCAATTGCTTTGCCGCGGCGAACATCAGTGCCAACGCGAACTCGGCCACTTGCTCGGCATTGGCGCCCTTGCCGCTGGTGACAGGGGGCCCGCCAAAGATCCATTCGGGGTAAAGATCGATGCCCGAAGACACCAGTTGCACCCACTTCAACCCCCAGGGCCACTGTACCGGCGGGCTGTCGATCCGCTGACCCCGCACATTGATCGGGCGCAGGATGAACACGTCGGCGGCCACTTCAAGGCTCAGCTGACCGGGAGGAACATCGATGACTCGATGACCCGGTAATTGCTTGCGCAGGTAGTGATTGGCCTGGGCGTCGAGGTGGCTGGCAATCGTTGAATGGCTCATGCCTGCACCTGCGCCAGTGCGGCTCGGCCGGCCTGACTGAACACGACGTCGTCCTGAGGAGTGTGGATGCGGCTGCAGAGCACGTCGCGGTAGTGCCGTTCCAAGGCATTGTGCCGCGAAAGCCCAGGGTTGCCCGCCGCTTCGACCGCCAGCGTCACGGCCTCGATGGCATTGGCGCCGACCAGCTGCTTCAGTTGCCCGGCATGGTGGGCTGCGGTGTGCCCGGCGACAGCGCCATCGAGCAGGCTCTGGTTGGCAAAGAGCAGGGTATTGATGCGCCCGATCGTCTGCTGAAAACGCGGCAGACTCGCCAGAGGTGCACCCAGGTTCGACGGTGTGCGCTGCGTGAGAAATGCCACCAACCAATCGCGCGCCGCCTGTGCCACCGCGTCGTAGACCGCTGGCAGCAGTACGCTCATCCACAGCAGGCTGTCTTCATCGAGTTCGGCTTTCGGGGCGTTGGTCGGGCTGACGCTGACGGCATGATCAAGCGGGATCAGCACGTCCTCGAAATGCACCTGATGGCTGCAGGTGGCACGCATGCCCAAGTGGTCCCAGTCCTCGACGATGCTGATGCCGGGTGTGTCGCGGTGTACCAGAAAGCCGCCTACCAAAGGGACAGCGTCGTCGCTGCGGCCCCAGACCAGGAACCAGGTCAGACCATGGCTGCCCGTGGAGTAGATCTTGCGCCCGCTCAGGCGCCAGCCCTGCGCCGTGCGGCGCGCCACGGTGGCGGGCAAGCCGCCGCGGGTCGGGGTGCCAAGTTCGGGCTCGACGCGCAGCGCATTGATCAGTGCACCGTGTTCCACGGCGTCGCGGGCGATGCGGTGACGCAGGCGTTCCGGCCAGTCTGCTGCCCGATGCGCACGGACATGCTGCAAGTACTGCATCACCAGGATAAGCCCGGTGGCCGGGTCGCCCTTGGAAACTGCGCTGATCACGCGGCGCGCGCTCGCCAGGTCCGCACCGCCACCGCCAAGGTGGCGCGGCACTGTGTAGGCGAGCAGCCCGTGGCGGTGCAGCAGGTCGAAATTGTCCTGAGGGAACCGAGCGCTGCGGTCATAGCGCTCGGCATTGGCCGCAAGGGCCTGCGTCAGCTCGGCGAGCGCGCTGCCTGAGGGGTGACTCATGGGTTTCATCCCTGAATGACGGTGTGTTCCTTAAGACCGTATTCGTATGGATGAACGCTGTAAAAGTCTTTTTGGTTCTATGCTAATTATCAGCCAATCGAATTTAATCCAAATTCAGTTATGCGATTTACGTATATCGTGCGCTGGGTTTCATCACCCTGATGATTCAGGTTTAGATCAACCAGGGTGATAGCAGCCCTGCAAACGTTGCCCGGCCACGTTGCCGAACAACTCTACCGGCTCCTGAAGATTACCCAGGTAGCGAGGATGAAAAAGCCACAGGTCTACCTGTGGCTTGAAATCACTGACGGTGAGTACATCGAGCGAATCGCGGTGCCGGCTGGCTTGCAGCAAGGGCTCCGGAACCAGCCCCAGCCCCTGACCATTTGCGACCAACCCCAGCTGTAACTCAGTGCCGAATGTCTCCAGGTTGATCGAAAGGCTCAGCCCTTGCTCGCTCAGGGCGCGTTGCAGCCCCGCGCGAAAGCCGCAGCCATCGGGGTTCAGTACCCAGCCGCGGGTGTAACAATCCTTGAGTTTGTAACTGCGTTTACCCGCGCTACCCTTGGCCGCCACCACCTTCAGCGGCATACGTGCGATGGATTGGCTGGCGATTCCGTCGGGAAAGATCTTGCCAGGGGGAAACAACGCGGCGGCAGCGTCCAGTTCACCGTTGTCCATACGCCCGATCAGGCTGCTACCCCAGCCGCTGGTGACCTGGGTGCGCAGTTGTGGGTAGGCCTGGCGGATCTGCGCCAAGGCGTCGAGCAGCACCACGTCCCCCAGGGTCTGCGGAACGCCCAGGCGCAACGTCCCGGACGGGGCGCCGTCGTTGGCCACCAGTTCGCGCAACGAGTCGATCTCGCGCAGGATCGCTTTGCATTGTTCATAGACCCGCAGCCCCATGGGGGTAGGTTTGAGGGGCTTGGTGTTGCGGTCGAGCAGGGTCGCGCCAAGGTCTTGTTCGAAGTTCTGCACACGCCGGGTGATGGCCGGTTGGGTGACTTGCAGCGCCTCGGCAGCCAGGTTGGTCGACTGGCAACGCATGACGGCGACGAACGCGTCCATGTCATCGATTTTCATGATTCGGCTCTTGCCTGAACGGTAAAAAAATAAGGCATTAGCATAATCCCGATCAGCAGAAATGCCATGACCGATACTCAATAATTCAAAAATGCATATTAGGTTATTCCTAAAATCAATTTAAGTTATTAAAAAATAGTCGCTAGAGTCGTCCGCTCGGGCTGCACGACGCCGCCCCACAGGACGAAGAGGCGTTCCATGTCCATTCGAATGAAAGTATTGACCCTGGCGGCAGCCATCCTGTTGATGGGCCAGGCCAGCGCCTCGGAGCGCCTGACCCTGCGCATCGGTGATCAAAAGGGCAACATGCGGGCCCAGCTGGAGGCGGCTGATGCGCTGCGCGATCTACCCTACGACATTCAGTGGGCGGAATTCCCCGCAGCTGCGCCCCTTGCCGAAGCGCTCAATGCCGGTGCGATCGATGCTGGCATCATTGGTGATGCGCCGCTGTTGTTCGTGCTCGCCTCAGGGGCGCCGGTCAAGGCGGTGGCGGTTGACAAGTCTGACCCCTACGGCACCGCGTTGCTGGTCAGGCCCGATTCGCCGGTGCGCACCGCGGCTGAACTCAAGGGCAAGCGCATTGCAACCGGGCGGGGTTCCATCGGGCATCATCTGGCACTCAAGGCCTTGGCCCAGGTTGGGCTGAGCGAAAAGGATGTGCAGTTGCGGTTTCTCGGGCCGGTGGATGCCAAGATCGCTCTGGCCAATGGGTCGGTAGACGCCTGGGCTACCTGGGAGCCTTACACCGCGCTGGCTGAACTCAGTGGGCAGGGAAGGGTGCTGGTCAATGGGCGGGGTCTTTCCAGTGGGAACAGCTTCCTCGCCGCTACCGACAAGGCGTTGAGCGAACCTGCACGGCAGGCTGCAGTGCAGGACTACCTCAACCGCCTGGCCCAGGCGCAGGTCTGGGCCAACCAGCACCTGGACAGTTACTCGAAAACCCTTGCCGCTATCATCGGCTTCCCCCAGGACGCGGCCCGTCTGCAATTTGAGCGTCGCCACTTGCGCTGGCAGGTGATCGACCCCCAAACCATCGCCACTCAGCAGGAGACGGCCGATTTCTACCATGCCCACGGGCTGATGACTGAACGCCTTGAAGTGGCACCCACTTTCGCCAGCGGCTTTACCGTTCCCGAAAGCACCAAGCTGGCTGCGCAACCTTGACCCGGAGATATCCTGATGAGCGTAAACACTCTGCGCAGACTTTGCCTGGCGCTATTGGCCAGCACGGTGCTGCCAAGCCTGGCTAACGCCGACCAAACGTTGCGCATCGGTTATCAGAAATCCTCGACCCTGCTGACGCTGCTCAAGGCCCGTGGCAGCCTGGAGCAGCGCCTGCGGGCCGAGGGCATTCGCGTCACGTGGCATGAATTTCCAAGCGGATTGCCGCTCTTGGAAGCGCTGAACCTGGGCAATGTCGATATCTCTGCGGATGTTGCCGACACTGTGCCTGTGTTCACCCAGGCAGCAGGTGCAAAGCTTACGTACTTCGCCCGCGAGACACCGTCGCCGACCGCCCAGGCTATCTTGGTACCTGCGGATTCGACCCTCAAGACCTTGGCCGACCTCAAGGGCAAGCGCGTGGCCGTGACCAAGGCAGCAGGCAGCCATTACTTGCTGATCCAGGCGCTGGCCCAGGCGGGACTCACGTTCAAGGACATCAGCCCCGCGTACCTGATACCGGCCGATGGCCGCGCCGCGTTCGAGAACCGCAAGGTCGATGCCTGGGTGACGTGGGACCCTTATGTGGCCAGCGCCCAACGTCAGCAGAATGCACGCATACTTGCCGATGGGAGCGAGTTGGCCAGCTATCAGCGCTACTACCTGGCGGGCAGCGACTATGCCAAGGCTCATCCTGAGGTGTTGCAGCAGGTGTACCTCGCCTTGCGTGAGGCCGGCACCTGGACCAAAGCCCACCCGGCCCAGGCCGCGCACATTCTCGGCCCACTGTGGGGCAACCTGGACAGTGCCACGGTGCAACAGGCCAACGCCCGGCGCAGTTACGACGTACAGCCGGTCAGGCCAGAGAACCTGGGCGAGCAGCAGCGCATCGCCGATGCCTTCTATCGTGAAGGGCTGTTGCCGAAAAAGGTGGATGCGAGTGCCGTGAGCCTTTATGAGCCGGTTCAGAAGTAGTGCAAACAGGGCGGTAGCCCGATGGTAGGACCGCGACGTTGAAATCCTGGGCCTGCTGCGCCGCCCAGCACGGCCGGGACTGCTCCCAGGCAAAACTCAAGCATCCAGATGCAGTGCAAGTGCTCCGAACGGCCAAAGCTGTCCTGAGCATTACGCGTTACCTGTAGGAGCGGTCTCGTGCCGCGATGGCCCGCGCAGCGGGCCCGGCGATATGAGCTCAAACGTATAAAGTTCGGGCTACCCCGCCGCATCGCGGCCCAGAGAGCCCCCGGCAAAGCAGTCTCGCCCCAACATGGCTGGATCAGCCTTTTTCAGCCATGACCTTCTCAAGCTTCTCCTGATCGCGCGCAAACTGGCGAATCCCCTCGGCCAGCTTCTCGGTAGCCATGGCGTCTTCGTTCATGTCCCAGCGGAACTCGCTCTCACTCAGTTGACGCTTGGGCTCCCCGGCATTGCCTGGCTTCAGTACCTGCGGCAGGTCGCCCTGGTCTTCACTCAACTGCTGCAGCAGCTCTGGGCTGATGGTCAGGCGATCGCAACCGGCGAGCTGTTCGATCTGGTTGGTGTTGCGGAAGCTGGCGCCCATGACCACAGTGTCGTAGCCATTGGCCTTGTAGTAGTTGTAGATCCGCGTGACGGACTGTACGCCTGGATCATCGGCACCGGTGTACTCCTTGCCCGTGCTTTTCTTGTACCAATCGTAGATCCGGCCCACGAACGGCGAAATCAGGAACACACCGGCGTCGGCGCAGGCCTGGGCCTGGGCGAAGGAGAACAGCAAGGTCAGGTTGGTCTGGATGCCTTCCTTCTCCAGCTTTTCGGCGGCGCGAATACCTTCCCAGGTAGACGCCAGCTTGATCAGCACACGGTCACGGCCAACACCGGCCTTGTCGTACAGCTCGATCAGCGAGCGCGCCTTGGCCAGCAGGGCAGGTTCGTCGAACGACAGCCGCGCATCCACTTCGGTCGAGATACGCCCGGGGATGGCTTTCAAAATGCCCGACCCCACCGCCACCGCGAACATGTCGCAGGCCTGGTCCACATCACCGTTGGCCTCGCCCTTTACGCGCTTGAGCAACTCGGCATAGGCCGGGATGGCAGCAGCCTTGAGCAGCAGCGACGGGTTGGTGGTGGCATCTACCGGTTTCAGGCGCGTAATGGCGTCCAGGTCACCGGTGTCGGCGACCACGGTAGTGAACTGCTTGAGTTGTTCCAGCTTGGAAGTCATGGGCGTGCTCTGTCCTGTGCAATGGGCTCGACATTACCCCAGCCCCCACGGTCGCTCAAGGGCCCGGCTGTACGAGAGGTGAATGTTCGAGTACCCACCGTCTCCTAGGTTCCCTTCAGGCCGGGCCTTGCATCGTGTCGCGCAACCAGCAGGCACTTGCGTGACACGCCAGCGCCCTCAACGCCCCTGCAACAACTCGACAGCCTGGTCGAACACGGCCAGCGGCTCGGCCGCCTTGTGGATGTCTGCCGAAAGCAGTTGGCGGAACCGGCGAGCGCCCTTGAAGCCCTGGGCCAGGCCGAGAATATGCCGGGTCACGTGATGCATCGCACCCCCTGCCTGCATATGCGCCACGATGTAAGGCCGTAACTGCGCCAGCACTTCGGTGCGGGTGACCACCGGTGCCACGCTGCCGAACAGCTGTTGATCCACCTCGGCCAGCAGGTACGGGTTGTGATAGGCCTCGCGGCCCAGCATCACGCCGTCGAAGGTCTGAAGATGGGTATGGCAGTCGGCCAAGGTCTTGATACCGCCGTTGAGCACGATCTCAAGGTCCGGGAAATCAGCTTTCAGTTGCGCGGCGACGTCATAGCGCAGCGGCGGCACTTCGCGGTTTTCCTTGGGCGACAACCCTTCGAGAATGGCGATGCGTGCGTGCACGGTGAAACTGCGGCAACCCGCCTCGCGCACCTGCCCGACGAAGTCGCACAACTGCGCATAGCTGTCGCGGCCATTGATGCCGATGCGGTGCTTGACCGTCACCGGTGTCGAGACGGCGTCGCGCATGGCCTTCACGCAATCGGCCACCAGCGCCGGGTGCGCCATCAGGCAGGCCCCGATCATGTTGTTCTGCACCCGGTCGCTGGGGCAGCCGACATTGAGGTTGACCTCATCATAGCCATCTGCCTCAGCCAGGCGCGCACACGCCGCCAGGTCCACTGGCACGCTGCCGCCCAGTTGCAGGGCCAGCGGGTGCTCGGAGGCATCGTGGCGCAGGAAACGCTGGGCGTCGTTGTGCAGCAGGGCACCGGTGGTGACCATTTCGGTGTAGAGCAGGGTGTGCTTGGAGAGTAGGCGCAGGAAGAACCGGCAGTGGCGGTCGGTCCAGTCCATCATGGGGGCAACAGAAAACCGCCTCACTACCGTATCCATTGGGCGGACCGCGTTTTCTGGCGTTTCGGGGGGCATTCGAAGATCTCTCGGTTACGGATGTTTAGCGCTTTCTGCTGACAGGTCACTGCCGTTACCGCCTCAGAGAGGAGGCCTAGTTAGCCAGGTCTGGTGCTCAGACCACGATCAAGCGCAAAGGCATGAATTCTATCAGGTCTGCTAATCAAGAAGTCCCTGTTGGCTGCACCTCTCGGCCGGGAAACCTCTCGGTCTGTTAAGCCAAACGCCCTCTAGCCAAGCCACGATAACCTTGACTGAACGCCCTCCCCACAGGCAGCTCTGACTCTAAACACACCTCAAGCTCAACTAGGTCAAGCCATGACGATCACCCTCAACAGCTACACCACCGTCAAAAGGCGCGAGCGCGTCCCACACGCCATCTTCGCCCACTACTGGCGAGACGTGCATGGGCCGCTGTGCTCCCGGTTACCAGGGCTGGGCTTGTACATCCAGCACCACTTCTCGCGCACCCAGGACGCACACCTCTGGCCATTGGCTGAGGGCGTGGGAGAGATCGCAGACTACGAACTCGATGGCGGTGTAGAGATCGGCTTCAAGTCCGCCGACCAGCAGGCGCGCTTCAAGCAAGCCAGCCCTATCCTGTTTTCTGACGAACAGAACATGTTCGACGAAACGCTGGCGTACGATCTCCCGCAAGGGTCAACGATGGTGGTCAATCGGCTGGCGGACGAGCGCCTCAATGGGCTCGATCATGCCGACCGGATTCATGTGCACATGAGCCCGCGACAAAGCCTTGAAGATCTGCAAGCGTATGTGCGCGACAAACTCGCGCCGACCCTAGCGCAGGATGCCTCGGTATTGAAAGTGCAAGTGCACCTGTGTGCCCCCTTCCAGAACGATGGGAATCATCCGCCGGCACCAGACGTTGCGCACACGGCCACGCCAGCGCGTGCCGAACTGGTAATCATGGAAGTCGCCTTTGGAAACCCTGTGGCCCGGCGCCGGTTTTTCGAGGGGCAGGCGTTCAAGGATACGCTGGCGGATCAGGCCCGGCACATCGGTAGCCTGAAGGCGTTCGCGGTCAGTGGCGTGTACAGCTACGTGGTCGATGGGGAAATGACCACGGCGGGGCTGCGCGGAAGCCGGGCGGCGGAGTTGATCGAGTACCTCGGCGCGATCAATCAACTGGAAAGTGAAGTAGAGGCAGTGTTCAAGAACGTGGAAGCAGCAGGTTAAGCTGCCCCGACATCCAATACGTGCGGGGCATGCCTGCGGGAAAAGCGCGGCTCGGTCCAATCGCTGAGAACGAAAGCAGGTCGTCGCTGTAATTCTCGAATGCAGCACGGTTGGCGCCCAAGGGGCGCCCCTGTTCAATGCAGCACCTGACTCAAGAACAACCGCCCTCGCTCACTCTGAGGCCGTTCGAAAAACACCGCCGGCGCGGCCTGCTCGACCACCTCGCCCTGGTCCATGAACACCACCCGGTGCGCCACGGTCCTGGCGAAGCCCATTTCATGGGTCACGCACACCATGGTCATGCCGTCCTCGGCCAGGCTGACCATGGTGTCGAGCACCTCCTTGACCATTTCCGGGTCCAGTGCCGAGGTGGGTTCGTCAAACAGCATGATCTTGGGCTTCATGCACAGTGCCCGGGCAATCGCCACGCGCTGCTGCTGGCCGCCGGACAATTGGCCGGGGTACTTGTGCGCCTGTTCGGGAATACGCACCCGCTCCAGGTAATGCATCGCCAAGGCTTGCGCTTCGTGGCGCGGCATCTTGCGCGCCCACATGGGCGCCAGGGTGCAGTTCTGCAGGATGGTCAAATGCGGAAACAGATTGAAGTGCTGGAACACCATGCCGATTTCGCGGCGAATGGTCTCGACTTGCCTCGCGTCGTGGGTCAGCTCGACGCCATCGACCACGATGCGGCCCTGCTGGTGTTCTTCGAGGCGGTTCAGGCAGCGAATGGTGGTCGACTTGCCTGAGCCGGACGGGCCGCACAGCACGATGCGCTCACCTGGCTGCACGCTGAGGTTGATGTTCTTGAGCACCTGGAAGTTGCCGTACCACTTGTTGACGTTCTCCATCTGGATCATGGGTTGGATGCCCGGTGTATCCAGGGATTGGGTCGCTTCGTTCATCTGAAATACTCCTGGCCGGCGCGCAGACACGCTTGGCCGGTGCAAGCGGGCGCTGGCTGCGCAAAGAAGGGTTGTACACGCTGTTCGTTCAGTGCAGAACGCTTTGCAGAAACTGCCGGGTGCGGGCCTGTTGCGGGGCGCTGAACAGCTGCGACGGCGGCCCGGTCTCGATGACCTTGCCGGCGTCGAAGAACACCACGCGGTCGGCCACTTCGCGGGCGAAGCCCATTTCATGGGTGACAACGATCATGGTCATGCCCTCGGCCGCCAGGCCCTTCATGACATTGAGCACGTCGCCGACGGTTTCCGGGTCCAGCGCAGAGGTGGGCTCGTCGAACAGCATCAGCTTGGGTTTCATCGCCAAGGCGCGAACGATCGCCACCCGCTGCTGCTGGCCGCCGGACAGCTCGGCCGGGTAATGCGCGGCCTTGTGCCGCAGGCCGACGCGCTCAAGCAAGGCCAGGGCGTGGGCCTGGGCTTGCGCTTTGGTCGCGCGCTTGAGCTTGACCGGGGCAAGCATCATGTTGGCCAGCACCGTCATGTGCGGGAACAGCGTGTAGTCCTGGAACACCATGCCCACGTCCTCGCGCAACCGGGCCAAGGCCTTGCGGTCTGCCGCACGCGTCTGATCGCCATCGCCAACCACCACGGTACCCTTGGAGGGCGGTTCCAGGCTGTTCAGGCAGCGGATGAAGGTGGACTTGCCCGAGCCGCTGGGGCCGATGATGACCACCACCTCGCCTTGGCGCACGTCCATGTCGACGCCCTTGACCACTTCATGGGGGCCGAAACTTTTATGCAGGTCGCGAACCGTCAGGATTGTGCTCATAGGCCCGCCTGTGCCCGGGTCAGGGCTTGCAGGTTGAGGTCGGCGGCGCTCATGCGCTCGCGGCGCTGCTGGTTGGCCGCACGCTCTGCGTCCAGGCGCTTGCTGGCGCGCGCCAGGCTGGGCATCAAGGACCCAAGCGACGGGCCGCCGGCAGAGCTGCGGCCCTGCACGTTGCTGGCCGGGTCCAGGCAATCACGCACCTTCTGCTCGGGTAGGTGCAGGGCATGGCCCAGTTGCTCCAGGGCGCAGGCGTCGATCATCCGGGTGGTGATCTGATTGGCCGGCAGGCCCTGGTCCATGGCCATGCGCACCACGCCCCCGACCACATGGTGGGCTTCGCGGAACGACAGGTCGACCTCGCGCACCATCAGGTCGGCCAAGCCGGTGGCGGTGGAGAAATCCTCACCGGCACGGCGTGCCGCCAGGTCACTGTTGGGGGTGGCGGTGCGCAGCACCAGGTCCAGCAGTTTCAGGCAGCGCAGGCTTTCTTCGGCAGCCTCCCAGAAGCCCCGTGTCCCTTCGCGATTGCCGTCGCCGGTATGGGAAAAATTAGTGCCCTTGATGGTCACGCTCGCACCCATCAGCAGGCCGACGATATGGCCACTGCGGCCCTTGAGGTACTCCAGCACGGTGGGGTTCTTCTTTTGCGGCATGATGCTGGAAGTGGCAGCGACGCTGTCGGGGAAGTCGATGAGGTTGAACTCATGGGTACTCCACACGAAGTAGTCCTGCGCCACGCGGCTCCAGAACACCGCCAGGTTGCTCAGGTGCGACAGGCTTTCGAGCAGAAAATCCCGCGAGCCTATGGCATCCAGGGCATTGTCCAGGTAGCCGTCGAAGCCCAGCAGCTCGGCGGTGCGCGCGCGGTCGATGTCGAACGGCGTGCCGGCGAAGGCGGCTGCTCCAAGCGGGCACTGGTTCATCGATTCCAGGGTCTGGGTCAGGCGTTTGCTGTCGCGCTCCAGGGCCTGTTCCACCGCACTCAGGTAATAGCCGTAGGTGATCGGCTGCGCCGGCTGAAGGTGCGTGTAGCCAGGCATCACCACTTCGGCGTACCGCTCGGCGCAGTCAAGGGCCGTGGCGCGTACCGTTGCCAACTCGTCGATCAGGTCCATCAGCAGGTCGCGGCAGCGCAGGCGGTCGAGGGTGGCCAGGATGTCGTTGCGGCTGCGACCGGTGTGCAGGCGCCCGCCAATGTCGGCGCCAATCTGCTCGATCAGGTGCGCCTCGTAGTTGAAGTAGGCGTCCTCGCGCGAAGGATCCAGCTCGACCGCATCCGGGCCTGCCTGCTCCATGTCCAGCACACCCTTGGCCAGCACGCTGGCATGGTCGCCGCGGATCAGGCCTTGTTCGGCCAGCATCAGAATGTGCGCCTTGTTGACGTTACCCAGGTTCGCGAAGCCGCTGGCAAAGCCTTCCAGGCGCGGGCGGTAGATGTACTCGTTCACTTGCGGCGCGGTGCTTTCCTTCAGGCGCCGACTGACTTTGGATGCTTGCATGCTGGAACCTCTTCAGTGGAAGTACGTGCCGCCGGACGACCCAGACGACGTTCGAGATAACGGCTGAGCCAGGTCAGCGCCGAACAGATGACGAAGTACACCAACAGCACCACGCCGTAGACTGCGAAGGCGGGGCTCACGCCGGTCATGACGGTTTCCCGCTCGATGATGATCTGACCGACCTTGAGAAACTCCCCCACACCCACAAGGGCGCCCAGGGACGTGGCTTGCACCAGGATCGTCAGCAACCCGGTGTAGGCCGGCAGGATGGCTTTCATCGACTGCGGCACAACCACATACAGGTAGATCTGCCAGGGGCGCAGGCCCAGGGCCCAGGCACTTTTCCACTGATGCCTGGACACCGACTCCAGCCCGCCACGCACGATCTCGATGCCGTTGGCGCTTCCCCACAAGGTCAGGCCCACGGTAACGGCGGCGAAAGGGCTCAGGTCCACACCGAACATCGGCGCACCGAAGAAGATGAAGAACACGTTGACGATCAGCGGAATGGAGCGAAACAGCTCCACGTAGCCATGGATCGTCCACCCCAACAGGCGGTTCTTGACCGTGGCCAGCACGCCGAGCACGGCCGAGATCAGCGTGGTGAACAGCAACACCACCAATGCTAGGTACAGGGTCATCAACAACCCTTTGCACACGAAGCTCCAGTTTTCGAGTAGGAAATTCATGGTCGCCTCACTGCCGGAAAGGGCGTTGCAGGTGGGCGGACAGCCGCGCAGTCATCAACGCGAGCACCCCCACCAGCACCAGGTACATGACGCAGATGGCCGTGAACATCTCGATGGCGCGAAAGTCCGTGGCGATGCGGTCCACTGCGACGAAGGTCAATTCCGCAAGGCCGATGGCCTGTAGGTAGGAAGAGTTCTTCAGCAGGGAAATCGCGGTGTTGAGCATCGCCGGCAGGCTGGTGCGAAACGCGATGGGCATGGCGATCAGGGCAAAGTACTGCACGGGCTTGAGGCTCAGTGCCAGGCTCGCCTCGCGCATGCCACGCTCCACCGTGGCTAGCCCGCCGCGGATGTTCTCGATCTGGTACGCACCGGCCCACAGCGACAGGCACACCACACCCGACCAGAACAGCGATAACCCAAGCCCAATGGCCGGCAGGCCGTAGAAGATGAAGAACAACTGCACCAGGATCGGCGTATTGCGGATCAGCTCCACGTACAGCGCCACTGCCTGGGACAGCACCGGGATCTTCATGACGCGCACCGCCCCGCCCAGCACCCCGATCAACAGCGAGCAGAGGATGGCCAGGGCTGTGATGCGCAGTGTCATCAGCACACCGTCGAGCAGGGCAGGCCATTGCTCGACCAGATAATGGACGTCGAACTCCATGATGGCGGCCGATCAAAGCGCTTCGGCAGGCTTGGCCTGCTCGAAGACGCTGATGTAGTAGCTTTGGATGTTTTCGGGTACGAACTGCTGCACCCAGCCTCGGAACAGGTGTTCCTCGCGCATGCGCAATACCGCCGCGCTCAGGAAGTCGCGCCACTGCGCTTCGTTCTTGCGCACGCCGATGGCGGCATCGGAGATCTGGAACGGTTGACCTATCAGGCGGGCATCCTGGTCGTTGTCGGCGACCACCACGAGGGTGGCGGCATCGTGGGTGTAGGCGTCGGCGCGGCCCTGGCGAAAGGCTTGCAAGGCATCGGCGGCGCTGTTCATGCGCAGGGTCTTGACGTCGGGCATGTGGTCTTCGAACCATTTGGCTTGCACCGACCCTTTGAGCGTGGCGAGGGTCTTGCCCTTGAGGTCGGCGATCGCGCGGGCCGGGCTGTCCTTCTTTACCACCACGTCACTGGCGCCCCACCGGTAGGGCGTGGTGAAGTCGATCACCCGTTGGCGTTCCGGGGTGACGCCCAGGGTGGCGATCAGCAAGTCCACCTTGCGCCCCAGCAACTGCGGCACACGGTTTTCGGCGGTCACGCAGGTGAAGCTGACCTTGTCCTTCGAGCCCAGGGCCCATAGCGAAATCTGCTTGGCCATCTCGACCTCGACGCCGGCGAATTCACCCTTATTGTCCTGGTAGCCATACGGTGGCTGGTCGCAGCGCACGCCAGCGCGCAGGTGGTCCGCCTCCCTGATGGCTGCGGGGACGGCGGGCAGGTCGGCGGCCTGAACGGTGGGTACCGCCGCCAACGACACGCACGTCAGGGCCAGTGCAGCGCTTAGTTTCTTATACGAGAAAGACATGATGCCTCCTGATTACCGGGCTGCACCGCGCCACTGTGCGGGGGCGATGCGTGAGTACAAGGGCAGAGCTGAAGTGACGCTGGAGCACCGGTGTTATGTGTGTTGTTGCCGGTATGCGCTCGGGGGTATCGCGCTGCATCGGAGCAGACGTCGATGTGGTTGTAGTTATAAAATCTGCGCGTCATGCAATCAAATGACAATACATCAACCCGTCATGCAGAAATGATATGGCCATCAATTTCAAGCAGATCGAAACCTTCCGCGCGGTCATGCTCAGCGGCTCCATGACAGCAGCGGCGCAGGCGCTGCATACCTCCCAGCCCAATGTCAGCCGGCTGATTGCGCAACTGGAACGGGCCAATGGGTTCAAGTTGTTCGAACGGGTAGGGGGGCGTTTGCTGCCAACCGATGAGGGCGCGCAGTTTTTCGCCGACGTAGAGCGCGCCTTCATTGGGCTGCACAGCCTGGAAACCTCCGCCGAGCACCTCAAGCGCGGCGGTACCGGGCAGTTGCGTATCGGCGCGGTGCCGTCCCTGACCCATGGTCTGCTGCCCAAGATCATCCAGCGCTTTCGCCAGCAGAACCCGCACGTTCATATCTCCATCCACACCAACGACTCGCCGAACGTGGCGCATTGGGCCGCGACCCGGTTTTGTGATGTGTGCCTGGTGTCCTATGTGGCCGAGGACATGGCGGGCGTGCAGTCCCAGATCATCTGCGATGTACCTGGCGTGTGCATCTTCCCCAAAGGCCACCGGCTCGGTGCCTTGCAGGCCGTTACCCCTGCTGACCTCAAGGGCGAAGAATTCATTTCGCTGTCGCATACCGACGGCTCCCGCACGCGGCTCGACCGGCTGTTCGCCGAGGATGACCCGCGGGTGCTCAACCTGGACGCCACCCATGCCGCCACCGTGTGCTCACTGGTCGGGCTAGGGCTGGGGGTGAGCGTGGTCAGTCCGCTAGTGGCGGCAGAATACTTGCACACCGGCATCGACATACGGCCGTTTGCGCCGCAGTTGCGGTTCTACACGTATCTGCTGCTCTCATCCGACCGGCCTGAGAACGTGCTGACTCGACGGTTTCGGGTGTTGGCGGGGGAGATGTTGGGGGAGGCGGCGCAGGCATGTATCGTAGGCCTTGGGACGTAGGCTCGGTACCGCGGCTTATTCCCTCGGTAGGAGCAGCGCAGCCTCAAGCCCACCTGCCGCCCGGTTTTTCAGGACCACCCGGCCACCCAGGTGCTCCATGATGGCTGCCACGATCGACAGCCCAAGGCCAGCGCCGTTGGGGCTGTTGCGGCTGTAGAAACGTTCGAACACCCGCGAGAGGCTCGCCTCGTCGATACCTGGCCCTTCGTCCTGCACCACCAATTCGACACGCTCATCGTTGCCCCGCAGCGAGACGGTGATGCGCCCCCCAAGGGGCGAGTGCTCGACTGCATTGGACATCAGGTTCTGCAGCGCAATGCCCAATGCGCTGGCATCGACGGCTACACGGTGCTCGCCGCCCTCTATTTCCAGGGAGGGTTCCAGGCCTTTGTCCAGTATCCAGGGGGTAAGCTCGGCCAGGATGTCAGTGACCACCTCGGCAAGGTCGACGTGCTCATGGGGGCGCTGGCCGATTCGAGGCTCCACCCGGGCCAGTGTCAGCAGTTGGTTGACCACCCGCGTCAATCGATCAACGCCGCCCATCAGGAACGTCAAGGCCTTGTTGCGTTCGGCTTCGTTGCTGGCAGCCAGTGCGTTCTGCGCATGCAGGCGCAGCACCGCCAAGGGTGTTCGCATTTCGTGAGCAGCGTCGGCAATGAAGCGATGTTCACGGCGCAGCAGGTCCTTGATCTGGGCCAGCAAGCGATTGAGGGCAGCCTGCATGGGTTCGAGCTCCGAGGGCAGCGGCACCAGTTGTAGCGGTTCGAGTGATTCGGCATGCCGCGCGCGAATGACGTCGGCCATGTTCTTCAACGGCTTGAGCCCCCAGCCGATGGCGGCCCATACCAGCACGGCAAGCGCCAGGCCGCCCACCAGAAATGGCATCAGGGTGTGACGAACGATACGGTCGATCAAGTCATAGCGCACGTCATCGCGCTCACCCACCCAGATCACCCAGCCTTTGTCGGGCACCGGTAGCACGAAACCGCGCCATTGCTCGTCGTCGCTGGTGAAATCGTAAAACCCAGGCCGCATGGGCCGCGGATCCAGGCGAGGTGCGCTGGGCGTTTGCACCATCAGTGCGGCGTTTTCGTCCCAGACCTGGAAGGCCAGCTTGCTCTCGTAGGGATGCCCCACCCGGTGGCGGCCCGCCTGGGCCTGCGCGGTGTTGAAGGCACGGTACAGCTCGTCACGCGCGCCGCCTTGAACCGGCATGCTCATTACCCCCTGCAGCAGGCGTGCGTTCTGGGCAAGGTGCGCGTCGTACACTTCGTTAATTTCATGGCGGCTGTCATGGTAGTTGTACAACGCCAGCAAGCCGGTGCCGATCAGCAGCAAGAGCATGACGCGCCACAGCGTGCGCTGGCGTAGCGACCTCATACCTTGGCCTCGACCAGGTAGCCGATGCCGCGCACAGTGCGTATCAGGCCATTGAACAGTTTCTTGCGCAGTTGGTAGATGTTCACTTCCAGGGTGTTGCTTTCCGGCTCCTCGTCCCAGCCATAGAGCAACTGCGTCAGGCGTTCGCGGGTGAAGACCTTGCCGGGCTGGGCGAGTAGCTCATGCAGCAGTCGGTACTCCTTGGGCGTCAGCACCACTTCGGCACCCTTGAAATGCACCTGCTGGGTTGCCGGGTCCAAGCTGACACCACCGTGCTCGATCAGCACCGTGGCCCGGCCAGCGCTGCGGCGCAGCAGGGCACGCAGGCGTGCCTTGAGTTCGTTGAGGTCGAAGGGTTTGACCAGATAGTCATCCGCCCCGGCATCAAGCCCCGCGATGCGGTCCTCCAGGGCATCGCGTGCGGTGAGAATCAGCACCGGCAGGCTGTTGCCTCCTGCTCGAAGCCGGCGCAGCAATTCGATACCGTCCAGGCGTGGGAGGCCCAGGTCCAGTATCAGCACGTCGAATGCTTCATGCTGCAGGGCGTGCAAGCCACTGACGCCGTCCTGCAACCAGTCAAGGGTGTAGCCCTCCTGGCGCAAACCATCGCAGATGCCTTCACCCAACGCGCTATCGTCCTCAACCAGCAGCAGGCGCATGTCTAGTCCTGTTTGTCCTTGATGGTGTCGAGTAAAGCATTGATATCGGCACGTCGGCCCTCATCGGCCAATTCTCGGCCGGGTCTGGGCGGCGCCTGCAAGGCCTTGCGCAGCGCAACTCTGGCCTCACTGTAGCGTTTCTGACGCACCAGATGATCGCCCCAGAAGTAGTTGCTGTCGATGCCTGCGGGATTGATTTTCAAGGCCTGCCTGAGCAGCGTGTCGGCTTTGTCGTCATCCCCGAAGCCAACGGGCCAGCCTGGAACCTGGTCATACAAAGTGCCCAGGCTGGTGTAGGCCGAGCCTTGCAGGGCTTGAGGGTCGAGGGTGATGGCCTTTTCCAGGCTGGCCTTGGCGGCCTTGACCTTGCCAAGCGCACTCAGCCCACCGGTCGCGCCAGCCCAACTGCTATTGATGATGCCGTCCCAGATCAGAGGCTCCGGGGCATTGGGGTTCTGGCGGACGAAAACGGCCGCCTCGTTCGCCAGCTTCTCGAACGCGCCTGCGCGTTGATCCTTGGGCAATTGATATTGGATATGCGCCCATTGCTGCTGCAAGTCGTGCAGGTGTTGGGCCCCTGTCTGATCAAGCGCCCAGCCAAGCGGGGTAAATGCCAGCAAGCTGGCCAATACGATAGGCTTCATTTGCTCGGTTCCTTCATGGGGCTGCCGATATGGCGCCGAATCAATGGCAGTTGTTTACGCAAGGCTCGATCCACCAGCCCTGGCAGGATGCCGTTCAGGCGCACGAACATTTTCTCCGGCCAGCCCAGGTAGAGCTCGCTGCGCTCGGACTGGACCGCCTGGAGTACAGCCCGTGCAACGTAGACCGGGTCGTCCATGCCTACTTTCAGCGCCTGGTTGAGGGCGGTAGCGGCGCTGCTGTTCATGCTGGTGCGGGTTGCGCGCGGCGCGACGTACAGCACGTTGACCGGGGTGTCGGCCAATTCACGGCGCAGTGCTTCACAGAACCCGCGCAGCGCGAACTTGCTGGCGCAGTAGCTGGCATAGCCGGGGTAGCCGATCGAGCCATACGTCGAGCCGACGTTGACGATTAGCGCCTTGGACTGCTCGCGCAGAAGTGGCAAGCAAGCCCGGGTCAGTTGCAAAGGTGCCTTCAGGTTGATGTCCAGCAGCTCATCGAGGGCCTGTTCGTCTAGCTGTTCGAGCAAGGCGAAGCGATTGACCCCGGCAGCGTTGATCAGCACATTGAAGCCGCCCAGTTCGCGCGCGCGCGACACGACCTGTGCTCGGCCTTCCTGTGTACGCAAGTCCGCCGATTGCCAGCGCAGGCTGCCTGGGTAGCGGTTCATCAGGCTTGCCAGTTTGCCCATGTGCCGACTGACCGCCAGGACCTGCGCGCCGGCATGGCACAGCTGCTCGGCCAGCTCAAGGCCAATCCCGCCGCTGGCGCCGGTGAGCACCACGACCGACTCATGCAACCGCATGGCGCACCTCTGGCTGGTCCGCGCGGGGCAGCCCCTGGAACATCTCGGTGTACAGGCGGTAGACCATCTTGGCTGCCTGGATGACCGCCTGCTGGTCTTCGGCGTTGTCCAGGCGGTCCATCAACTGCCTGTAGGTCACCATATGGTCCTGGTCGAGCGCGCCGTGGGACTTGAGGTAGCTCATGGCCCGGTCTGGCAGCGACAAGCTCTGTGCTATGGCGCTGGCGGCCTGTGTGGCCAAGGCAATGCTGGTGCCTTCCAGGACGTTGACCATACCGAATAGCCCTACCGGATTGCCCCGTGCGATCAAGTCGTAAAGATAGGCGACCATGAGCTCGATCGACGGTGCGGGTCGGCCGTCGCGTACCGCTTCCCAGTCGCCCCCACAGGCCTCGATGTCGTTGAGGATCCACTGCTCATGGCCGTACTCTTCCTCGATGTACTCGCACACTGCACCGCGCAGCCATTCGAGCCGGGCAGGCAGGCGCGCCCCGCATGCCATCATCAGCGGGACAGTGTGGCGCACGTGGTAATAGGCCTGGGTGAGAAATGCGATGTAGCTATCGAGACTGACCTGTCCAGCCATGGCCTCGCGGATCACCGGCACGCCGAACAACGCCTGGCGCTCGTGGGTGGTTTGCAGTTGCAACGTTTCAAAGAAGGACATGGTCAGCTCACTCCTGGGGTATGCAGATCAGGGATTGATAGCGTTCAAGAATTGCCTCGCGCCGAGGGCGGCCGTTGGCTGTCAGGGTTTGATCGGTGAGGCTCAGCGGCGCCGTCAGGCGTCGCCAGTGGTGGGCACGTGCGTAGTCGGGCAGCCGTGCATTGCACTGGCTCACCACTTGATCGATCTGGTCGTCGCTCAGGCTTGGGTCCATCGGCCAGATCAACGCCACATTGCTGGGCAGGCTCTCGCCATGTACGAATGCCTGGGCGATGATGCCGCTCTGGGTAAGTTCGGCCTCTACCCACTCAGGGCTGACGTTTCGACCGAAACTGGTGATGAATTGGTGCTTCTTGCGCCCATCGAGGTACAGGAAACCATCGTCATCCAAATGGCCCAGGTCCCCGGTTGCCCACCATGGACCGTGGAAAAGCGCGGTATCGAGGTAGCCCAGCAGCGTGCAACCGGCCACCAGCACCTCGCCATCTTCCGCGATGCGCACCTGCACATGGGGTAGCGGCTTGCCCACACTGCCCCGGCGTACGCTGCCCGGACGGTTGAGGGCGACCACCGAGGCGCATTCAGACAGCCCATAGCCCTCGTACACCGCAAGCCCGACAGCCTCGGCGCGAGCCAGCAAGCTGGGCGACACCCGAGCGCCGCCTACGGCGACGAACCTCAACTGCTCAGCTGACATCGCCCCTTGTTCAACAGCAGTGACCAGCCCTAGCAGCAACTGCGGCACAAGGATCAGGCTCTGGGCCTGACTCTGGACGATTGCACCCACCAGTCGCTTGAAGTCCACCTGGGTGGCGCCACTGATCCCCAGTTGCTGTTGACTGAGCAGGTGCACGCAGGCTCCGGCGATCAGCGCGGCATACACGCCCAGGTTTTCCAGCAGAACGCCCAGTGGCAGCACCGCCAGGTGATGCTCGGGTGCGCTGGCTCGGCTAGCTGCCTCAAGCTCACGGGCCACGCCAAGCAATGCCTCGGCACTCAGGCAGACACCTTTCGGGGATCCCGTACTGCCGGAGGTGTAGGTGATTTTTGCCGTTTCCGGCGCAATGGCCACCCCTGCGAGCGACTTGCATAGCCAGAACCCCGGCCGAGCCTGTGGCACGTAGCCCAGCTCGACAAGACGTGAGTCCCACCCGGTTTCGCTCAGCACCAGGGTGACGCCGCTTTGGCTGAGACAGTGGGACATTTGAGCGCAGGTGAAAAACGGGGGAATGATCACGCATGGGCGTTCGGCGAACAGCGCTGCAAGGTCCCACAGCAACAGTTGCGGGCCATTGTCCAAGGCCAGTGCGAATGCACCCTGAGGTTGGCTCCCAAGCCAGGCGGCACGTACCTCGACCGCCTCGAACAAGGCGCGATAGGTCAGGTGCTGGTCGGCACCTTGCACGGCGATGGCGTCAGGCTGACGTAGGGCGTGTTCCTTCAGCAAGGCCTTGAAGCGGTTCAGTTCATGCCGCATGACCGGATTCCTCTCTCAGGACCGGCAAGCCAAGGCGCTGAAAGACGCCTGTGCGCGTCAAGGCATCGAAGCCGTAACGGATATTTCCGGCAAACACCTGAGGGCAATGGCTGTAGTAGGTGCCCCATTTTTCAGCCTGGTCCTCAAGGCGAGCAGGATCGGCTGGCGCCAGGACGACGGGCATCAGCCCCAGTCGCTGGAAGCTGTTGATCAGCGTCGCCGCGCCGGTGAACGCGACCCAGTGCAGGCCGCGTGAGGCCAGCAACCACGTGACCGCAGCGATCATCAGGCGCGCGCTGCCGGCGCTGAGCGAGGCCAGGTTGCCCACCTCGACCATGCAACTGCGCGGCAGGGTTGTCCCGACCACACGGGACACGGCGTCTTCCAGAGGCATGTCGAGGTAGCGCTCCAGAAACAGGGACCCGTCATCGGCTGGGCGAATGCCCGCGGCGGCTGTCAACCGGCCTTGGCTGTCGTGAAACGCCAGTAACTGCGGCAGGAAATGCTGAATATCGGCCTGATGGCTCAACGCAAAGCACTGATGGATGAACCGCTCGAGTGGCATTCGTCCAGGGTCGTCTTGCAGGTGTAGCGACAATGTTGCCTGACGATCGGCCTGGTTACCGATGGCCAATGGAAGCAGATGGCTCCAGTCACGGTGGGTCATGAAACGTCTCCCAACAGGTTCGATGGGGGACAGTGTCGGGGGCTTATCTGAAGGGAATCTGAAGTCAGGTGTTACAGTTTCATTTCAAGGAGTGCCAGTAGGATCTTCTTTCGTGCTGTTGGGCGAGGGACGTGCCCGTACCCTTCCATAACTGATATCGTAATGATGTCATTGTCGCGCAACCTTTGTCGTTGTGCCGCTGTCGTAGTACGCACTACCGGTCCGGCAGCAGTGGTCGCTCCCTGCGATTGCCGTGCGTGACCCGGTAGCGAAGCCAGGGATTGGTCTTTTTCGTCTTCCTCCGAGTACCGACCCATGCTTCATCTTTTTCGTAACTGCGGCGAGCGCCAGGCGCTCACGCAGCTGGCTGCCTCCCTCCCGCAAACACACACCGACGATGGCCGCACTGCCGCCAGTTGGACAGACGTGCAACGTGAATGGACCTCGCGTGAGTTGCATGCCACTGAGCGTGAAGGCCGTATTACCGAGCTTGAGCGCGAGCTGGAAAACGCCCGGTTGATGCTGGCCGAGGCCGACGCCAATGCGCGGGCCTCGGAAACCCGATTCGACCTGGTCAATCGTGCATCTAGCGAAGGCTTGTGGGACATGGAAGTGGTGGCTGGTGACCCGGTCAACCCGCGCAACCGCTTCTGGTGGTCGCAGCAATTTCGCGAAATGCTGGGGTTTCGCGACGAGCGCGATTTTCCCAATGTCCTGGCCAGCTGGGCTGACCGCCTACACCCGGAAGACAAGGCCACCACCCTGGACGCCTTCGCTCGCCACCTGAACGACAAATCAGGCATGACCCCCTACCGGGTGCGCAACCGTCTGGCCATGAAAGACGGCAGCTACCGCTGGTTCTTCGCCCAGGGTGAAACCCTGCGCGATGCACGGGGCGTGCCTTTGCGCGTTGCCGGCGCCTTGCGCGACATCCACGACGAGTTGCAGCGCGAACATGAGCACGACGTGATCATCACCCGTTTCGAACTGGCGCGGGAAATGCTCTCGGACGGGCTGTGGGACATGGAAGTGATCGCCGGTGACCCCGTCAATCCCAAGAACCCCTTCTGGTGGTCGCCGCAGTTCCGCCGTTTGCTGGGCTTCGAAACCGTCGAAGAATTCCCGGACGTGTTGGACAGCTGGGCCTCACGCCTGCACCCGGAGGACAAGGCCTACAGCCTGGAAGCCTTCCAGGCGCACCTGAACGACCGTACGGGCAAGACGCCGTTCGACATCGAGTACCGATTGAAAATGAAAAGCGGGGAGTACCGCTGGTTCCGCGCCCGTGGCCAGACCAAACGCGATTCCTACGGCGCGCCGTTACGTGTGGTCGGGGCATTGGTGGACGTTGATCTGGAGCACCAGCAGTCTGCCATGCGTGAGACCGAAGCAGCCCACCAGCGCACCCTGGAATCCAACATCACCAAGCTTACCCAGATCGTCGGCACCATTCAGAGCATTGCCAGCCAGACCAACCTGCTGGCGCTCAATGCCGCTATCGAGGCAGCACGTGCCGGGGAGGCGGGCAGGGGGTTTGCGGTGGTGGCCGATGAAGTACGCAAGTTGGCCACGCGCACGACGGAGGCTACCGAGCAGGCGGCCGACATGATGCGCGGCTGACAGCTCGTTTTTCTCTCACTTCGTTCCAGGGTTTAACTCATGAATTGGTTCTACGATGCCAGGTTGTCGGTCAAGCTGTACCTCACTTTCGCGCTGTGCGCGCTGATCACCTTGAGTGTAGGAGTTGTCGGTAGCCAAGGAATCGGCTCGCTTTCGTCTAGTTTGCAAAGTGTATTTGCCAACAATCTCGTGTCGGTGGCCCAGGTTGCAGAGGCGCGTTCCAGTGCCATTGCCCAGAGCCAGGACCTTTACCGGCTTGTAGCGGCTACCGCAATCAGTGCGCCCGAAGCTGAACGCGCTGCCATTCTTGCGTCCATGAAAGAAAACCGGCAGAGCAGCGAGCAGGCATTCGCGATCTATCGAGCAACGCCGTTGTCCGACGATGAACGCCTTGCCGGCGATCGCATGGAAAAAGACTGGCCAGCCTACCAGGCCATCATGGATCGGACGGTAGCCACCATCGCACGAGGTGACTTGGCCGAAGCCAGGCAATTGATGGCCGGCGAATTGCACCAGGCATTTCGTACCGTGCTCGACGACTTGACCACCATGGTCGAGTCCAATAACCGGCAGATCGATGAAGGTGCGCGAGCTGCAAAACACAACGAGGCGGCGGCCAAGTTCAACCTGTACTTGGGTATCGGTGCGGCGTTCGTAGCCGCCATTTTGCTGGGTATGTTCATCAGCCGGGTCATCAGCAAACCGATCGCGCTGGCGGTGAATACGGCCGAGCGCATCGCAGGCGGCGACCTGAGCAAACCCGTGGCGACAGGTCACGCCGACGAGACGGGCCAACTGCTAAACGCCCTGGGGGTCATGCAGCAAGGCCTCAAGCGCACCCTGGAGCAAATCGCCAACGCAGCGGATCAGCTCGCCTCCGCGGCCGAAGAGCTCAACGCCGTCACCGATGAGAGCACCCGCGGGCTCACGCGCCAGAATGATGAAATCCAGCTCGCCGCCACGGCCGTCACGCAAATGAGTGCGGCGGTCGAGGAGGTGGCACGCAACGCCACTTCCACCTCCGAAGCCTCCCGGCAGACGTCCGAGGAAGCGGCCAGTGGCCGTGACCAGGCGCGCGAAGCCGTGCAGGCCATAACCAGCGTGAACAGCGAAATCGGACAGTCCACGGTCATCGTTGGGGAGTTGGCCGGTAGCGTGCGCGACATCGCCAAGGTGGTCGATGTGATCCGCGGCATTGCCGAACAGACCAATCTGCTGGCGCTCAACGCGGCCATCGAGGCGGCGCGGGCTGGCGAGCAGGGCCGAGGTTTTGCGGTGGTGGCAGACGAAGTGCGGGCATTGGCGGCGCGTACCCAGGCCTCAACGGGCGAGATCGAGGCCATGATCACAGGCGTTCAGGCCCGTGCCGACGATGCAGTCAAGGCCATGGGCAACAGCCGAAACCTGGCCGACAGCACCCAGGCCTTGGCCCAGGCGACCGGGGAATCGCTGGAGCGGATCGCCCGGAACATCGCCCAGATCAACGACCGCAACCTGCTGATCGCCACGGCGTCCGAAGAGCAGGCCAATGTGGCCCGCGAGGTGGACCGCAACCTGATCAACATCCAGGACCTGTCGACCCAGACCTCGGCCGGTGCGCATCAAACCAGCGCATCCAGCCAGGAGCTGTCCCGCCTGGCCATCTCGTTCAACGACATGGTCAGCACCTTCAAGCTCTGAACAGGGCGTAGACGATCTGTAGCGTGTCATGCCCCGCCCACTGCAGTGGTGCACTTACCTGCGGAGGGCGGCGCGAGGGCTTTCAGTCGACGCGCACGAAGACGTTCTTGGCCATGTCGCTACCGCCGACGGCCTCCAGGCGCTTGCCGCCGTCGAGCACGCGTACGTTGATCAGCGCCATGCCATCTTTGTTGCGCGCGGTGACCACGTCATCCTTGCGCTCCCATTCATCCACCTTCAGCTTGTTGCCGTTGGTGATGATGGAGTCCTTGGAAAACTCCCAGGTCTGTTTCGGGCTCTGGATACCCATCACGGTTGTGGTTTGCTCGTAGGTGCCTTCCAGGGCGTCGTTGCCACAACCGGCGATGACGAAAAACGGCAGGGCGGCGAGGGCGAGTTTGAGTTTACGCATTGAGCTTCCTTTTCAGTGAGTCAATCTCGTTCGACAGGGTTGATGGCAGGTGCCAGGGCGCCGCGGCGTCGAGATGCAGGTGGGTATCACGTGTGGGTACGAAGGGGGTATCGAGCGTGCCAAGGGCGATTGAGATCCAATCGGCGTATTGGCCTGCATTGCGTGTCCAGAACAGGCTCGAGCCGCAGGCTGCACAGAATTGCCGTAGGACCGTGGGGGACGAGGCATAGGCCGCAAGCTGGTCAGCGCCGCGCAGCATGCGCAGCGCCTCACGCGGCACACTGCCGTATGAGGCATAGGCAGCGCCGTGGCCTTTACGGCACTGGCTGCAATGACAGTGGCTCACGGCCTTGGGCGGGCCGAGCAGTTCATAACCGATTGCCGCGCAAAGGCAGCTTCCCTGGTATGTGCTAGACAAACGCGATTCCATGCGTAGGAAAAGGCGCCAGCTTAAACGTAGCGCCAAGGGGAGTCGAGCCGGTTCTGGCCACACGTGTCGGTGGCAGATGCCTGGGAAGCGGTTTTCGCACGTCCTTGACCGTCAGGGGGCACAAGCGCGTGCTGGCGAGCCCGAAGCTCGATCAGCCCGTAAAGCCGTGGGACGTCGGTTTCAGGATGCGCTTGGTCGTTCGCGCGCAACCTTCCGGTGCAGCAAGTGCCATGCTTGCAGGATGCCATTGGACCCGCGCGCAGACGCATGGACGATGGCAAGGAGGCCGCCTGCTCCACGCAACCGTGACGTGGCTGGCGCGCCGCAGCAGAACACGCCGGAACCCGCCAATACAACAACAGGGGCGGGCCGTGATGCCGAGGTCCGCTGTATGCCTGATCAAATGCTCCACCTGCCCGCTGTCCAACGTATCGTGGCCGATCACCAAGAAACCCCTGGTGCGCTGCTACCGATACTGCACGCCATCCAGCATGCTGTCGGGTACATTCCCGATGCCGCCGTCGGCGTGGTCGCCCACGCACTCAACCTGAGCCGGGCCGAGGTCCAGGGCGTCATCAGCTTCTATCATGATTTCCGCACTGCCGCGCCAGCCCGGCACACCCTGCGCCTGTGCCGGGCCGAGTCGTGCCAGAGCCGTGGCGCCGAGGCCCTGGCCGCGCAGCTGCGCGAGCAATTGGCGCTCGATGACCATGGCACCAGCGCCGACGGTGCCATCAGCCTGCGCCCGGTCTATTGCCTGGGCGCCTGTGCCTGTTCGCCAGCCCTTGAACTGGACGGTCAGGTGCACGCCCGGCTCACGCCCGAGCGGCTACGCGAGTTGGTCAAGGGTTGCCAGGAGGGCGCCACATGCTGAAGGTCCATGTCCCCCGCGATTCGGTGGCCCGTGCCGTCGGCGCAGACCAGGTGGTCGAGGCGTTGCAGCGCGAGGCCGAGCGGCGCAATGTGCAGCTGGACATTCGGCGCACCAGTTCCCGTGGCCTCTATTGGCTCGAGCCGCTGCTCGAGTGCGACAGCGAGCAGGGCCGGCAGGGTTTCGGGCCGGTGACGCCGCAGGATGTACCCGGCCTGCTGGACGCCATGATCGGTGGGCAGGCAGACCATCCGCTGGCGTTGGGGCCTGTGGAAGACATGCCTTACCTCAAGACCCAGCAGCGCCTGCTGTTCGCGCGTGCTGGCATTACTCGCCCCTTGTCCTTGGACGATTACCGCGCCCATGGTGGCTTTGCCGGCTTGGAAGCGGCCGTTGCCATGGACGGCGCCGAGGTGGTGGCTGCCGTGCTCGATTCCGGCCTGCGTGGTCGTGGCGGGGCTGCGTTTCCTGCCGGCATCAAGTGGCGCACCGTGCGCGACGCCAAGCCTGCCCAGAAGTACGTGGTGTGCAACGCCGACGAAGGCGACTCCGGCACCTTCGCCGACCGCATGTTGATGGAAGGCGACCCTTACCTGTTGATCGAGGGCATGATCATCGCTGGCCTGGCGGTGGGTGCCGACAAGGGCTACATCTATGTGCGCTCGGAGTACCCGGACGCCATCGCCACACTCGACCAGGCATTCGTCATCGCACGCCAGGCAGGCTACCTGGGTACCAATGTGGCCGGTAGCGGCAAGGCGTTCGACCTCGAAGTGCGCGTGGGCGCAGGCGCCTACATCTGCGGTGAAGAAACCGCGCTGCTCGAGTCCATCGAAGGCAAGCGCGGCATCGTTCGCGCCAAGCCGCCGCTCCCGGCGCTGGAAGGCCTGTTCGGCCTGCCGACCTTGGTGCACAACGTGCTGACCCTGGCCTCGGTGCCTGTCATCCTGGCCAAGGGAGCACTGTTCTACCGCGATTTCGGCATGGGCCGCTCGCTGGGCACCATGCCGTTCCAGCTGGCCGGCAATGTTCGCCACGGCGGCCTGGTGGAGCGCGCCTTCGGCTTGACGCTGCGTGAACTGGTGGAGGGCTACGGCGGCGGCACGGCCAGTGGCCGGCCGCTGAAGGCCGCCCAGGTGGGTGGGCCGTTGGGCGCCTGGGTACCCCCCAGCCATTTCGACACGCCGCTGGACTACGAGGCCTTCGCGGCCGTGGGCGCCATGCTCGGCCACGGCGGTGTGGTGGTGGCCGACGACACCTTGAACATGGCCAGCATGGCCCGCTTCGCCTTGCAGTTCTGTGCCGAGGAGTCCTGCGGCAAGTGTACCCCGTGCCGTATCGGCTCGACCCGTGGCATGGAAGTGGTGGACCGGCTGATTGCCAGCGATGACATCACCGAGCGCCATGACCAGGCACTGCTGCTTCGCGATTTGTGCGACACCATGCAGTACGGCTCGCTGTGCGCCATGGGCGGCATGACCGCTTACCCGGTCGCCAGCGCCCTCAAGTATTTCCCTGCCGATTTCGGGCTGACCCAAGCGGAGGCCGCGCAATGATCCATATCTTCGATCCGCAAACCGACCTGGGCACGCCAGCCCGTGACAGCGAAGTGCAGGTCAGCCTGAACATCGACGGCCGCGCGATCAGCGTTCCTGCTGGCACGTCGGTGATGCGTGCAGCCGCCCTGCTTGGCACGACCATTCCAAAGCTGTGCGCCACCGATAGCCTCGAAGCCTTCGGCTCCTGCCGCATGTGCATGGTGGAAATCGAGGGCATGCGCGGTTACCCGGCCTCCTGCACCACGCCGGTCACCGAAGGCATGGTCGTGCGCACCGAAACGCCGCGCCTGGCGGGCTTGCGCCGTAACGTGATGGAACTGTACATCTCCGATCACCCCCTCGATTGCCTGACCTGTTCGGCCAACGGCAACTGTGAACTGCAGACCGTGGCCGGGCAGGTGGGGCTGCGCGAGGTGCGCTACGGCTATGACGGTGCCAACCATCTGGCCGAAAAGAAGGACAGTTCCAACCCGTACTTCGACTACGAGCCCAGCAAGTGCATCGTCTGCAGCCGATGCGTGCGTGCCTGCGAAGACATCCAGGGCACCTTTGCCCTGACCATCACCGGACGTGGCTTCGAATCCCGGGTGGCGGCGGCAGGCGGCGATAATTTCCTGACGTCCGAGTGCGTGTCGTGCGGCGCCTGCGTGCAGGCCTGTCCGACCGCGACGCTGACCGAGAAAAGCCTGGTGCAACTGGGCCAGCCGGAACGTGCGGTGATCACCACTTGCGCCTATTGCGGGGTTGGCTGCTCGTTCCGTGCCGAAATGAAGGGCGACCAACTGGTGCGCATGGTCCCGGACAAGAACGGCGGGGCCAACCACGGCCATGCCTGTGTCAAGGGCCGTTTCGCCTGGGGCTACGCCACGCACCCGGACCGCATCACCAAACCCATGATTCGCAAGCGCCTGGAAGATCCGTGGCAGGAAGTGAGCTGGGACGAGGCGGTGGCCTACGCCGCCAGCGAGTTGCGCCGCATCCAGCTCAAGTATGGTCGGGAATCCATTGGCGGTATCACCTCCAGCCGCTGCACCAACGAAGAGGCCTACCTGGTTCAGAAGCTGGTGCGCACGGCCTTCGGCAACAACAACGTCGACACCTGCGCGCGTGTCTGCCATTCCCCCACCGGCTATGGCTTGAAACAGACGCTGGGCGAGTCGGCCGGTACGCAGAGCTTCGATTCGGTGATGAAGGCCGATGTGGTGCTGGTTATCGGCGCCAACCCGACCGATGCGCACCCGGTGTTCGGTTCACAGCTCAAGCGCCGTCTGCGCGAAGGCGCTCGCCTGATCGTGATCGACCCTCGCCGCATCGACCTGGTGGATTCGCCCCATGCCCGGGCCGAGTTGCACCTGCAACTTCGTCCCGGCACTAACGTGGCCATGCTCAACGCCCTGGCCCATGTGATCGTGACCGAGGGGCTACTGGCCCAGGACTTTATCGACGAGCGCTGCGAAACCGCAGAATTCGCCCGCTGGCGCGACTTCGTCAGCCTGCCGGAAAATGCCCCCGAAGTGCTGGGCCAGGTGTGTGGCGTTGCAGCGCAGCAGATTCGCGCCGCGGCCCGGTTGTATGCCACCGGCGGCAACGCGGCCATCTACTATGGCTTGGGCGTGACCGAGCACAGCCAAGGCAGCACCGCTGTAATGGGCATTGCCAACCTGGCCATGGCCACCGGCAACATTGGCCGTGAAGGGGTAGGGGTCAACCCGCTGCGTGGGCAGAACAACGTCCAGGGTTCCTGTGACATGGGCTCGTTCCCTCACGAGCTGCCGGGTTACCGGCACATTTCCAACGAAGGTGTACGGGCCGAGTTCGAGCAGGCCTGGGGTGTGACGCTGCACCCTGATCCGGGCCTGCGCATCCCCAACATGTTCGAAGCGGCCCTTGATGGCAGCTTCAAGGCGTTGTACTGCCAAGGTGAGGATATCGCCCAGAGCGATCCGAACACCCAGCACGTTACCGCCGCCCTGCTGGCCATGGAGTGCGTGGTGGTGCAGGACATTTTCCTCAACGAAACCGCCAAGTTCGCCCATGTGTTCCTGCCGGGTAGCTCGTTCCTGGAAAAGGACGGCACGTTCACCAACGCCGAGCGCCGTATCTCGCGGGTTCGCAAGGTCATGGAGCCACTGGCGGGCAAGGCCGACTGGGAAGCGACCGTGGCATTGGCCAATGCGCTGGGCTACCCGATGAATTACCGTCACCCCTCCGAGATCATGGATGAGATCGCCCGCTTGACGCCGACCTTCCGCCGGGTGAGCTACGCCGAGATCGAGCGTCACGGCAGCCTGCAGTGGCCGTGCAACGATGCAGCGCCCGATGGCACGCCCACTATGCACATCGATCAGTTCGTCAGGGGCAAGGGGCGGTTCATGCTGACCGGGTACGTACCGACCGACGAGAAGGTCAACAGCCGCTATCCGCTGCTGCTGACCACCGGGCGCATTCTCAGCCAGTACAACGTCGGTGCCCAGACCCGGCGCACGGGCAACGTCGCCTGGCACGATGCCGATCGCCTCGAGATCCATCCGACCGATGCCGAAAGCCGTGGCATCCAGGACGGTGACTGGGTCGGTATCGGCAGCCGTGCCGGGCAGACCGTGCTGCGCGCCAAAGTCAGCAGCCGCGTGGCGCCAGGCGTCGTTTACACCACCTTCCACTTCCCGGAGTCGGGCGCGAACGTGATCACCACCGACAATTCCGACTGGGCGACCAACTGCCCCGAATACAAGGTAACGGCAGTTGAGGTGGTCAAAGTGTTCCAGCCGTCTGAGTGGCAAAAGCGTTACCAGGATTTCAGTGACGAACAGCGTCGGCTGTTGCAGGAGCGCCGATCCGCCGAGAAAGCCGAGGTGCGCCAATGAGCCAGGACAGCTTGGTGAAGATGGCCAACCAGATTGCCCACTACTTCGACAGCGAGCCGAATCGGGACCTGGCTGTGCAGGGCGTTCGCCAGCATCTACACAACTTCTGGACGCCGGCCATGCGCCGGCAGCTGGGAGAATGGATCGAGGCCAATGCGGGGGAGGGGTTGGATCCTAAGGTTAAGGAGGCGTTGGGTTAGAAGGTGTTAGCTGTCATCTAGTACACGGCTGGCGAGGTGCCGTCTGGCGGCCTTGCTGGGGCACCGGACCGGCCGCGATAGGCTGCGCAGCAGCCCCAGAATTTCAGCTTCGCAGCGCATATTGCCGGGGCCGCGCTGC
>NZ_JBICKJ010000070.1:0-19316 GCF_043104125.1 Pseudomonas sp. xss_4
GCTCCTGGACGGTCAGGACAATCGCCTCGTCCGTCACCTCAGGCGATGTTTTGAATCGTTCGGACTCCAGGCGCTTGAGCCAAAGGCAGAAGCCGTTGCGTTCCCAATACAGAATTTTCACGCAATTACGTGACTTGTTGAGGAAGACAAAAAGCACCGGGTCGAATACTGCAACCTTGATGTCCAGCTCAACCAGTGCAGCCAGGCCGTCAATGGATTTTCGGAAGTCGACAGGCTTGGGGTACAGATACACTTTTTCGACTTTTGCGTCGGGTCGCATCATGACTACTGGGCTCCTGAGAAATCGGGAGCACAGCATCGGGCATCAGTTGGGCGCTTTGAATGGGGGCTTCATGGAGCGCTTACGGTCAAGCAATGCTGGATTGGCGTCAGTACGAGATTGCGAATTACGTGCCAAATTGCCAAGGCTTTTCGATCAGCAAGGATTATGATGGAAACTCTGGGAGCTCGGTCGGTGAAGGATCATTGATGGATCACCTCAGAGGATTTTCTGTCGACTTTCTGTTAACTGGGCCTGCCCCGTGAAAACGGACGACAAGAAGCGATACTTACATCGCTCTCATGGAGGTTGTCAGGTACGGGCTTTAATTTCCGGGTATTGGACAAGTATCTGAACTGAGAGTACGTCCTCATGAGCTAATGCGAGCGCCTTTGCTTCGATTGTGACTGCTCAAAAAAAGCCCGCCTAACGGCGGGCTCAAAACGAAGAGGACAATTGGGCTGGCATAGTTGCTGGCCTTGATGGCTCAGAGCTTCAGCTCATCAAGGACGCTGAGCACAGCTTCGTGTGCGATGCTGATGATGCGATCCACTTCCTGCTCGGTCGTGACCAGGGGAGGAGCAAAGCCCAGGATCTCACCGTGAGGCATGGCACGAGCAATCAGGTTGCGATCACGGGCTGCTTTCGAAATCCGTGCACCAACCTTGAGGGCTGGGTCGAATCGCTTCTTGGTAGCTGGATCAGCTACGAATTCAATGGCGGCCATCATGCCTACACCGCGCACTTCGCCGACGATTGGCAGCGAGGAGAAGGTTTCCTGCATCGACTTTTGGAAATACTGACCAACCTTGTCGACGTGAGCTGGAATGTTTTCGCCCTCGACGATATCGAGCACCGCGTTTGCTGCCGCGACACCGATAGGGTGGCCAGAGTAGGTGTAACCGTGGGAGAACGCACCTACGCGATCAGCGCCTTCTTCCATCACTTTGTACACCTTCTCACCAACAATCGAAGCCGACAGCGGTGCGTAGGCAGAAGTCAGCCCTTTCGCTACAGTAATCAGGTCAGGCTCGATACCGTACTTGTCGCAGCCAAACATGGCACCAGTACGACCAAATCCGGTAATTACTTCGTCAGCGATCAGCAGGATGTCGTACTTTTTCAGCACAGGCTGAACAGCAGCCCAGTAGCCTTCTGGCGGAGGGGTAATACCGCCGGTTCCGAGCACAGGCTCAGCAATGAATGCGCCGATGGTGTCTGGGCCTTCGCGCAGGATGAGCTCTTCGAGTTCACGTGCACGGCGGGCAGAGAATTCCAGCTCAGTCTCACCTAGCTCGGCGCCCCAGTAGTAGTGAGGAGCACCAGTACGCAGGATCCCTGCAATCGGCAGATCCATGTGGTCATGGTAGAAGGACATGCCGGTCATGGAACCAGAAACTACCGAGCAACCGTGATAGCCGCGCTCACGAGCAATGATTTTCTTCTTGTTCGGCTTACCGCGCAGATTGTTGTAGTACCAGACCAGTTTGGCTTGGGTCTCGTTGGCATCCGAACCGGACATGCCGTAGAAGACCTTGCTCATGTTGCCCGGAGCCATCTTCACCAGGCGGTCAGAAAGGCGAGCGAGCTCTTCCGTGGTATGCGCAGCGTAGGTGTGATAGTACGCCAGCTTGTGGGCTTGTTTGGAGATCGCCTCGGCGACTTCGGTACGGCCATAGCCGACGTTCATGCAGTACAGGCCAGCGAAACCATCGATGTACTCACGGCCAGTCGCGTCGGTGATAGTGATCCCTTTCGCGGTTTCGATGATTGTTGGATCACCTGCCTTGCCAGAGGCAAAGTCTTTAAGCTGGGTGAATGGGTGAAGCACTGCACCGCGATCTTGTTGGGAGATCAAATCTTGCTTTTGCTTATCCATGTTTCAATCCTCTTGTGATATTTACAGACCGCCGATGCAGACGTATTTCAGTTCCATGTACTCAGCCAATCCGTGCTTCGAGCCTTCACGGCCCAAGCCCGATTGCTTCCAACCGCCAAACGGAATTGGCGCGCCTGTGAACTTCGGAGTGTTGAGTGCGACCATGCCGTACTCGAGTCGGTCAGAAACTCGGCAGGCACGACGAAGGTCGTTGGTGTACACGTAGGCAGCGAGGCCGAACTCGGTGTTGTTGGCCCTGGTCACTACTTCATCTTCGGAATCGAAGGGCAGGATTGCCGCCACGGGGCCGAAGGTCTCTTCGAAAGCGATGTCCATTTTGTCCGTGACGTCAGCCAGAACAGTCGGAAGGACGAAGCTGCTACCCAAGTGATTGTCGATACCGCCGCAGGTGAGTTTTGCACCCAGCGAGAGAGCATTCGAAATCTGCTCTCGGCACTTGTTGGCAACCGTTACCCTAGTCATTGGGCCGATATCGACGCCCTCTTCAAGGCCATGGCCAACGCGTAACTTCTCGGTGGCCTTGGTGAATTCCTCTACGAATTGACCGTAGATGTTGCGATGCACATAGATGCGATTCGCGCCCAGGCAATCTTGACCTGAGGTTGCGAACTTGGCGCCAATGCAGCCTTCGACAGCCTCAGCAATCGAGGCATCATCGAAGACAATGAACGGAGCATGGCCACCCAGTTCAAGGGATACTTTCTTGACCGTATCCGCAGACTGACGCAGCAGAATCCGACCAACCTCTGTGGAACCGGTGAAACTGAACGCACGGACTGCGGAGGCGGCCAAGAGACGAGCCGACATCTTCGGTGCACCCCCGGTCAGCACCTGGAACACACCACCAGGAATACCAGCATCTTCAGCCAACCGGGCGAGAGCCAGGGCAGACAGCGGAGTTTCAGGCGCCGGCTTGACGATCATCGGGCATCCAGCCGCCAGTGCAGCAGCAGCCTTGCGGGTGATCATGGCGCTGGGGAAGTTCCAGGGCGTGATGGCCACGGTTACACCAATCGGCTGCAGCTTAGTGACCAACTGGCTGTTCGGGAGATGACTTGGAATTGTCTCGCCGTAGCAACGCTCACCTTCTGCCGCAAACCACTCGACAAAGTTCGCGCCGTAATTGATCTCTCCGCGTGATTCGCTGAGCGGCTTACCTTGCTCGCAGGTCATGATGACCGCCAAATCTTCATGGTTCTCACGCATCAGTGCTGCCCATTTACGAAGGACTGCACCACGCTGTGCCGGCAAGGTGTTCCGCCAACCATCGAAGGCACGCGAAGCGGCTTCGACGGCCAGATCTACCCAGGACTCGTCGCAATGGGCTACCTGCGCGATCACCTGGTCATTAGCTGGATCCGTGACGTCGAGCGAGCCCTCGCCAGTAACCCAGCGCCCATCAATGTAAGCCCGAGTTTCAAGCAGGTCATTTCGACGAAGCTTATTGAGGGCGGAGGGCGCAAGATCTTTCATTTTTATATGCCTCGAAGAGATAAAGCTGATGTTCGATGAGGATCATTCTATGTCTGGCTTGACGCTGGAAATATGAGTAATCCAGCCGGCGTGCGCAGTAATACTGTGATGTTTTCACAGTTGCGCAGCTTTCCTGCGTCATTTATCAGAGATGCGATTTCAGGTCTGTAGGTGCATAAGAAATGATTGGAACAAAACCAATTAGGTGTAGAAAAACAAAAAAGGCTGCACTTGGCAGCCTTGTTGAAGGGGCAGATGTTTAAGAGATTTTCTCAGCCAGAACTGCGATTGTGTCACCGCACTGCACAAGCCCCGGGAAGTGACGGCAGGCAAGAAGGCCGTCACGTTGGGCCTTGTATTCGGTAGGTGCCACACCTGTTCTTGTGACGTCGTACACTCGAGCAATCACATCGCCTTTGGAGACCTGATCGCCCAGATTGAAGCAGTATTCAATGAGCCCGGCATGCTCGCTTGCAATGAAGCAATTGTCGTCAGGCATATCCAAGAAGATGCTGTCCTGTGCAATATCAAGATCACCCATGACCGCCCCTGCATGAACCAGGAAATTTCGTACCCCGCGCTCTGCAATTTTAATAGTGGTGGAGCTGGCTGTACCCCCACCACCAAGCTCGGTAGTCACAAAGATTTTGCCGGCTTCTTCGACAGCCGTATCAAACATGCCCACGCTATCGATTTCCAGCATTTTCATGCTGTAGGGAGCCGCGAAAGCATCCATTGCCCGTTCGCCTTTCTGCTGTTGCAGCTTGTCCGGCAGAATATGAACAGCGGCAAATGGAATGAAGTCCAGAGTCTTGCCGCCAGAGTGGATATCAAGGACGTAATCCGCCAATGGCAACAAGTGTCGCTGGATATAATCAGCAATTTTTTCCGTAACTGTCCCGTCAGCCTTACCTGGGAAGGTACGATTCATATTCCCGCGATCAATCGGAGAGGTTCTGGAGGCGTTTTTAAAAGCAGGATAGTTCATGAAGGGCAAAATAATGATTCGCCCTCTGACTGTTTCGATGTCCAGTTGATTGGCCAGCTTGGTGAGTGCAATCGGGCCTTCATACTCGTCGCCATGATTGCCGCCAGTGAGGAGCACAGTCGGGCCGATCCCGTTTTTCATGACGGTGATAGGAATCATGATCGCACCCCACGCAGAGTCATCACGTGAGTAAGGCAGCTTCAAGAACCCGTGTGACACCCCTTGTTGGTCGAAATCGATAGTTGGCTTGATCGGACTAGGTTTCATTGCATATTCCTTATTTGTTTGTCGTTCAAGTAGGCTAAGGCTCAGCGCAGCGGCTATGACTCGACCCAACAGGTGTAACCAGTGCGTAGGGGTGGTGCACTACTAGCATTGGCATTTAGCTTTGTTGGCTGACGTATCTGATGTACACTCAGCTAACGCAACTGACACATTTTCATCAAGTATTAGTAGGGGTGAGAAACTCATGGAGCTTGATAGGATTGACTTACGAATTTTAAGTGCCTTGCAAGTCAACAATAGGCTCACCTCTGAAGAGCTTGGTGATTTGGTCGGTTTATCTTCCACGGCGTGCCAGCGCAGGCTTAAGCGCCTGCGCAGTGAAGGGGTCATCGAGAGCGACGTCTCCATTATCAACCCTAAAGCGGTTGGAAGACATGTCACCATGCTGGTGCTGGTCACTTTGGAACGAGAGCGCTCAGACATTATCGATAAGTTCAAGCAGGCCATTAAAAATACTCCTGAGGTCATGAGCGGATCCTATGTCACGGGTGATGCTGACTTTGTACTCCTCGTAACCTCAAAGGATATGGAGGACTACGAGAACTTCACCCGAAGGTTCTTCTACGAAAACAATGACATCAAGAGTTTCAAAACAATGGTCGTGATGGATCGGGTAAAGGCCGGATTCACACTTCCAATTGATGATGCTTAGCACCTCTTGGCTCTTCAGGAGGGCTACTCCTGAAGAGCTAGCAGAAATCCTTAATTTGCCTCTCTAACGGCGCTCAGAAAACTGCGGGTACGCTCTTCCTGGGGGGTCTCGAACAGTTGGCCTGGAGCACCTTGTTCATGAATTCGACCCTTGTAGAAGAAGCAAACGCGATCCGCAAACTCCCGAGCAAAGCCCATTTGGTGAGTAACCATAAGCATGGTCAGCTTATGCTCGCTTCCAAGTCGACGGATGACGTTAAGGACTTCACCGCAGAGTTCCGGGTCGAGCGCCGAGGTGACCTCGTCGAAAAGCATGACCTTTGGTCTCATAGCTAGGGCCCGTGCTATCGCGACCCGCTGCTGCTGGCCACCAGACAGTTGCGAAGGGTAATGATCGAGCTTGGCACCCAGTCCAACCATTTCCAGCAACTGCACAGCGCGATCCCTGGCTTCGGCTGGTTTTACACCCAGGACATGGACGGGGGCCTCAGTGACATTTTGCAGCGCAGTACGGTGGGGAAAGAGGTTGAACCCTTGGAATACCATTCCTATTTTGCCCCGGACAGCACGCACGTGCTTCGCGTCGGCTGGAACCAGCTTTCCATTCCTTCCTTGCATGTGAGTCAGCGACTCGCCTTCGACCAGAATGCTCCCCTCATCGATTCCCTCGAGGGTCATCAGCACTCGGAGCAACGTCGATTTACCTGATCCGCTGGGGCCAATGATGGCGACTTTTTCGCCTGCCGAAACATCCAGTTCCAGGCCGTCCAAAACAGTGAAGTTGCCATATCGCTTAGTTACGCTGCGGAAGCTAACCATGGGCTTGCCAATGGCCGGGGACGAAATGGCGCCTGAACTGACACCTGTCAAAATTTCGCTTGGAGCTATCTGAATGTTGGAAACTGGAGAGGTGGTCATTATTTTTGCTCCAAGCGCGCTTCAACGCGGCGTACCAAATAAGCCAGAACAATACTCAGAACAAGGAAGAACACGCCTACCATGGTGATGGGCTCAAGATATCGGAACGTCTCAGAGCCGATGTTCTTTGCTTGCTGCATGATCTCAACGACAGTGATAGCTGAAAGCACAGGTGTATCTTTCAGCATCGCAACCAGGTAGTTCCCAACCGGTGGCAAAATCGGACGGAGAGCTTGGGGTAAAATGATGTTTCGATAGGCAAGCGAAGGACTCATGTTGAGTGCTGTCACTGCTTCCCATTGGCCTCGCGGAACCGCATCAAGGCCGCTTCGATATACCTCTGCCAGATAGCAGGCGTAGTGTAGACCAATGCCTAACACGCCTACTTGCATTGCTGTCAGGCTAACGCCGTAGTTAGGCAGAACGTAATAAAGAAAATAAACTTGGATCAGTAAAGGTGTACTGCGGATAAATTCGATCACCCCACCTATTGGCCAAGAGATCCATATTCTTGCGCTGCGTCTGCCAATGGCGAGGAACAGTCCAAGAACGATAGCGATTGCAAAGCCCAGCAACGTGACGCCGATTGTGTTAAGAGCTGCCCGGAACAATTCGGGCATGAGCTGTATCGCATAGTTCCAGTCGAAGAAATTCATCACAGGCTCCCTTGGACACGACCACGGGCCAGATGTCGTTCTAAACGCCGCATTGCCAAGTTAATCGCTTGGGCCATTACGAAGTACATGAGCAGCGCTAGGGCGAAGACCTTGAGAGTCTCGAATGTAGCCTGATCGAGTTGGCGCGCCCTGAAGCTCAAATCTGCAAGCGTTATAAGGGAAACAAGGGATGTGTTTTTCAACAGCTCGATCAGCAGATTAGTTCCAGGCCCCATCGCTGCGAGCAGGGCTTGCGGCAAAATGATGCGACGAAAGCGTGTGAATGGGCCAAAGTTAAGTGCTGTGCAAGCTTCATATTGACCTTTAGCTACCGAATTAATCGCGCCGCGCATTATCTCTGCACCATAAGCGCCAATATGTAGCCCAAGGCCAACGATTGCGACGGTGTAGGGGCTCAGCTCGAGATTGAATGGAGGAAGCGGAAGGACGAAGAAGAGCCAGAACAATTGAACGAGCAGCGACGTACCCCGAAAGATCTCAATGTAGACGACGCAAAACCAGCGGAGCGGTCTCCATGTCGACATTTTGCCGAGTGCCGCCAGGGTCGCTGCAACGATGGCCAGGAGAGATCCGAAGAAGGTGACCTGCAGGGTAACCCATGCGCCCTGGAGCATAAGTGGTAGTAAATCTGCCATTTGACTCTACCTCACGTTAAATCAGCCAAGGGCGCGGCAGTGGGTTTGACGCGCCGATTTGGATGCAGTGTTACTGCCCGCAGAGCTCCGCAGCTGTTTTCGTAGTGAGGTTGCTCTTGTCGAATCCGAATGGCGCCACTGTTTTCAGGTGTTCTTCACTACCGAGCCATTTCTTGAGCTGGGCATTGACCTGGTCACGAAGCTCCTTGTCTTCCGGTCTGAAGGCCAAGGCACCGTAGCCGATATGGGAAGGGTCATCTTTGAAGTCGGTCATGGCCTCTACCGAATCACCGCCTTTGGCCGCGAGCCCTTTCATCGTGAGCTGTGTGCCTACAGCAGCATCTGCCCGCTTGGCACGAACTGCCTGCAGCTGAGCCGTGGTATCTGGAACCTGGAGGATTTGTACGTCTTTCACGCCAGAGTCACGGGCGTACTGGAGCTCCACGGTGCCCGCCATAATGGCCAGCTTCACTTCTGGGTTCTTTGCGACATCTTCGTAGCTGAACAGCTCCTTGGGATTGCCTTTCGGCACCAGGAGCGCGTCAGGGAGCTGGTAGTGAGGGTCGGTGAACAAGACCTGCTTGCAGCGGGCTGGAGTGATGTACATGCCGGCTGCGATAGCATCGAAACGACCAGCTCGCAGGCCAGGAATCAGCGATCCCCATTCGGTGAGTACACCATTGACGTCCTTGATCCCCAACTGCTTGAAAATCGCGGTGGCGATTTCAGGCGACTCGCCCGTGACTTTTCCATCGGTTCCGGTATAGGCGAAAGGCGTTTCGTTGGCATAGCCAATCCGAACACTGCCCTGCTCTTTGAGAGAGTCGAGGGTTGTAGCTGCGTGTGCGGATACGGCGATGCTCGCAATGGCACACGCCAGGGTCAGGCGTTGAGCGACTGCGGAAAGCGAAGTGACCAAGTTCATCAAAAATCTCCCTCTATTGTAATTGGCCCGCGTGGCGCGGAGTTTTGGGCAGATAGAAGATCACGCTGCAGCGCCGCTATTTTTGGAATTGATAGCGGTAGCTTGAAGAAGACCCAAGCCTTCCTCGGAAGCGTGAGATGAGCATACAAAAGGCTTTCCGTGACGAGCATTGCACTAGGACAATTGATCTCGATATGTTGTAACGTCCATGCTGTAGGCCGTGGCTTAGGAGCAAGCATAGCGATGATGGAAAAATGGCGGGAAGCGGTTGAGCACGCCCGTGGCGGCGAGTCCAAGTACAAGATTCTTGTCCAAGCGATCAGCTCGGACATCGAGCAGCATAAGCTGGCGGATGATCAGCGCCTGCCACCTCAACGGCAGGTTGCCGATGCCTTGGGGATCAGTGTCCAAACCGTGACAAACGCCTACAAGGAACTCGAGCGCCAAGGGCTAGTAAGGTGCGAAGTGGGTCGCGGGAGTTTCGTTTCTCGGCGAATGAGTGACCGTGTAGCAAGCTACATTCTCGATGCTCCCGAGCGCGCACTCGTCGATCTATCCACCGCCCGAATCATTCACACCCCAGAGCATGACAGGTACTGGCGAGAAACATGCGCCGAGCTTGCTAATGAGGTCGATCAAAGCTGGATCCGACTGTGCCGACCTGTAGCGGGCTTCGATGCTCATCGTGATGCCGCCTGCCATTGGCTTGGGCGTCTTGGCTTGCCAGGGCTGGCTCGAGAAGATGTGTTGATCACAAATGGGGCGGCCCACGGGCTATTCCTGGCGCTGGCCTCCCTTGCAGGCCCTGATGACCTGGTGCTCTGTGAAGGCATGACCGATCACGGTGTCATTGGGAACTCTCAAGTCCTCGGCTTCAATCTGAAAGGCCTAGACACTGATCGTGACGGGATTGATCCCGAGCACTTTGAGGACATCTGCGGCAACGAGCGCGTTACGGCCCTGGTATGCACGCCGAACCTTAATAACCCGACCAGCGCGTTGATGCCCAATAGCCGTAGGAAAGAGATAGCCTCCATCGCTCGTCGCTTCGGTGTCCACATTATTGAGGATGACGTCTACGGCCCCCTGCTTAACCAATACGAAGGCCCTCCAATCAGCTCATATGCCCCCGAGCTCTCGTTTTACTGCACCAGCATGACGAAGTCAGTTCTGACTGGGCTACGAATCGGGTTCCTTAAAGTACCTAAACGACTGGCGCTGCGAACAGAAAGCATCCTTCGCGTGACGAGCTGGATGGCAGCCCCCATGCTTGCCGAGGTTGCCGCACGGTGGATTATGGATGGGAGGGCCGACACATTGATCCAACTGCAGCGAAGGCTCCTAGAGACACGCCAGAAGCTGGTAGCAGACGAGATGGGGGACTACCTCTATTGCCATCGCCCTCATTCGTTAAACGCTTGGCTGAATGTGCCAACACATTGGGATGTTTCCAGCCTGGTGCGCACACTACGACAACAGCATATTGCGGTTACGTCACCGGAGCCGTTCACCGTTCGGGGGGTGACCCCAGCACGCGGCATCCGGCTTTGCATCGGCGCTGAAACGAGTGAAAGCGAGCTATCCCAGGCCCTGAAAACCATGCGGATGACTTTTGAACAATACCCAGGAGTCCATGACTTCTGACCGTTTGAAGCAAATCTGAAAAAACGCCACCGGATTGCCCTAGTACATTCATTATGACAATCAGCGGCTCGTAGACTCCGAAAAAACAATCGTTCGGTGGTCTACCATGCCGGCAGTGACAGTTCGAGAAGCCCTCATCGCCCGGGATCGCACTAAGCACCTGGTGCGCGAAACGCGAATGGAGCTCTCTCCAAGCCTCTCCGACTTCATGAAAGTGCCCGTGTACCTCAAGCTGGAATGCCACCAGGCGACTGGTAGCTTCAAACTGAGAGGGGCCACGAACGCGATTGCGGGCCTTGCCTCTCAACAGCGTGCTCTGGGAGTAGTAACCGCTTCAACGGGCAATCATGGTCGTGCCCTTTCCTATGCCGCAGCTGCCGCCGGCGTTCGCGCTACCGTGTGCCTTTCAAGGCTTGTCCCATCCAACAAGGTGGCTGCGATTCGTGCGCTGGGCGCCGCCGTGCAGGTGGTTGGTAACTCTCAAGACGATGCTCAGTTCGAAGCTGCCCGTCTTGCTCAAGAAGAGGGCCTTACCTTCATACCTCCTTTCGATCACCAGGACGTAATTGCAGGCCAAGCCACTTTGGGTCTGGAGATCGCTGAGCAACTCCCTTCCGTTTCGCAGGTACTCATACCGCTTTCGGGTGGAGGGCTTTTCTCCGGCGTGTCCTTGGCGCTCAAAGCACTACTTCCTCAGGTGAAAACCCATGGTGTGAGCATGAGGCTTGGCGCAGCAATGGCACAGAGCCTCGAGGCTGGAAAGCCCGTGAATGTTGAGGAAGTAGCCACGCTGGCCGACTCGCTCGGTGGCGGAATTGGTCTGCGAAACCAATACACATTTGAACTTACCCGTCGATTCATCGACCGAGTGATTTTGCTCAATGAAGACTCAATCGCGGATGCGATGCTCCATGCCTACTTAGAAGAACGGCTCGTCATTGAGGGAGCGGGAGCGGTAGGTATCGCAGCTCTGCTTACCAGGCAGGTTGAAGCTCAAGGGCCAATCGTGATCGTCGTGAGCGGTGGGAATGTCGACATGGCTCAACACCAACGCATCATCCTGGAAGCTGTGCGCGACCGCCGCCCAGCACGTGCTTAAAGAGGTGCCATGTGAGCGAAGTCCTTCTGCTTAACCAACGCGAAATCCGTGAGTGCGTAACACTCGATACAGACAGTATCGATGTAGTGGAAAACGCATTTGCATCGCTGGCCAGAGGCAAAGTGGTCATGCCGCCAATCCTCCGGTTAGACATCTCCGAGCACAATGGCGAGGTGGACGTCAAAACCGCTTACCTGCCAGACCTTGATAATTTCGCTATCAAGGTCAGTCCAGGCTTCTTCAACAATCCTGGTCTAGGCCTACCAAGTTTGAACGGCATGATGATGCTGCTCTCTGGACGCACTGGACTTCTCCAGGCGCTCCTACTCGACAACGGATACCTCACTGCCGTTAGGACAGCAGCTGCTGGGGCTGTGGCTGCACGTTGGCTCGCCCGCCAGGACAGTGAAGAGGTTGCCCTTCTTGGTGCAGGAGAACAGGCCGAGCTTCAACTCAAAGCGCTCCTTCTTGTGCGGGATATCAAGCGAGTTCGGGTATGGGCTAGGAGTTCCGCAAAAGCGCAGCAACTGGCCTTGCAGCTATCGAGCCTCTACGGCCTGGAAGCCACTGCCGCAGAGTCGGTCGATGAAGCAATGTCGAGCGCTGACATTGCAGTCACCTGCACGCCAAGCAATCAACCAATTTTACATCGCAGGCACTTGCGGCCCGGTCTCCATATCACGGCTATGGGGGCAGACACTGAACACAAAAACGAGGTTGCTCCTGAGGTAATAGCAGCAGTCGATCACTACGTTGCGGATCGAGTCAGCCAGACGGCAACACTTGGAGAGCTCCATCACGCGATCAACGCTGGTGTTGCACAAGACCTTCGTGTGTACGCCGAACTGGGTCAGGTGATCCTTGGAGATCGCGTCGGAAGGTTGACTCCAACCGACGTAACTCTTTGCGATCTCACCGGCACAGGCGTTCAGGACACAGCGATTGCGAACCTGGCTTTTTCCAGAGCAATCAGCACAGGCAAAGGCTTGCTCTACAACAACTGAATCACCAGGCAACACAATAAAACCATACCCCAATCATGAGGGATCGATCATGTCTGAAATTGTTGTGAACCTTCCGTTTACACGGGAGGAGTACGCCCAGCGTATCGCCAAAGTTCGTGCAGAAATGCAGGCTAGGAACATTGAGCTGCTGCTGGTTACTGACCCTTCGAACATGGCTTGGCTGACCGGCTACGACGGTTGGTCGTTCTACGTCCACCAGTGCGTACTGCTGGCCATGGAAGGTGAGCCTGTTTGGTATGGCCGCAACCAAGACGCTAACGGCGCTCGACGTACTGTCTTCATGAAGCAAGACAACATTGTCGGCTACCCCGATATCTACGTTCAGTCGACTGAACGGCACCCAATGGACTACCTCTGCAAAGAGGTGATCCAGGCGCGTGGCTGGGATTCGCTCACTATCGGCGTTGAGCTGGACAACTACTACTTCAGCGCTGCGGCATACCTGGCACTGCAGCAGCATCTGCCCAAGGCCAAGTTCGTCAACGCGAACGCGCTCGTAAACTGGCAGCGTGCGGTGAAGTCCCAGCAAGAAATTTCCTACATGCGTGTGGCTGCTCGAATCGTCGAAAAGATGCATGACCGCATCTTGGAACGCATTGAGCCCGGCATGCGGAAGAACGAGCTGGTTGCTGACATCTATGCCAGTGGCATTCTCGGTGTCGATGGCTATGGCGGGGACTACCCGGCCATCGTGCCGCTGCTTCCTACCGGAGCAGACGCTAGCGCCCCACACCTGACCTGGGATGACTCTCCATTCAAGGTCGGCGCCGGCACCTTCTTCGAAATCGCCGGCTGCTACAAGCGCTATCACTGCCCGCTGTCCCGAACTGTTTACCTGGGCAAGCCACCGCAGCATTTCATCGACGGCGAGAAAGCAGTCGTCGAAGGTATCGCTGCCGGCCTCGAGGCCGCCAAGCCTGGCAACACCACTGGTGATATCGCACGTGCCTTCTTCGGCGTGCTTGAGAAGTTCGATATCCACAAGGACAGCCGTTGCGGTTACCCGATCGGTATCAGCTATCCACCAGATTGGGGCGAGCGCACCATGAGCCTGCGCCCGAGCGACAACAGCGTGCTCAAACCTGGTATGACCTTCCACTTCATGCCTGGCCTATGGATGGATGATTGGGGGCTCGAGATTACCGAGAGCATCCTGATCACTGATACTGGGGTCGAGACGTTCTGCTCGACTCCTCGCAAGCTCTTCGTCAAGGACTGACGAAAAGTTTGCAAGTCGCTGGAGTTATAGTGCCACGGCTATCTTCAGCGACAATGTGATGGTGCCTTAAAGCACCATCACTCCAGCCACTCCTTTGTTTTACAAAAAAAGCACGCAGCCTTGAAGAGGTTGAAAGTTGATTGTTCCCCAGGGAGCGAGTCAACCTGTGCCTAACGCCTGAAACTTATCAAGGACGACGCTGAATAGAAGTAATACCCCCGACTGGGCTGGTGGCGTAGACCTCCTGCTCAAGCGCTAAAAGACAGATAACAAAAAAAGGTGACAACATGCCCTACAGCGACTTCTTGCATAACTGCCAACTATTATCGAAATCAAAAATCGGCTTCGCGATAAAGCGCAGATCAGCAGTTGGTCATTTGGCCATGTGCATTCAAGCCTGACTAGCCAGTTCGTCTTACCTAAGAAAAGTGGTAAATTATGTCTATTAGTACGCATCCAGCTTCAACCATTTCTTCGAGCACAATAAAAAGCTCGAACATGAGCATGCCTCGCAAAGCCGTGGTCGCAGCTGCATTAGGCAACGCGACGGAATGGTTCGATTACGGAATCTATGCTTACGGGCTCACCTTCATCTCAGCCGCCTTGTTTCCTGGCTCTCAATCTGAAGCCCTTTACTTCGGCCTGGCAACATTCGCTATCTCGTTCCTCATTCGACCCCTTGGCGGGATGTTTTGGGGGCCGCTAGGTGACCGAATTGGCCGCAAGCGTGTGCTAGCCATGACTGTCCTAATGATGTCTGTAGCAACATTTATTATTGGCATTCTGCCTACTTATCAATCGGTAGGTTGGATAGCACCTGTAGCGCTTATCGCGCTGAGGCTCATCCAAGGTTTCTCAACTGGCGGTGAGTACGGTGGAGCAGCTACTTTTCTAGCGGAATACGCGCCTGACAAGCGGCGAGGTTTTTACGGTAGCTTCCTGGAGTTTGGCTCCCTCGCAGGTTTTTCACTCGGCGCTTTGGTGACCTTGAGCGTATCGGTCGTCATTGGAGATGCCGCCATGTACGAGTGGGGGTGGCGCGTTCCATTCCTGATCGCAGCTCCTCTGGGCGTCATCGCGGTCTATTTGCGCACCAGGATCGAAGACACCCCTGTGTTTCTAGAGCTCGAAAAGAAGATGGCAAGCGAGCCTGTTCGACCGAAGACTTCTATTGCTGAAATTTTTGGGAAATACAAAAAGGCAGCATTGTCGCTAGGGGTTTTGGTAGCAGCACTGAACATAACTTATTATATCCTGCTGGCATACATGCCGACCTACATGCACAAAGAAGTTGGGGCGAGCGAGAACATGTCATTGCTTGCGCCTCTGGTTGGAATGTTGGCCATGATGATGTTCATACCATTTGCGGGGCGAATCTCAGATGTGGTTGGCTTCAAAAAGATGTGGTACTTCTCGCTAATAGGTCTTTTCATTTTAGCGATCCCCATGTTCAAGCTCATGTCCACAGGGCTGACGGGATCGATGATAGGATTTGCAGTGCTGGGAGCGTTCTTTGTTCCTCAACTTGCCACCATTTCCGCCATGTTTCCGGCAATGTTCCCAACGCAAATCAGGTACGCGGCGCTGGCCATTGTCTACAATATTTCGGCCTCTATTTTTGGCGGAACAACACCACTGGTATGCGATCAAATTATTAAATTCCTCGGTTCACCTGACGCACCTGCCTACTACATCATGATTGCATCAGCACTTGGGATTATTGCGTTGTTCTTTGTGATCGAGACTAAAGGTTGCTCGATTCGCGGGGATGGAATCCCTGGGGCAAAATAACCTAATAGGCAGATGGTATAGAGCCTGGGTGCAAATCAGCACCCAGGCTGTCGCGAAGCTACAATCCTCCGGGCAAACCGACCGGCTACGTCCATCTAAGCAGCAGCGCTTTACCCTTCCTTTTTATTCTTATCTCACCGCTTGGCATCTGGCCCTGATATCAGTGTCTTCGTTATCTCTTGCCCTTAATCGAAGCCGTGCGGTTTAACGCAGTTTACCAACGAGAAAATCCAAAAGCGCGCAGGAATTGAGCGTTAATGCCCTCTTTTTCGCGTCATAACGCAGCATTTCATCAATCATGTAGTTGCCGGCAACACAAACCACTGGATTGGCGAAAAAGCATCCGAAAGTTTGCTTATGTTCTTCAGCGATTTTAAGATTTTTAGCTGAGCTACGTTACTTATTCAGCGAAATTCACTTCTGGTATCTAGTTACACTGGCCGCATCGCGCACTGCGAGAAGAACAAAGAATTTCTAAATTACGAGGTGCCTGGAAATGCGTGTACTGATACTCGGTAGCGGCGTCGTCGGAACTGTCAGTGCCTACTACCTCGCGCGAGAGGGTTTTGAAGTCGTCGTGGTAGATCGCCAGGACGGCCCCGGGATGGAAACAAGCTTCGCAAACGCAGGGCAGGTCTCTCCGGGGTATGCCTCACCTTGGGCCGCACCTGGAGTGCCATTGAAGGCCATTAAATGGATGCTTCAGCAACACGCACCTTTAGCGATCAAGCCTACGTCTAGCCTGGATCAGTATCGTTGGATGATCCAGATGTTGCGCAACTGTAATCCGGCAAGCTATGCAGTCAACAAAGAGCGGATGGTTCGGATTTCCGAATATAGCCGAGACTGCCTGGATGAACTCAGGGCTGAGACTGGTATATCTTACGATGCTCGCCAGCTCGGAACTACGCAACTGTTCCGCACTCAAGCTCAAGTAGATAATGCTGCTAAGGATATAGCTATCCTGAAACAGTCAGGCGTGCCTTTCGAGTTACTTGATCGCGACGGAATTGCTAAAGCTGAGCCGGCGCTCGCAAGTGTGCGCGATAAGTTGGCAGGGGCTCTTCGCCTACCAAATGATCAGACCGGTGACTGCCAGATGTTTACGCGGAAGCTGGCAAAAATGGCTGAAGAGCTTGGCGTAGAATTTCGTTTTGGATGCAATATTGATCGCCTCGAGTGTTCTGGAGATATCATTTCCGGCGTATGGATCAATGGGGAACTCGAAGTAGCCGACCAGTATGTGCTGGCACTGGGAAGTTACAGCCCCCAGATGTTGAAGCCACTGGGCATCCAGGCACCTATTTACCCGCTGAAGGGATACTCACTTACGATTCCCATCACGGATGCAAGTATGGCTCCGTCATCCACCATTCTTGATGAAACCTACAAGGTTGCTATCACACGCTTCGATGATCGAATCCGTGTTGGTGGCATGGCTGAAATCGCAGGCTTCGATCTGTCACTGAACGCTCGCCGCCGAGACACGCTTGAGCTTGTTGTAGGCGACCTTTATCCAAAAGGTGGGGATCTCACCAAAGCTACGTTTTGGACAGGGCTACGCCCAGCAACACCTGACGGAACTCCAATTGTTGGTAAAACAAAATACCGCAACCTGTTCCTCAATACCGGCCACGGGACTCTAGGCTGGACGATGTCTTGCGGCTCAGGTCGGTTGTTGGTCGATTTGATGGCAGGAAAAAAGCCAAAGATCAGCGCCAAAGGCCTTGATATCTCCCGTTACTCCAACCAAAAGGAAGCCCATAATCATGGCAATCCAGCGGCTGCACTCTAATAAGCGCCTGAGCAACACCGTTATTCACAACGGCATCGTCTATCTCGCAGGCCAGCTGGCGAACAACCACGATGCCGACATTCGCACTCAAACTGCCGAGACCCTGGCGAACATCGACAGGCTTCTTGAAGAGGCCGGTAGTCACAAGTCGAAAATCCTCACAGTGACTATCTATCTGAAAGACATCACCACCGACTTCGCTGCCATGAACGAGGTTTGGGAAGAGTGGGTCGCGGAAGGTCAGGCTCCTGCGCGAGCTTGCGTTGAGGCGGCTATGTTCAAGCCAAGCCTGCTCGTTGAGATGTCCGTAATAGCCGCAATCGCCTGACGCTTTCAAGCGTACCCGGCAAGCCGCCTAGCCTGCCTGGCAACAGGTCAGCGCCGCTCGCCGGGCATCGCTAAATCGATCCAGGAACAAACTCATGAACCACGTGCTAGCCGAAATTAAAGAGTCGAACGAGAGCTCATCGCGGTCAGTCGCAACATCCACAGACAAGATTGCTAATGGCTAGCAGTTCATCACATGCCTTGAAGCCATGATTTAATCCTCGGTTGGTGAGGCTGGTGTCTCCAATATCCGTTGGTAAAAACCCAGATCCAGCCACTGACCGAACTTGAATGCAGCCTGCTTGATCACCCCAGCCTCAACGAAACCGAGCCGCTCATGCAGTACGATGCTGCCTCGGTTGGTGGTATCGATCCCTCGTAAGCGCTCCATAAAACCCACGGCTTCAAAGTGGATGGCGCGTTCAGCTAGGCAATGCCGGCGAGCAGTTCCAAGGCAACAGGGATTCGTAATCTTCGACCGATGAAGCCGCCGGCAGGCGCTCAAGTGCGTGGCGCAGCCACGCATAGGGCTCTTGGCCGTTGGCTTTGGCAGTCTCGACCAAGCTGTAAAGTTGAGCGCTGGCCGTCGCGCCCTTGGGCGTATCACTGAACAACCAGTTCTTCCTTCCGATCACGAAGGGACAGATCGCGCGCTCTGCGGCGTTGTTGTCGATCGGCAAATAGCCTTCCTCGACATACCGCTCAAGCTTGCTCCAGTTGCTTGCCAAGTAGTTGATGGCTTTGCCCAGCGCGTTCTGAGCGGTCACCTGCGGCTGTGTCTTTCCAATCCAGCTTTTCAACTGAGCAAGTACTGGCAGGCTATGTTCGTGCCGACCAACTTCACGCTCCCCATCATCGCTGGCCTTGAGGTCGCGCTCGATGGCGTAAAGCTTGTTGATCAGATTCAGAGCAATATCCGCGCGTCCCGTCTTGCCTTTCGGCTGCACTTTTTTGGCTTCAACGAATTTGCGACGAGCATGAGCCCAGCACCCCAGACGCTCAACTCCAGACTGTACGCCCAACGCGTTGTAACCGGCGTAATCATCGGTCATGACATAGCCACGATAGCCCTCAAGCAGGCGCGTCGGCACCTCCTGCGCTCGGCTGGTGGAGTAGTCAAACAGGATTACCGGCTTGCCCGGCGGGCCGCCAGTTTGCACCCACATCCAGGACTGGCTGCTCGTCTCACGGCTTGGCTCCTTCAAGACCTGTACCCGCGATTCATCACAGTGGACGACACGGCTGGCCAACAAGCCGTCGCGCATCAGATTCAGCAGCGGTTGGAAGTGCTCACCGCACTGAATTACCCAGCGGGCCAGCGTCTGGCGCGAAACATCGATGCCGTGGCGACTCAGTACTTTTTCAAATCGGTGAAGCGGCAAGCCATCCACATATTTGGTGGTCAGCAACATCGCCAGAACGCTCGGGCTGGCCATGCTTTTTTCAATCAATTGAGCGGGCTTGTCCGCAGTGACCGGAGCGGCCTCGCAGTCGCGGCAGCCATAGACTTTGCGGACGTGTCTAATGACGCGGATTTGCATCGGCACGATTTCAAGCTGCTCGCTGATTTCCTCGCCAATGGCGTGTTTGCGGCAGCCGCAGACGCAGGTCAATTCGTGCGCGGGCAGTTCGTGGATGACTTCGATGCGTGGCAGGTCAGCGGGCAACGGCTTGCGTTTACCGC
>NZ_JBICKJ010000071.1:0-256917 GCF_043104125.1 Pseudomonas sp. xss_4
GCTGAAAAACTTACGTATCAGCGTCGGTGTCGTCAAACGAGCAACCGCCATTGAGCAGCAGGTGTGAGCACGCGACTGCTATGCCTTGGAGCATTAAATACCCCGCATCAACGCTTCCACACCTTGCTACGGCCCCCCCCTTGACCCGCGCCGTGATATCGTTCCTGCCCAAGTCAACTCGCCCTTAAAGAGACCTGCCGATGTCCAGTACTCACCTCCAGCCTGGCTTCATGATCGTCCACGGCAATCGCCCCGACGACCTGCGCAGCCTGGTGGTGAGCTGGATGCGCCGTTACCCCCTGGCGCCTCTAGAGAACGAAATCGCGCTGGTTCAGAGCAATGGTATCGCCCAATGGCTCAAGCTCGCTTTGGCCGAAGACCCCCTAGAGGATGACCAGGGCGGTTGTGGCATTGCCGCTGCCATCGAGATGCAGCTCCCGGGTAGTTTCATGTGGCAGCTGTACCGCACCGTGTTGGGCCGCGATCAGATACCGGAAGTGTCGCTGCTCGACAAGGCACCGCTCACCTGGCGCTTGATGCGCCTATTACCCGAGCTGATTGAGCGGCCGCACTTCGAGCCGTTGCGGCGTTTTCTGACTGACGACAGCGATCTGCGCAAACGCTATCAGCTCGCCGAGCGCCTGGCCGACCTGTTCGACCAATATCAGGTATACCGCGCCGACTGGTTGAAAGAGTGGGCCGCAGGACGGCATGTGCTCAATACTGCACGCAGCGAACGCAAGCCATTGCCTGTGGATAACTGCTGGCAGGCAGAGCTGTGGCGTGCCTTGTTGGAGGACGTAGGCGAGCAGGGCATGGCCCAGAGCCGTGCCGGCGTCCACCAGCGGTTCATGGCCTGTATCGACGACCTGAAGCAGGCCCCGGCAAACCTGCCCGCGCGGGTCATCGTGTTCGGTATCTCCTCGCTGCCGGCCCAGACGCTCGAAGCGCTGGCCGGTCTCGCCCGTTTCAGCCAGGTGTTGTTATGCGTGCACAATCCTTGTCGCCATCACTGGGCCGATATCGTGGCCGACAAGGACTTGCTGCGGCACCAGTACAAGCGTCAGCAACGCCGGCCCGGCATGCCATTGGAACTCGATGACCAGTCACTGCACCAACACGCACATCCCCTGTTGGCAGCCTGGGGCAAGCAAGGCCGCGACTACATCAATCTGCTCGACAGCTACGACGACCCAGGAAGTTACCAGGGTGTCTTCAGCGATGGACGCATCGACCTGTTCACCGAAGGCTCACCCGTAACGCTGCTCAACCAGCTACAGGACGATATCCTTCAATTGCGCCCGCTGGCCGAATCCCGTGAGCAGTGGCCGCCGGTCAATGCACGCCGCGACCGTTCGGTGCGCTTTCACGTTGCGCACAGCCCGCAACGGGAAGTCGAGATTCTCCACGATCAGTTGTTGGCTCGCTTCAGCGCAGATCCCACACTGCGTCCACGCGACGTCATCGTCATGTTGCCCGACGTGGATAGCTACGCACCGCACATACGGGCCGTCTTCGGCCAGGTGCAGCGTAAAGACCCTCGCTACATCCCTTTTACCTTGACCGACCAGGGCCAGCGTGGCCGCGAGCCGCTGCTGATCGCCCTGGAGCACCTGCTCAAACTTCCCGAAAGCCGCTTTGCCGTCAGCGAAGTGCTGGACCTGCTGGACGTGCCGGCAGTACGGGCTCGGTTTGGCATTCGCGAAGGCGACTTGCCCACCCTACACCGCTGGATCGAAGGGGCCGGCATTCGCTGGGGGCTCAATGCCGAGCAACGGGCCAGCCTTGGCTTGCCGGAAGGTCTCGAGCAGAACTCCTGGCGCTTTGGTTTGCGGCGGATGTTGCTGGGGTATGCCGTGGGTGTGGGTGATGCCTGCGATGGCATCGAGCCTTATGACGAGATAGGCGGGCTGGACGCTGCGCTGATTGGCCCGCTTGTCGCGTTGCTCGATGCGCTGGAAGTGGCGTGCCAAACCTTGTCATCCCCGGCCAACGCCGGCGAGTGGAGCGAACGCCTCAATGCCCTGCTGCACGTCTTCTTCCTGGCCGAGGATGAGCAGGACGAGTTCTTGCTGATCCAGTTGCAGGACCTGCGCGAATCGTGGCTGGATGTCTGCGAAACCGTGGACCTGCAAGATCCACTGCCCCTTACGGTGGTGCGCGAGGCCTGGTTGTCGGGCCTGGATCAAGGCAAATTGTCCCAGCGCTTTCTGGCAGGCTCGGTGAATTTCTGTACCCTCATGCCCATGCGGGCCATCCCGTTTCGCGTGGTCTGCCTGCTGGGCATGAACGACGGTGACTATCCTCGCGCGCAGCCACCGCTGGATTTCGACCTGATGGCCACCGACTATCGCCCAGGTGATCGTTCGCGTCGGGAAGATGATCGCTACCTGTTGCTCGAAGCCCTATTGTCGGCCCAGGACCAGCTCTACGTGAGCTGGGTGGGCCACAGTATCCGCGACAACAGCGAGCGTCCTGCCTCGGTACTGATCGGCCAGCTTCGCGATCACATCGCGGCGGGATGGCAACTGGCCGATGCGCAAGCCGACACCAAACACGATCCGGGCCAGCAACTGCTTCACGCCCTGACCCAGGAACACCCGTTGCAGCCGTTCAGCCTGCGCTATTTCGAACAAGGCAGCGTGCTGTTCAGTTACGCGCACGAGTGGCAAGTGCTACACCAGGCCCACAGCGACGACCCTCACGACCTGTCCGAGCTGACGCCCTACCAGGATGATGAGCCGCTGACATTGAACCAGCTGGCCGATTTTCTGAGGCACCCAGTGCGGCACTTCTTCAGTCAGCGGCTCAAGGTCTACTTCGAAGCGCTCGAAGCGCCCACGCCGGACGAAGAGCCTTTCGTACTCGACGCCTTGCAACGTTATGGCGCAAGTGAAGCATTACTCAGCGCAGCCTTGAGCGCACCCGAGGATGCCCAGCGTGCCCTGCATCAGCAAGCACGCCGCCTGCAGGCCCAGGGCCTGTTGCCCTTGGCCGGTTTTGGCGAGCTCTTGCAGCACGACCTCATCGAGCCGCTGCCTGACTTGTTGCAACGCCATGGGCAGTTGCTCGAACGCTGGCCGCGGCAGGTTGAGGGCGCACTGCCCGTGCATTTCGAACACGGTCCTCATCGGCTGGAGGGCTGGCTGGGCCGCGTGTTCCAAGGCGATGACCCGAGCGTGCTGAGCATCACCACGGTCCCCAACACCATCAGTGCAGGGCGCAACAGCCTCAAATGGCATCGCCTCATCGCGCCATGGGTGACACACCTTGCCGCCTGCGCCGCAGGATACGCCTATCACACTGCGCTGGTAGCCAGTGACGTGACCCTGCTACTGGCGCCAGTCGGCCAGCAAGCGGCAGCACAGCTGTTGGGAGAACTGCTGGTGGCACGCCAGGCAGGCATGTGTGCACCGCTGCCAGTGGCGCCTAAGACGGCATTCGCCTGGCTCGCCCAGGACGAGCCGGACAAAGCCATGGCTGCCGCTGCCCGTGCTTACGAAGGCGACGAACGCACGGGTGCCGGCGAGCGCGGTGAAAGCGTTGCCCTGGCCCGGCAGTTCCGCGATTTCGCCGCGCTCACGGCCGACGAAACCTTCGAGGGATGGTGCGAGGCCTTGTACCGCCCCCTGTTCGACGCCCCCTGGCAAACCCTGGGCAACCCGGAGAAAAACGCATGACCCAGGCTCGGCCATTGGCCCTGAATTTCCCCTTGCATGGCAGTCAGCTGATCGAGGCCAGCGCGGGAACCGGCAAGACATTCACCATTTCGGCCTTGTACCTGCGCCTTATCCTCGGCCATGGTGGCGAGCAGGGTTTCGAACGAGAGCTGCTGCCGCCGCAGATTCTGGTGGTCACGTTCACCGACGCTGCCACCAAGGAGTTGCGCGAGCGTATCCGGACTCGGTTGGCCGAGGCGGCGCGGTTTTTCCGCGGTGAACTCGAAGCCGTCGACCCGCTGCTGGCGCAACTGCGTGACGATTATCCAGAGCACGCTTGGCCAAGCAGCGCCGCCCGGCTGGAAACGGCTGTGCAGTGGATGGACGAGGCTGCCGTATCGACCATTCACGGCTGGTGCCAGCGCATGCTGCGTGAGCACGCATTCGACAGCGGTAGCCTGTTCACCCAGAGTCTGGAAACCGATCACAGTGAACTGCTGGGGCAGGTGGTGCGCGATTACTGGCGGCGTTTCTGCTACGGCATGCAAAGCCAGGCCCTGGCGTGGGTACGTAGCCACTGGGTCAGCCCTGCCGCGCTCTTGCCCCGCATTCGCCCGTTGTTTGGCAGGGTGCGTGCCGCCCACCAAGGGCCTGAGCCCGAGACATTGATCCTTGAGGCGTTGCAGGCCCGCGATGAGCAGTTGGCCCGGCTCAAGAGGCCTTGGGCTGCCTGGGCACAGGAGCTGCGACAGCTCTGTCGCGACGCCGTGGCCGCCAAGCACGTGGATGGCAGGAAGATGCAGGCCCGCTACTTCGAACCCTGGTTCGACAAGTTGTGCCTGTGGTGCAACGACGAGCAGTGCGTAGAACTTGACCTGGGCACAGGTTTCACCCGTTTGACCCCTGCGGGCCTGGCCGAGGCCTGGAAAGTCGGCGAGCCGCCAGCGCACCCTGCACTCGATGCCATGCAAACCCTGCAACAGGACCTGCAGGGCCTAGCCAGTCCGGATGCAGCGCTGCTCGAACATGCCGCCAGTTGGGTTTCGGCGCAGTTCGAAGTGGAGAAGCGGCGCCGCGCGGAAATGGGCTTTGATGACATGCTCCTGCGGTTGCAGCAGGCACTGCACAGCGAGGCAGGCGAGCGTCTGGCCGGATTGATTCGCGAGCAGTTCCCGGTGGCGATGATCGATGAATTCCAGGACACCGATCCGATCCAGTACGGCATCTTCGAACGCATCTACCGCATCGGCGAGAACCACGGCGACACCGGCCTGTTCATGATCGGCGACCCCAAGCAAGCGATCTACGCCTTCCGCGGTGCCGATATCTACACCTACCTCGCTGCCCGGCGCGCGACCCAAGGGCGCTTGCACAGCCTGGACACCAACTACCGCTCCAGCGAAGGCATGGTCGCGGCGGTCAACCAGGTGTTCCAGCAAGCCGAGGCGCGTCCCGGCGGGCGTGGCGCCTTCCTCTTTCGGGAGGCGCACGACAACCCTCTGCCCTTCGTTGCCGTGCGCGCCCAGGGCCGCAGCGAGCAATTGATGCTTCAAGGGCAACCCTGCGCCGCACTTCAGTGCTGGCAACTACCCAGCGACGAGCCGGTTTCGGTGGGCGTTTACCGGCAGCAGATGGCCGCCAGTTGCGCGAGCCACATCGTGGGCCTGCTCAACGCCAGTCAACGCGGCGCGGCAGGCTTTGCGCACGCCAATGGCCAATTGCGCCCGTGCCTGCCTTCGGACATCGCCATCCTGGTGCGCGATGGCCACGAGGCGCAACGCATCCGCACGGAGCTCGCTGCCCGAGGCGTGCGCAGCGTCTACCTCTCCGACAAGGACTCGGTGTTCGCCGCCCAGGAAGCCCATGACCTGCTGGCCTGGCTCAAAGCCTGCGCAGAGCCGGACTCCGAGCGTCTGCTCAAGGCGGCGTTGGCCAGCTTGACGCTCGACCTGTCGCTGCCGGCGCTTGATCGCCTGAACCAGGACGAACGGGTGTGGGAAAGCTGGGTGATGCGGTTTCGCGCCTACCGCGACACGTGGCAGCGCCAGGGCGTACTGCCCATGCTGCGCCAGTTACTGCATGACTTCGAACTGCCGCGAACGCTCATTCGCCGCACGGACGGCGAGCGAGTGCTCACCAACCTCTTGCACTTGGCCGAGTTGCTCCAGCAGGCCGCAGGCGAGCTGGACGGTGAACAGGCGCTGATCCGGCACTTGGCCGATCATCTGGCCAGTTCAGGCCAGGCTGGCGAGGAGCAGATCCTGCGCCTGGAGAGTGACGAGCAACTGGTCAAGGTGGTGACCATCCACAAGTCCAAAGGCCTGGAATACCCCTTGGTATATCTCCCGTTCATCTGCTCCAGCAAACCGGTGGACGGTAGCCGCCTGCCGCTCGCCTGGCATGACAGCCAAGGCAATGCGCACTTGACCCTGACGCCGGACGCCACGCAGATCGAGCGCGCCGATGACGAGCGTTTGGCCGAAGACTTGCGCCTTTTGTATGTGGCGCTTACCCGTGCCCAGCACGCCTGCTGGCTGGGGGTGGCCGACCTCAAGCGCGGGAATCACAAGCGCTCGAACCTGCATCGCTCGGCGCTCGGCTACCTGCTGGGCGGCGGCACTGAGCTTGCCGACTCCAAGCAACTGGCAGACTGGTTGCAAGCACTGGCCGATACCAGCGCGCACATTACCTGCCCAGGGCTTCCGGAGGCGGACCGGGCGCCCTACCAGACACCGCAGTTGCAGCATCAGCTGGTTCCAGCCCGTATGCCCCGCCGCGCGGCGGCCGAACAGTGGTGGATCGCCTCTTACAGCGCCCTGCGGATCGGCGAACAGGCGCTGGGCGTCGACAGTTCCCTGGCGCAACAACTGCTCGATGATGAGCGCGTCGATACCCAGGTTCTGCGCGAGGTCCCGGCCGATAGCGGAGACATCCACCGTTTCCCCCGCGGTCCCAACCCCGGCACGTTCCTCCACGGTTTGCTGGAGTGGGCCGGGCGCGAAGGCTTTGCCCAGGTGCGCGACAACCCGCAAGCGCTGGCCCGCACCGTGGGCCAGCGCTGTAACCGGCGCGGCTGGGAGGGCTGGATACCGACGCTGACCCAGTGGCTTACAGGCCTGCTCGACACACCGATGCCAGTGGCGCAAAACGGCCTGACCGTGACCCTCAGCCAGCTCACCCACTATCAGGTCGAGATGGAGTTCTGGTTTGCCAGTCACCAGGTCGATGCCCAGCAGCTCGACCGCCTGGTGGCCCACTACACCCATCCAGGGCTACTGCGCCCAGCCGCGCAGCCGACGTTGCTCAACGGCATGTTCAAGGGCTTCATCGACCTGGCGTTCGAGCTGCAGGGGCGCTACTACGTGACCGATTACAAATCCAACTGGCTGGGCCCGGACATCCAGGCATATGACCCTGCCGCGATGCAGCAAGCCATCCTCGAGCATCGTTACGACCTGCAGTACGTGCTGTACCTGTTGGCCCTGCATCGACAGCTGCGCGCCCGCCTGCCGGACTATGACTATGACCTTCATGTCGGCGGGGCCCTTTTCATTTTCCTGCGAGGGGCCAACGGCAGCGGGCATGGCATTTATCACGCCAAGCCCCCACGCGAGTTGATCGAAACCCTCGATGCGTTGTTTCGCGGCGAGCACGCGCCTGCTGCGCATGACCTGTTTGCCGGAGACGCCCCATGAGCCGAAGCCTCCTCGACCTGCTGCCCAGCCCCCTGCAAGCCGAGCATTTGCTGGCCCTGGCCCCTCAGCACCGCAGCAGTGACCTGTTGCAACTGCTCGATCGCTGGGTCGAACGCGGTTGGTTGCGTGCGCTGGACCGTGCTTTCGTGTCATTTCTGGAGACGCTTGCGCCGGGCAGTGACCCGCTGTTGCTGTTGGCCGCCGCCCTTGCCAGCCATCAGCTGGGGCATGGGCACGTCTGCCTGGACTTGCAGCAGACCTTGGCCGAACCTGACTTCGCGCTCTCGTTACCGCCTGAGGGTGATGCATTGACCGGCCCGCTGCTGTTGCCCTCCCAGCTGCTGGCCGGCCTTGACCTGGACGCCTGGCGCCAGCGCATTGCCGCAAGCCCGCTGGTGGCAGCCGCCGATGCGCCCGGGCAGCACACACGGCCTTTGGTCCTCAGCGGCGAACGCCTCTACCTGCGCCGCTACTGGAGTTATGAACGACGCATCGACAGCACATTGCGCCAACGCCTGACCCAGGCCGACGCCATACCCCCAGACCTGGCGGCGCGTCTGGACGCCCTGTTCGAGGGCGGCAGCCTCGCAGGGCAGGTGGACTGGCAGAAGCTTGCCTGCGCCCTGGCCACGCGCGCCGGGTTCAGCATCATCACCGGTGGGCCTGGCACCGGCAAGACCACCACCGTGGTACGCCTGCTTGCCTTGCTCCAGGCCCCGGCAGTGGAAGCGGGCAGGCCGTTGCGCATCCGCCTGGCGGCGCCCACGGGCAAGGCCGCTGCTCGCCTGACCGAATCCATTGGCCAGCAAGTCGAGCGTCTGCAGGTCAGCAGCGCCGTGCGTGGCCATATCCCCACTGAAGTCAGCACCGTGCACCGCCTGCTCGGCAGCCGTCCAGGCTCGCGACATTTCCGTCACAATGCCGCCAACCCGCTGCCCCTGGACGTACTGGTGGTCGATGAAGCCTCGATGATCGACCTGGAGATGATGGCCAACCTGCTCGATGCCATGCCGCCAAAGGCACGGCTGGTGCTGCTGGGTGACAAGGATCAGCTGGCCTCGGTGGAGGCCGGTGCGGTGCTGGGTGATTTGTGCCGGGATGCCGAGCAGGGCCGCTACTCCCCAGCGACCCAAGCATGGCTGGAGCATATTGGCGGGCAATCGCTGTCTGAAAGCGGTCTTGAGCCAGGTGATGAACAGCGCCACCCACTGGCTCAGCAGGTGGTCATGCTGCGCTTTTCCCGGCGCTTCGGCGAAGGCAGCGGCATCGGCCAGCTCGCCCGGTTGGTCAACCGCCAGCAAAGCCATGCGGCGCGCAACCTGCTGGCCATGCCGCCGCCCGACGTCCACAGCCTGGCCCTGAAACAGGAGCATGACCGCGCCTTCGATCGCCTGCTGCTCGACGGCCTGGACCGCGGCGCAGAAGGCCCCCAGGGCTATCGCAGCTACCTGCGTACACTGGGCAGCCAGCGTCCGGCGCTGGACACTCCCTTTGACGACCCTGCGTGGGAGCGCTGGGCTGCCAAGGTCTTGCACAGTTTCGAGGATTTCCAGCTGTTGTGCGCCGTGCGCCGCGGCGCCTGGGGCGTTGAAGGGTTGAACGAGCGCGTGGCGCGGGTGCTGCACAACGCCCGCCTGATCGACAGCCAGCAGCCTTGGTACGAGGGCCGCCCGGTGTTGGTCACGCGCAACGACTATGGGCTGGGTTTGATGAACGGCGACATCGGCATCGCCCTGTGCCTGCCGGACGAACAGGGCAAGCCATTGCTGCGCGTGGCCTTTCCCCGCAACGATGGCAAGGGTGGCGTACGCTTTGTACTGCCCAGCCGCTTGAACGAGGTGGAAACCGTGTTCGCCATGACCGTGCACAAATCCCAGGGCTCGGAATTCGGCCATACCGCACTGGTCCTGCCCGACGCACTCAATCCGGTGCTGACCAAGGAGCTGATCTACACCGGCATCACCCGTGCCAAGCACTGCTTCAGCCTGGTGGAACCTCGCCAGGGCATCTTCGAGGAAGCCGTGGAGCGCAAGGTTCGACGTATCTCGGGGTTGATGCTCGAGCAGGTGTGAGGGCGAGCGCCGTCAGGGCTGGGTGCAGGCCTCGGCAAAACGCATCACCGTATCCTGCCCCATCATCAGTGGGGCATTGGCTTCGGTCACCTCGCGGATGTAGTCCCACAACAAGGTGATGCGCTTGAGTTTGCGCAGGTCTTCGCGGCAATACATCCAGAATTGCCGCGTCACCTCCACCTGATCGGGCAGCACCGTGACCAGCCGCGGGTCCTGCGCGGCCAGAAAACACGGCAGAATGGCCAGCCCCCGACCTTGAAGCGCCGCGGTGTACTGGGCAATCACGCTGGTACTGCGCAGGTGGGCCGTGGCCCCAGGGATCAGGTTGGCCAGGTACAGCAGCTCGGAGCTGAAAGCCAGGTCGTCGACATAGCTGATGAAGGGATGCCCGGCCAGGTCGGCAACGGCCTGGATCGGCGCGTGGCTGTCCAGGTAGGCCTGGGTGGCGTACAGGCGCAGCCGGTAGTCGCACAGCTTGCAGCATACATAGGGCCCGTGTTCCGGGCGTTCCAGGGCGATGACGATGTCTGCCTCGCGCTTGGACAGGCTGATGAAGTGCGGCAGCGGCAGGATATCCACTGAAATCGCCGGGTATGCATCGACGAAGTGGCTCAGCTGCGGGGTGATGAAGAAGCTGCCGAAGCCTTCGGTGCAGCCCATGCGCACATGCCCCGACAGCGCCACCCCGGAGCCTGACACCTGCTCACACGCCATGTGCAGCGTACTCTCGATGGCCTCGGCATAACCGAGCAGGCGTTGGCCTTCTGCCGTCAGCACAAAACCGCTGGTGCGCGATTTTTCGAACAACAAGGTGCCAAGCGCCCCCTCCAGCGACGTGATGCGCCGCGAGACGGTGGTGTAGTCCACGCTCAGGCGTTTGGCCGCGCTGCTGGCCTTGCGGGTGCGGGCTACTTCAAGAAAGAACTTCAAGTCGTCCCAGTTGAGCGCGCTCAGGGATGTGAGGTCTTTTTGCATGATGATCCGGAATTTTTATGCGTTCTTGTAGGATGTTTGCACATCTATACTCGAAACATGCCCTCTTACGCCACCCCGCGTTAGCGACGGCGCTGGCGATCTCGTCCTGACAATAATTCCAAGGAGAACGCAGATGAACGCACCCCAGTCCCCTGATCAGACCAAGGTCGAGCAGGCCAAGCTGCTGATCGATGGCCAATGGGTGGAGTCCCGAACGAGCGAGTGGCGCGATATCGTCAACCCGGCCACCCAGGCCGTGCTGGCGCGTGTTCCGTTCGCCACCACCGAGGAGGTGGACGCCGCCGTGGCAGCGGCCCAGCGTGCCTTCTCGACCTGGCGGCATACGCCGATTGGCGCGCGCATGCGCATCATGCTCAAGCTCCAGGCGCTGATTCGTGAGCACAGCAAGCGCATCGCCCAGGTGCTGAGCGCCGAGCAGGGTAAAACACTGGCCGACGCCGAGGGCGATATCTTCCGTGGCCTGGAAGTGGTTGAGCACGCGGCTTCCATCGGCACCCTGCAAATGGGCGAATTCGCCGAAAACGTGGCAGGCGGTGTCGATACCTACACCTTGCGCCAGCCGATCGGGGTGTGCGCCGGCATCACACCGTTCAACTTCCCCGCGATGATCCCGCTGTGGATGTTCCCCATGGCCATCGTCTGTGGCAATACGTTCGTGCTCAAGCCCTCCGAGCAGGACCCGTTGTCCACGCTGTTGCTGGTCGAGCTGGCCGTGGAGGCCGGGGTGCCGGCCGGTGTGCTCAACGTCGTCCATGGGGGCAAGGCCGTGGTCGATGCCCTGTGCACGCACCAGGACATCAAGGCGATTTCCTTCGTCGGCTCGACCGAAGTGGGTACCCATGTCTACAACCTGGCCAGCCAGCATGGCAAGCGCGTGCAGTCGATGATGGGCGCCAAGAACCATGCCGTGGTGCTGCCGGACGCCAACCGTACGCAGACCGTGAATGCCCTTGTAGGGGCGGCCTTTGGTGCCGCAGGCCAGCGCTGCATGGCCACCTCGGTCGCGGTGCTGGTGGGCAAGGCCCGCGAATGGCTGCCGGACATCAAGCAGGCGGCGAGCAAGCTCAGCGTCAACGCTGGCTGCGAGCCGGGTACCGATGTGGGGCCGGTGGTGTCCAAGCGGGCCAAGGAGCGTGTACTGAGCCTGATCGAGAGCGGCATCCGAGAAGGCGCCACGTTGGAGCTCGATGGCCGCGACGTCAAGGTGCCGGGCTATGAGCAAGGCAACTTCGTCGGCCCCACCTTGTTCTCGGGCGTGACCACCGACATGCAGGTCTATACCCAGGAAATCTTCGGGCCGGTGCTGGTCACGCTCGAGGTCGATACCCTCGACGAGGCCATCGCACTGGTCAACGCCAACCCGTTCGGCAACGGGACCGGTCTGTTCACCCAGAGCGGCGCGGCGGCGCGCAAGTTCCAGAGCGAGATCGACGTCGGGCAGGTGGGCATCAACATCCCGATCCCGGTACCCGTACCGTTCTTCAGCTTCACCGGCTCGCGCGGCTCCAAGCTGGGAGACCTGGGGCCGTACGGCAAGCAGGTGGTGCAGTTCTACACCCAGACCAAGACGGTTACCGCCCGCTGGTTCGATGACGACAGTATCAACGACGGCGTGAACACCACCATCAGCCTGCGCTAAGGAGCACGACATGCGTATCGCATTCATTGGCTTGGGCAACATGGGCGCCCCCATGGCCCGCAACCTGATCAAGGCCGGTCACCACCTTGCCCTGTTCGACCTGAACAAGGAGGTACTGGCAGAACTCGGCGCCCTGGGTGGGCAGGCCAGCGCCTCACCACGCGAGGCGGTGGCCGAAAGCGACCTGGTCATCACCATGTTGCCGGCCGCCGCGCACGTACGCAGCGTCTACCTCGATGACGATGGGGTATTGGCCGGGATCCGAGCTGGCACGCCTACCGTCGATTGCAGCACCATCGACCCGCAAACCGCCCGCGAGGTGTCCAAGGCGGCGGCCGCCAGGGGCGTGGACATGGGCGATGCACCGGTCTCAGGGGGCACGGGTGGGGCGGCGGCCGGTACGCTGACGTTCATGGTCGGGGCCAGCGACGCACTGTTCGCAGCGCTCAAGCCGGTGCTCGAGCAAATGGGCCGCAACATCGTGCACTGCGGCGAAGTGGGGACGGGGCAGATCGCCAAGATCTGCAACAACCTGCTGCTGGGCATTTCGATGATCGGTGTGTCCGAGGCCATGGCACTGGGCAATGCCTTGGGTATCGACACCCAGGTGCTGGCAGGGATCATCAACAGCTCCACCGGACGCTGTTGGAGCTCCGACACCTATAATCCCTGGCCTGGCGTGATCGAAACGGCGCCGTCTTCGCGTGGCTACACCGGCGGCTTCGGCGCCGAATTGATGCTCAAGGACCTGGGGCTGGCCACTGAAGCTGCGCGTCAGGCCCGCCAGCCTGTGATCCTTGGCGCCGTTGCGCAACAGCTGTACCAGGCCATGAGCCTGCGCGGGGAGGGGGGCAAGGACTTCTCGGCCATCATCGAGGCCTACCGCAAGCCACAGTGAGCAAAGGGGCACGTCATGAACGTGCAGGGGGCGGCTCATTGCGCCCCCTGCGCCTGCGAATCAGGCGAAGACGAAGTACTTGCGCACTGTCTCGACCACTTCCCAGGTGCCCTTCATTCCTGGCTCGATCACGAACACGTCACCTGCCTTGAGGTGCTTCGGTTCCTCGCCTTCCGGGGTGACGATGCAGTAGCCATCGAGGAAGTGGCAGTATTCCCACTTGTCATAGTTGACTTCGAACTTGCCTGGGGTGCAGATCCAGGTGCCCATGATCTTGCTGCCGTCGGCTGACAGGTAGGCGTTCAGGTTCACGGTGTGCGGGTCGCCCCCGATGCGTTTCCACTTGGTAGCGTCCACGACCGGGGTGGGGCAGGTCTCACGCAGCACGGTGATGAAATCGGACATGGCACAACTCCTGTGACTGGTTGAATGACCCGTCACCATAGGTGTTGAAGCGCCCGTGCAGTTGCCTGAAGTCGACGTCCAGGTGCCTGGTCGCGCTGTTCATGCAGGTTCAGCTCAGGCTACAGGCTAGTTCGCTACCAGGCCTTGGCGCCGCTTCAAGCCCACCAGTAACGCACGAAGTGGAAAAATACCGGTGCAGCGAAGCAGACCGAGTCGATGCGGTCGAGCATGCCGCCATGGCCTTCGATCATGTGCCCCCAGTCCTTCACGCCACGGTCGCGCTTGATCGCCGACATCACCAGCCCACCAAAGAAGCCCATGGCATTGACCGCCAGGGCCATCAGGGCAGCCTGCCAGAAGCTGAACGGCGTGATCCAGCACAGCAGCGCGCCGATCAGCGTGGCCAGTGCCACGCCGCCCACCAGGCCCTCGAGGGTTTTGGAGGGCGAGAGGTTTGGCGCCACCTTGCGCTTGCCGAACAGCTTGCCGCACACGTACTGCAGCACATCACTGAGCTGCACCACCACGATCAGCCAGGCGATAAGCAGCAGGTTGCGCCCTTCAAAACCGGGAATCTCCAGGGTCATCAGCGCCGGTACCGCCGACACGCAGTACACCGCGATCATCAAGCCCCACTGCACCTTGGAAGCCCGCTCCAGAAAGCGCGTGGTGTCGCCCCCCAGGCTTGCCAGGATCGGCAGCAACAGGAACAGGTAGACCGGAATGAAGATGCTGAACAGGCCATACCAGTCCATGGCGATCAGCACGTACTGGACGGGCAGCGCAATGTAGAACGCCGCTGCCAGGGCGGGGTAGTCACTGCGCCGGGTGGGGGTGAGGGTCATGAATTCGCGCAAGGCGTAGAACGACACGCCGTAGAACAACACGATCACGCCGTATTTGCCGAAGACGAAGGCGATGCCGATCACCAGCACCATGACCCACCAGGCATTGATGCGGGCGTTGAGGTTGTCGATCACCGCATGGGGCCCGGGGCCTGCGCGCCATTTCAGGACACGGCCGATCACACTGGCGAGCAGCAGCAGGGCGCCGATGCCGGCGAACAGCGCGAAGGTATTGTCGTGCATGTCAAACGTCCTTGGGGGCTAGATCGAGCAGGGCCTGGCCAGCCCGCTCCAGAAAGGCTTGCTTGCTTTCGTCGGCCTGCAGGCGCAAGGGTTCGCCGAAACTCAGGGTGCACAGCAACGGTAACGGCAAGGCGCGTCCCTTGGGCATCACACGATTGAGGTTGGCGATCCACACCGGCACCAGCTCGACCTGTGGGTGGGCCGCCGCCAGGTGATACAGGCCACTTCGCAACGGCAACAAGGGCTCATCGCTGAGGTTGCGTGTGCCTTCGGGAAAGAAGATCAGCGAATCGCCCTGGGCCACGGCATCGAGCACCGGTTGCAAGGGGTGACCCTGGCCTTCGTCGCGTTGTCGCTGGATCAGCACGCCATTGAACACCTTGCGGATGAGAAAATCGCGAATACCCGGCTTGGCCCAGTAGTCGGCGCCAGCTACCGGCCGAGTGCGACGCCGCAGCGTCTGGGGCAGCGATGCCCACAGCAGGACGAAATCGCCGTGGCTGCTGTGGTTGGCAAAGTACAGCCGCTGCACCGGAAGGGGCGTGCACCCCAGCCAGAGGGCTCGCGCCCCGGTAATCAGGCGTGCGGCCGAAGTGATCAGGTAGGCGGTGAGGTTGGCGAGCATGGAGCGTTCATCATCCTTTGATAGACAGTATCAGCACGGTAGCCAAGGCCACCGTGAGTTGCAGGCCCAGGCACAGGGCCTGGCGACGCAGCAGGCCGAGCGCAGCCCGGCTGCGCAGCGGCCAGGTACGCGCATCGGTCGGCTGCGGCTTGAGCCCATGGTCGAACAACGCGCGGTCCAGCGCCTGCATGTCTGCCGCCAGGTCTTGGCTTTGGGCCAGGTGCGCGAACAGCTCGGCATCGAGCGCAACGCGAATGGCCCAGTACTTGTGCAGCATGCCCAGGCCAACGAGCAGCAGGCACGGCACAACCGACCAGGGCGACAGCGCCGCGCCAAGCAACGGCACCAGGCCGAACCCGAGCGCCAGCAGGGTCATGCCGTCCGAGAGCCCTGCCAGTTGCCGGCCCCGGCGCAACAGGCTGGCGACCAACACAAGGTCCACTCAGCGCACCCGTTGAGCGAGGCTGACACTGAAAATCCCCCACTCGTCGATGCGTTGGGTCACCTTGCGAAAGCCCGCTGCTTCAACCAGCTGGTCCATTTCTGCCTGGCTGCGGCGACGCATCACCCAAGCCTGGCCACCCCGGTGGCTGGTCAAGGCGCGCGCAATCATCTCCAGTTGCGGATGCCACGGTTGACCGGTGTAGACCAGGTAACCGCCATCCTCCATCGCCTGGGCCAGGCCAGCCAGTGAATGGCTCACCAGGGTGTTGCTGGCGAACAGTTCATACAGGCCTGATACCACTGCCAGCGTCGGAGGCTGCTCCAGCGTCGCCAGGCTATGACGGTCGAAGGCATCGCCCTGAACGAAACGGGCAATGTCACCCAGGCCCTTTTCCTGGATCAGTGCGGCGCCTTGTTGCACGTTGAGCGGGCTGTAGTCGCGCAGCAGGATTGACTCAGGGCGCTGATCGACCTGTTGCAGGGCTTCGAGAATGTAGCGGCCATGGCCGGCTGCGATATCCACGATGTGCACCGGGCGGCCGGCATCGCGCAGACGATCCATGGCCAGGCGCAGCAGCGCTTCGACATGCACCTTGCGCTGGCGAATGCCACGCCAACCGATGGCATTGAGGTAGTTCTGGTCGACCAGGCGGCCCAGCCCGCCTTTGCCCGCAGGCTGGTTGCGGTACACATAATCCAGTGTGCTGCCCGAATCGAAACCCGTGTCGAAGCCAAGCCGCACGCCGTCCGCTACCTTGCTGCCCAAGCGCAGCCCGGCACGGGTGGCGCGCCAGTAAAGCCCGCGCAGCGAGTGGCGGGGCAAGGGCGCGGCCAGGCTCTCGGCCTCGGCGCAACTGGCGCCGATCTTGTCCGCATCGAGCAGCGAAAGCCGTTCGACCGGGCAGGCGAAGCAATGCTCGACGAATCGCTCAATACGGCGCAAGGCGTGTGTCCGCTCGCGCTCGCCCAAGGTGTCGTGGAAGAACCCTGGCAGCACGTGCATCTCCTTGCGCGCACTGCCCAGCCGGTCGAAGAAGCGCTGCTGAGGTGCGCGCTCGACCACCAGGTCTGCACCGGAGACCAGCAGTTGCGTGGGTAGCTGAATCGCCTGGGCGTCGGCCACCACTCGCTCGGCGGCTTCATACAGGCCTAGCAGCATGGTCACCGAAATGGGCCGGCTGATCAGCGGGTCTGCCTTGTACGACATGACCCGTTCCGGATCATGGGTCAGCAGTTGTGGCTTGACGTAGCTGTTGACGAAGAAATTGCCGCGCACGGCCTTGAGCAGCTTCAGGCCAGGGCGTGCAAAAGGTACATACAGCTTGACCTTGAACGCCGGAGACGCCAGCACCAGGCAACGTACCTTGGGTGCGTAATCATGCGCCCAGGTGGCCACCAGCACCGCGCCGACACTCTGCGCCAGCACCACCAGGTCCTGTTCGGCCAGCCCGTGGCGGGCCTGAATGTGCTCGATGAACGTCTGCACATCGCGCACGCTGGTCGCAAAGCCTGGGCTGTCCCCGCGTGCGCCGGGCGACAGGCCGTGGCCGCGGGCATCCCAGGCAAAAAAGTCATAGCCCGGCATGGCCAGCTCATCGGCCAGGTGGGCCATTCGCCCGCCGTGTTCATGGCCGCGGTGGAACATCACCACCGCCCGACGCGGCTGGTGTTCGTTGCGCGTGGCAGGCCAGTGACGGTAGTGCAGCTCGACACCGTCATGGGTGGAAAAATGCAGGCTTTGCGCTTGGCGCATGGTCGATATCCTTATGCGACGAGCGAAGACTCAGCGGGTTTCAGCCAGCCCGTGACGCACCCGGTTGTAGAGGGTATAGAGGCAGAGCGCCAGGATCACAAGCAGCAATCCATTGACCCAGGTGCCGTCAAGCAAACCCAGGGCGACACCGGTACCCAGTACGCCGAAGGCGAAGGCGCGGTCGCTCTTGCCCATGGGCCCGTCGTAACGGCGCGATGCACCTGCCAAGGGGCCCATTACGCCCGCGTATTCGCTGACCGTCGCCAGCAGCACCACCAGCACCACCAGCGCCGGCCACACGCCCACCAAGAGCGCGAACGGCAGGTACAAGGCGGCATCGGCGATCACGTCGCACAGCTCGTTCAGATAGGCGCCAAGGGTGGATTGCTGGGCAAATTCGCGCGCCAGCATGCCGTCGATGGCATTGAGTGCCATGCGCAGCAGCATCCATATTGGCACCAGGATGAACAAACCGTGGAGGTGAGGCAGGGCCGCTAGCAACAACCCTAGCGCAACGGAGATGACGGCAGCGGCGAGCGTGACTTGGTTGGCCGTGATGCCCCGGTCATACAGGCGCTGCACCAGAGGCCGCAGCAGGGCCTGGAAACGGGGTTTGAGCTGGTAGATCGATGCCACTGGCAAGTCCTTTTTGGTGGGGCGTTGTCGCGCATTCTGGTGCAGTCCTGGTGGCCGGTAAAGCCGCAGGTACCATGACTGCGCTGCAAGAAGTTTCAGGTCCGCTCGGTGAATACCCCCACCAATGCCGCTGCATAGCCTGGCAGGGCCGCGAAGTCCCGCGCGCACAACAGCAACCTCCGGTTAGCCCAGGGTTCCTGCAGTGCCATGGCCCGCAGCGGCAACACCCCTTGCCAGCGCTGCACCGCCGCCAGGGGTACGACGCCGACGCCGGCACCGCCTGCGACCATGCGCAACACACCCTCCAAGCCCTCGGCGCGGACCCTGACGCGCATGCGCTGGCCTGCACGCAGCGCCTGCTCTTCCAGGTAAAGGGCCAGGGCACTGGCCGGCCCGAGACCGACATGACCATGGGCCAGGCTGTCGACGAAGCGCGGCGTGGGAAGGTTGGCGAGCGGGTGATCATTCGGCGTCACCAGTACCAACGGGTCGTCACGAAAGGGTCGTGTCTGTAGATGCTCGCTAGGGGCTGCGCTGGAGATGATACCCAGGTCGGCCATGCCCTGGGTGATGGCCTGCACGATGCGCAAGCTCGGGTGCTCCTGCACATCCACGCTCATCCCAGGGTTCTCGGCCAGATAGGCCGCCAGCAGTTCGGGCAGGTATTGGGTCAGGGCCGCGGTGTTACACAGCAAGCGCACCTGGCCCTGATGCCCTTGCGCGTACTGACCCAGGTCGAATTGCAAGCGCTCGACCTGTTGCGCGATGAGCCGGGCATGTTGCAGCAAGGCCTGCCCCGCAGGCGTGGGGCAGACACCCCGGCGATTGCGCAGCAAGAGTGCAACGCCCAGGGACGCTTCCATGGCACGAATCCGGGCGCTGGCTGCCGGCAGCGAAAGGTGGCTGCGCCCAGCGCCGGCGGTGATATTGCCGCACTCGACGGTGTGCCGGAAAAGCGTCAGGTCAACGAGGTCAAAATGCATGAGGCTCTGTCTGGGCAATAGGCTGACCACGAATATGACAGATGTTCAGCACGTCATGCATTGACCATGATGGGCACATGATGACCTTCACAGCGTTTTACCAAGACCTTGGCCCATTGTTGACTGCGCTGGTATTTGCCACCTTTCTTCTGGCAGGTGCCGTCAAAGGCGTGATCGGGCTCGGCCTGCCAACTGTTGCCATGGGGCTGCTGGGCCTGGCTATGCCACCTGCGCAGGCTGCTGCGTTGCTGATCGTCCCCTCCACGGTGACCAACCTCTGGCAACTGGCGGCAGGGGGGCATTTGCAGGCGTTGCTGCGCAGGCTGGGCCCGATGCTGGCCATGATTTTCATCGGCACCTTGCTGGGCAGTATGTGGCTGGGCATCAGCAGTGGCCCCTGGGCCGCGCATGCACTGGGGGGCGCACTGATGCTCTATGCCGTTTACGGGCTGGCTGGGCCGGCCTTGCGCGTTGCGCGGAAACGGGAAGGGTGGCTAGGTCCTGTCTGCGGCCTGGCTACCGGGGTGATCAGTGCGGCCACGGGCGTGTTCGTGATGCCGGCAGTGCCTTACCTGCAAAGCCTTGGTCTTAACCGTGATGAGATGATTCAGGCCCTTGGGCTGGCATTTACGGTGTCCACCCTGGCGCTGGCCTTCGGCCTTGCCGGGCAGGGCGTACTCGGCGGTCCGGCGCTGGGTGCCTCTTTACTGGTGGTGGTGCCCGCCCTGCTTGGCATGCAGGCGGGCCAGTGGCTGCGTCGACGCGTCAGCGCACAGGTGTTTCGCCGCTGTTTCTTCGTGGGCCTGATGCTGCTGGGCGTGCATTTGCTGATCAACGGTTAGCGGATGAGCCGCTGAGCATGTCGACCCGTTGGATTTCGAAGTCGCGCTCCAGGTAATCCATGCGCCGGTCGAAAAAAGCGGCCATGTGCGGCAGGGCCGAGTGCACATCCAGTGCCGCCTTGTTCGCCCAGACTTCGAAGAACACGAACAGGCTCGGGTCCTGCTGATCGCGCAGCATGTGGTATTCGATACAGCCGGGTTCGCGGCGGCTGGGCTCGACATAGGGCCGGAACAGTTGCTCGAAGGCTTCTGCCATTTCCGGGCGTGTCTTGGCTTTAAGGATGAAGGCGTACTGCTCGTTCATGACGTTCTCCTGCTTCGGGAGTGCTAGAGATTAAAGCAATAATCCCTGCCGATTCGTGATCTTGAGGCAAATGTATTTTGCCTTTTATTGGCTGTTTCCCAACCGGGCCTGACTTTAACCTGCTTGCCTGCAATCAGTGTCCAGGTCCGGGAGGCCCCTATGAAAAACATCCTGCTACTCAACGGCGGCAAACAGTTTGCCCATTCCGCCGGGCAGCTCAATACCACCCTGCACGAGGCCGCACTGGCGCACCTTGACCGTGCAGGTTTCGACGTACGTCAGACCTTTATCGACGGGGGCTATGACGTGCAGGAGGAGGTGGAGAAATTCCTCTGGGCTGACGTGGTGATCTACCAGATGCCAGGCTGGTGGATGGGCGCCCCCTGGACCGTCAAGAAGTACCTCGATGAGGTCTTCACTGCCGGGCATGGCAGCTTGTATGCCAGTGATGGTCGTACTCGCTCGGATCACACGCAAAAATACGGCAGTGGCGGGCTCATTCAAGGCAAGCAGTACATGCTGTCGCTCACGTGGAATGCTCCGCAGCAAGCGTTCGACGAGGCTGACGACTTCTTCGAGGGCAAAGGTGTGGATGCGGTGTACTTCCCTTTCCACAAGGCGCAGCAGTTCCTGGGCATGAGCGGCTTGCCGACCTTCCTGGCCACCGACGTCATGAAGCGCCCGGATGTCCCGGCCGCGTTGGCGGCCTATCAAGCGCACCTGGACCGCGTGTTTGGCAAGGCTCAGTAGGCCTCTGCATTGTGGGCATCGCTGGACTTCCCTCGCGCAAGCGGCTATCTAGACCCTGGCGACTCTATCCACAGGCCTTGATGTGAAAACCCGATCCGAAGAACTCCAGGTGTTCGTCGCCGTCATCGACGGTGGGTCGATCTCAGCAGCGGCCGCGCAGATGGGCCAGACGCCCTCGGCAGTCAGCCGAACCCTGGCGCGCCTGGAGGCCAAGCTGGGCACCACGCTGGTCAACCGCACCACCCGGCGCATGGACCTGACCGAGGAAGGACGGTTCTTTCTCGAACAGGCAAGGCAGGTGCTGCGGCAGATGGACGAGCTGGAAGAGCGCCTGGCGATGAACCGGCAGACGCCCACCGGTCGCCTGCGGGTCAACGCGGCCACGCCATTCATGCTTCACGCCATCGTGCCCTGGATAGGCGAGTTCCGGCAGCAGTACCCTGGCATCGAGTTGGCGCTCAACACCGACGACCTGATCATCGACCTGCTTGAGCACAGTACCGACGTGGCCATTCGCATCGGCGAGCTGGCCGATTCCAGCCTGCACGCGCGCAACCTGGGTTGCAGCCCGGTGCAGGTACTCGCCAGCCCGGCTTATCTGAGGCGTCACGGCACACCGCAGCGGGTCGAGGATCTGGCCGATCACTGCCTGCTTGGCTTCAGCCAACCCGAGACGTTGAACCAATGGCCTCTGCGCCATGCTCAGGGCGAGCACTGGACCATTCGGCCCACGCTGGTCGCGTCCAGCGGCGAGACGCTGCGCCAGCTGGCGCTGGCCGGGGAGGGCATCGTCAGCCTGTCGCACTTCATGACCCACGAAGACATTCGCAGCGGCCGTCTTCAGGTCGTGCTGCCCCAGGCCAGTAACGGCCACCGTCAGCCCATCCATGCGGTGTACTACCGCAATACCCAACTGGCCCTGCGCATTCAATGCTTCCTGGATTTCATCCAGCGCAAGTTGGCGATCTACGCCTGTTCAGTTGCCTGAACGCGACATCTGCTGCCTAGGGGCGGCGCGTGCTGGACGATGAGATTGCACAGGCCTGACGCTTGGGTCTTACTGACGGTCCCACAAGAACAACACCCAAGGAATGTGTCATGCGTAGCGTCCCTTTCCAATACCTGGCTCTGGCAGCCGCGCTGTTGGGCAGCTCATCGGTGTACGCCGTTGCCCTGGAGGGCGGGGCTGTCGCCGCGCCTGATCAGTACGGCGCCCAGGTAGCCGCCGATATCCTGAAAAAAGGCGGCAACGCGGTCGATGCCGCGGTAGCCACCGCATTCACGCTGGCAGTCACTTACCCCGAGGCCGGCAACATTGGCGGTGGTGGTTTCATGACGTTGTTCGTGGACGGCAAGCCCTATTTCCTCGACTACCGTGAAGTGGCGCCCAAGGCGGCCACGCGCAACATGTACCTGGATGACAAGGGCGAAGTGATCGAGAACCTGAGCCTGGTGGGGGCCCGTGCTGCGGGCGTACCAGGCACGGTGATGGGCTTGTGGGAGGCCCATCGCAAGTTCGGCAAGCTACCATGGAGCGAGCTGCTGACGCCGGCCATCGGCTACGCTAAAAACGGCTTCAAGGTCGCGGACAAGCAGTATCAGTACCGCAACGATGCCCAGGGCATGTTCAAGACCGCCACCAACTTCAACGACTACTTCGGCAGCATGAAGGTCGGTGAGCTGTTCAAACAACCCGAGATGGCCCAGACCCTCGAGCGCATCGCCGACAAGGGCGTGAGCGAGTTCTACCAGGGTAAGACCGCCGACCTGCTGGTGGCGCAGATGCAGGCCGATAAGGGGCTGATCACCAAGCAGGACCTGAAGGACTACAAGGCCGTGTGGCGCGAGCCAATGGCCGTCAGCTGGCGCGGCAATGTGGTGTACACCGCGCCTCCGCCCAGTTCCGGTGGGGTTGCCCTGGCCCAGCTGTTGGGCATCAAGGAGGACCGTGCCGCCGATTTCAAGGGTGTGGCGCACAACTCTGCGCAGTACATCCACCTGTTGGCCGAGATTGAAAAGCGCGTCTTCGCCGATCGGGCCGACTACCTTGGCGACCCGGCTTTTACAAAAGTGCCCGTGGACCAGTTGGTGGCCAAGGATTACCTGGCTAAGCGCGCAGCGCAGGTCAATCCCAAGGCCATTTCCGCCACCGATCAGGTCAAGCCAGGGCTGGAGCCGCACCAGACCACGCATTTCTCCATCGTCGACAAGGCCGGCAATGCAGTCAGCAACACCTACACGCTCAACCTCGATTACGGCAGTGGCGTGGTGGTCAAGGGGGCCGGGTTCCTGCTCAATGACGAGATGGACGACTTCAGCGCCAAGCCAGGTGCTGCCAATGCGTTCGGCGTAATCGGTGGCGATGCCAATGCCATCGAGCCGGGCAAGCGCATGCTGTCTTCAATGAGCCCCAGCCTCATGACCCGTGACGGCAAGGTGGAGCTGGTGATCGGCACGCCGGGTGGGTCGCGTATTTTCACCTCGATTTTCCAGGTGATGAACAACCTGTACGACTACGGCATGCCGCTGGACAAGGCAGTGGCTGCGCAGCGGGTGCACCACCAGTTGCTGCCCAAGGACACGATCTATTTCGACAGCTATGCGCCGCTGACCGGGCAGGTGGCCGCTGATCTGAACAAGATGGGTTATGTGTTGGAGGACCAAGGCTGGGAGATGGGCGACATCCAGGCCATTCGGGTCAATGGACAGACGCTTGAGACCGCGTCCGACCCACGTGGTCGTGGGGTAGGGATGGTAGTGAAGTGAAAAGGCTGATGGCGCGCCGGAGTGCTGGCATTCAGCCAATGGCTGGGGACCGCAACAAAAGCTGAGGCCGCTGTGCGGCCTATCGCGGCACAAGGCCGCTCCCACAGGATTCGGGTAGCCTCTGGATACGCAAACCCGTGGGAGCGGCCTTGCCGGGGCGCCGGACCGGCCGCGATGGGCCGCAAAGCGGCCCCATGTAACCAGCTCCACGACAGGCTGCACAAACTGCTGCGGCGCCTCTGCTACGGCCCCCCGTCCAACCCTTTGCTTCAGGTCAAACCCGGAACCGGCTGACCAGCATTTGCAACTCACCCCCAAGCCGCGCCAGCTCAACGCTCGACGCCGCCGTCTCGTCGCTGGCCGAGGCCGTCTGCTCCGACACATCGCGCACATTCAGGATGCTGCGGCTGATCTCTTCAGCCACCGCGCTCTGCTGCTCGGCCGCAGCGGCAATCTGCTGGTTCATCGACTGGATGCTCGACACGGTGCCTGTGATGTTCTCCAGCGACTCACCCGCCTTGCGCGCCAGTTCGACGCTGCTGTCGGTCAAGGCGCGGCTGCCCTGCATGGCATTGGCCACCTGCTGGGTGCCATGCTGCAGGCTGGCGATCAGCTCCTCGATTTCCTCGGTCGACTTCTGCGTACGCTGGGCCAGCCCGCGCACTTCATCTGCCACCACGGCAAAACCGCGCCCGGCTTCACCCGCACGCGCCGCCTCGATGGCCGCGTTGAGGGCTAGCAGGTTGGTCTGCTCGGCCACCGACTTGATCACGTCCATGACGCTGCCGATTTTCTGGCTTTCCTGCTGCAACGCGGTCATGGCCTCGGTGGAGCGGTGCATGTCCTGCGCCAGGCGCTCGATCTGGCAGATTGCCTCGCCCACCACCCGATCCCCGGCCCGCGCTTCGCCATCGGCACCTGTGGCCGCCTGCGAAGCCTGTTCGGCATTGCGCGCCACTTCCTGAACCGTGGCGGCCATCTCGTGCATCGCCGTAGCCACTTGGTCGGTTTCGACTTTCTGGCTGTTGGCACCGGCACTGGTCTGTTCGGTCACGGCTGACAGCTCCTCGGCAGCGCTGGCGATCTGGGTCACGCCATCGCGAATGCCGCCGATCAGCTCGCGCAGGGTCGTGCCCATGCGGGCAATGCCTTGCTGCAGCACCCCCAGCTCGTCGCGGCGGGTGACATGCAACTGCTGGGTCAGGTCACCGCTGGCGATTTTCTCAACCGCGGCCAGGGTGTCCTGCAACGGCCGGGTGATCTGCCGGGTGATCAGGACGGCTGCCACGATGCCCACCAGCAATGCCAGCAGGGTGGCGATGGTCTGCAAGGTGCGCGCCTGGCTGCTTTCGACGTCGCGACGCTCCAGCTGGATCTTGTACAGCGCATCGCTGTGCTTGACGATGTCCGCGCCCTGAACCGTCATCTCGGCGCGCGCACTGGTAATGGTGGCCACGGCATCGCGGAATTGACGCGTAGCTTCACGGTAGTCGGTGACTGCGCGCTCGAGCTGTTGCACCCGCTCGCTTGGGCCGGACAGCTCACGCTTGAGACTATCGACCACCGCAAGCGCCGCATCGAGCTGGCGCAGAGCCGCTTGCTCATTGTCCGCCGTGTTGTCGGCGATGTAGCCGCGTACATCGATACGCACCTGCATCAGTTGCTGGCGGGCCTTGCTGATCAGCTGGTACTGCGCAAGGCGCACGCTGTCGGCCTCTGGGCGAGCCATGACTTCCTGGCTCAATGCCTCCATGGCTTGGTCAGCCTGGTTACCGGCGCGGGTCATGGCGGCGCGGGCGGCACGGCTGGCGTCATAGCCCTGGCGCATCTTGGACAGCGATACCTTGTAGGCGCTGATGATGTCGCCCAGTTCGCCCAGCAACTTGACGTTTTCAGGGCTCTTGAACGTGTGCTCCAGGTAAGCCTGCTGCTTGCTGAAGGTGTCGAGCTTGGCCAAGGTGTTGGCAGCAGCGGCGTCATCGCCGTTGGCGATCATGTATTGCAGGCGGGCGATACGCAGGTCGGTAAGGTCCTTGTTCAACTGGCCGATGTCGCTCATCCAGTTGCTGCGGTCGATGAGACCGCCCAGGCTCGTCCAGCCCACCAGGGCCAGCAGGCCGGTCAGGATCAGCACCAAGCCGAAGCCCAGGCCGAGTTTGAGGTTGACGCTGATATTGGCAAACCAGCTGTTCATGCACGCACTCCAGAAGTTGTTTTCGCTCTTTTGATCTCCGATCGCAAGGCGTTGTTATTCTGGATGCCCGCTCAATCGTGCTGGAGTTATCGGCCGTTGGCGAGGAAGCTGAAACGCTTTTTCAGCCGTAAGGGCGATACGGCGCGTTTCAGCGACCACAGGTGCTGCAATAGTCGAATCAATCAGGTGCAACGCTGAACATGTTCAGAGATTACGCGCGCTGAAGGTGTCGCAGCTGTCGACGTCGCCTTGAGCGAACCCGGCCTTGAACCAGCGTACGCGTTGCGCCGAGGTGCCGTGGGTGAACGAATCCGGCACCACGCGCCCTTGACCTTGTTGCTGCAGCCGGTCGTCACCGATGGCATTGGCGGCATTGAGCGCTTCCTCCACATCGCCAGGTTCCAACCAGTTCAGGCGTTTTTGTGCCTGGTAGGCCCACACGCCAGCAAAACAGTCAGCTTGCAGTTCCTGGCGCACCAGCAGGCCATTGCTGCCTTCCATGCGCTGGCCGCTGCGTCTTGCCGCATCCACCTTGGCCGAGACGCCAAGCAGGGTCTGCACGTGGTGGCCGATTTCATGGGCGATCACGTACGCCTGGGCGAAGTCGCCGGCAGCCGAGAAGCGTGTTTCCATTTCCCGGAAGAACGACATGTCCAGGTACACCTGCTGATCCGCCGGGCAGTAGAACGGCCCGACCGCCGCGGTGGCAAAGCCGCAGGCAGAATTCACCTGACCACTGAACAGCACCAGCTTGGGGTCCCTGTACTGTTTGCCGGACTGGGCGAACAGGGCTTGCCAGGTGTCTTCGGTGTCGCCCAATACGGAGGCGACGAATTCTGCCTGCTGGTCATTGGCCGGTGGCGCCTTGCCATCGGTCACGGCAGGCGCTTGCTGCTGCATCTGGCCAGTCAGTTGACCGAGGATCTGCAAGGGATCCTGGCCCGTCAGCCAGCCGATCCCGACAATCAGCAAGATGGCGCCAAGCCCCAGCCCTTTGCCACCGCCAAAGCGCATGCCACCGCCACCTGCGCCCCGTGCATCGACCACATTGTCGCTACGCCGGCCTTTTCGCCATTCCATGAGTGCTCTCCAGAGCGTGAAACAAGAAGACAAATATTAGTTCAACACAGCCTCAGGTGTCAGAGCACCGGCAGCTGTCTAGCGCATTGGAGATTGCCGGGGCGGCTGAATTCAATTTCATCGGCCCCGACCTGCACAGGGTCCAGGCTCAGCGCCGCACCAGCAGCACACCGCTTTCCATGTGGTGGGTGTAGGGGAACTGATCGAACAACGCGCAACGCTCGATCCGGTGGGTATCGTGGAGCTGGGCAATGTTCGCCGCGAGTGTTTCCGGGTTGCACGAAATGTACAGGATCCGCTCGAAGCGCCGTGTCAGCTCGCAGGTGTCCGGGTCCATGCCGGCGCGCGGCGGATCGACGAAGACCGTGCCGAATGCGTAGCTTTTCAGATCGATGCCTTCCAGGCGGCGGAACGGGCGCACCTCGTTCAGCGCCTGGGTCAGCTCTTCAGCCGACAAGCGCACCAGCCGCACGTTATCCACAGCGTTTTCGGCCAGATTGCTCAGTGCAGCATTGACCGAGGTCTTGCTGATCTCCGTGGCCAGCACCTGGCGCACCCGGGTGGCCAGCGGCAAGGTGAAGTTGCCGTTGCCGCAGTACAGCTCGAGCAGGTCGTCATCGCGCTCGCCAATGGCCTCGAAGGCCCAGCTCAGCATCTTTTGGTTCACGGCGCCGTTAGGCTGGGTGAATGCACCTTCAGGCTGGCGATAGCTGAACACACGGCCGGCCACGTCGAGCTTTTCAACCGCATAGTCACGGCCGATGACCAGGCGCTTGCCCTTGGAGCGGCCGACAAGGCTCACTCCCAGGTCTTCAGCCAGTTGCCGCGCAGCCACTTCCCACGCTTCGTCCAGCGGGCGGTGGTAGCACAGGGTGACCATCGCATCACCGGCCAGGGTGGTGAGGAATTCCACCTGGAACAGGCGATTGCTCAATGCCTCGCTGGCCTGCCAGGCCGCCTTCAGGCGCGGCATCAGGTCGTTGATGCGCTCGCTGGCAATCGGAAAATCGTCGATCAGGATAGCCTTGTGCTTCTCGCCAGGGGCGAACATCGCATAGTGGCGCTGGCCGTCCTCGCGCCACAGGCGGAACTCCGCACGCAGACGATAGTGCGCGCGCGGCGAGTCGAACACGGCAGGCTCTGGCGCACCAAAGGGGGCCAGCAGCGCACGCAAGCGGGCGGCCTTATCCTGCAGTTGCGCGTCGTAGGCGCTAGGGTCGAATGCAGCACTCATGCGTTGAACCAACCCAATTTGATGACGAACAGGATGGAAAGAATCACCAGGGCCGCGTTCAGGTCATGGCGACGCCCGGAAATAAGCTTCACGGCGGTCCAGGCGATGAAGCCGAAGGCAATGCCGTTGGCAATCGAATAGGTCAGCGGCATGGCCAGCGCGGTAACCACCACCGGGGCGGCTTCGGTGACATCGTCCCAGTTGATTTCCGCCAGGCCCGAGGCCATCAGCACGGCAACGAACAGCAACGCTGGCGCAGTGGCGAATGCCGGTACGCTGCCGGCCAGCGGCGCGAAGAACAGGGCCAGCAGGAACAGCACGGCGACCACGATGGCCGTTAGGCCCGTACGGCCCCCGGCGCTTACGCCAGCCGCAGACTCGATGTAGCTGGTGGTGGTCGAGGTGCCCAGCAGCGAGCCGGCCATGGCGGCGGTGCTGTCGGCAATCAGGGCACGGCCCATCTTCGGCATGTGGCCGTCCTTGCCCATCAGCCCGGCGCGCTTGGCTACGCCAATCAGGGTGCCGGAGTTGTCGAACAGGTCGACGAACAGGAAAGCGAAGATGACGCTCACCAGGCCCACATCCAGCGCCCCGGCGATGTCCAGCTGCAGGAAGGTCGGCGCCAGCGAAGGCGGCATGGACACGATGCCCCCGAATGGCGTCACGCCCATGGCAATGGCGGCCACGGTCACGGCCAGGATGCCGATCAACACGGCGCCGCGCACCTTCAGCGCTTCCAGGCCTACGATCAGGAAGAAGCCCAGGGTGGCCAGGATCGGTGCCGGCTGGCGCAGGTCACCCAGGCCAACCAAAGTCGCAGGGTTATCCACGACGATGCCCGCGTTGTGCAGCGCGATCAACGCCAGGAACAACCCGATACCCGCCGCAATGGCCGAGCGCAGGGGCAGGGGAATGCTGTTCACGATCCATTCCCGGATCCGGAAGATCGACAGCAGGAAGAACATCACCGCCGACAGGAATACCGCGCCCAGGGCCACCTGCCAGGTGTGCCCCATGTGCAGCACCACGGTGTAGGTGAAGAATGCGTTCAGGCCCATGCCCGGCGCCAAGGCGATCGGGTAGTTGGCGATCAGGCCCATGGTGGTCGAGCCAATGGCCGCCGCCAGGCAGGTCGCGACGAACAGCGCACCCTTGTCCATGCCCGTCTCGCCGAGGATGCTCGGGTTGACGAAGAGAATGTAGGCCATGGCCAGGAAGGTGGTGACGCCCGCCAGTATCTCGGTGCGCACATTGGTGTTGTGTGCTTTTAGTTGAAACAGCCTTTCCAGCATGCCCGCTCCCCGAGGCGCCCCCGGCGCCATGAATATGTCGACCCCATCAGCAAAGCACAGACCGTACCGGCTGCCGTGATTTCTATGGGGCAGAAAAAAGCCGCGCATCATACCAGCATGCCGTGCAGGGGCCTATGGCCGTCTGGGAATAGACCGGCCCCGCCCGGTGCGCATGGCGTGCAGGGCCGCTGGGGTGGCTTTTCAGCCTTCGTGCAAACGGTCTCGGTTGGCCAAGGTGGGGAACAGTTTTATCCACACCCCCGTCACCACCAGGGTCCCCACCCCACCCATGACGACGGCCGGGACCGTACCAAACCAGTGCGCGGTGACCCCCGATTCGAATTCGCCGAGCTGATTGGAGGCACCGATGAACAGCCCGTTGACGGCGCTGACGCGCCCGCGCATTTCATCCGGGGTATGCAACTGCACGAAGGCGCCTCGAATGACCATGCTGATCATGTCGGCAGCGCCCAGCACCACCAGGACCGCCAGGGAAAACCAGAAGGACGTCGAGAGGCCGAACGCAACAGTGGCCACGCCAAAGACGCCAACTGCCGTGAACATGGTTCGGCCCACCTTGCGCTCGAAGGGAAAGCGCGCCAACCACACCGACATGAGCAACGCGCCCACCGCGGGCGCCGAACGCAGCAGCCCAAGGCCCAGCGGGCCTGTCAGCAGGATGTCCTTGGCAAATACCGGCAGCAGCGCCGTGGCCCCGCCCAGTAGCACGGCGAACAAGTCCAGCGAGATGGCGCCCAGGATATCCGGTCGGCTGCGAATGAAACGAATGCCGGCCAGCAGCGACTCGACGGTGGCACGGCCGCGTTGAACGACCTGTCCTCGCACGTGCAGGCTCAGGGTCAGCCCACAGGCTATGGCATACAGCACCACGGTCGGGCCGTAGACCCAGCCGCTGCCGAAGGCATACAGGAACCCACCCACGGCGGGGGCCACGATGGTGGCCGACTGAGTCGCAGAGGCCGAAGCGGCGACCGCCCGTGGAAACAGGCCCGCGGGCACGACGTTGGGCAACAGCGCCTGGGTCGCCGGCATCTCGAACGAACGGGTGGCGCCGAGCAGAAACGCCAGCACGAAAATCAACTCGCGGCTGACCTGGTCCGTGGCGCTGCCCAGCGCCAGGGCCAGTGCGATCAGCCCTTGCAGGCATTGGCACAGGGCGGCGACCTTGCGCCGGTCATAGCGGTCGGCCACATGGCCGGTATGCAGCATGAACAGCACACGGGGTGCAAATTCCACCAGCCCCACAAGCCCCAGGTCCAGCACGTTGCCGGTCAGCTGATACAGGTGCCAGCCAATCGCCACGGTCAACATCTGGAATCCGCTGGCGGTGAAGACCCGTGCCAGCCAGAACGCCAGAAAAGGGCGATGATGACGCAACAGCAGCGGTTCAGTCTCGGACATCGGACACCTGTGACCTCGATGCAAGGAAGCTCCGCAGCCTATCATCTGTATGTAACAAATAGTTGCTGTTTACCGTGTTCGACACAGTTTCCGTGCCGCTGAACAGGGGGTGGGGCAACCGGTCACGCGGCAAACAACCACACCTCGCACCGGGCTGTTCGGGGCTATGCTTGACTCATATCGTTGACCTGGATCAATCGTTACGTTTGCAACGATCCCCGACGATTTCGGCCTTTGGCCGCAATCCCTGCACATCGAACAGAACAATTCCAACATGCCGTACTCGACTATGTGGGGGCAGTGGGCGAAAGGGCCGAGTGCCCGACCGCCGGATTATCTGATGAGGTAGCACCTATGTTCGGTCTGGAGGCACTGGATCTTGCCCGGATCCAGTTCGCGTTTACCGTATCCTTCCATATCCTGTTTCCTGCCATCACCATCGGCCTGGCCAGTTACCTGGCGGTGCTCGAAGGGCTGTGGCTCAAGACAGACAGGCAGGTCTATCGAGACCTGTACCACTTCTGGTCGAAAATCTTCGCAGTCAACTTCGGCATGGGCGTGGTCTCGGGCCTGGTCATGGCCTATCAGTTCGGCACCAACTGGAGCCGTTTCTCCGAATTTGCAGGTTCGGTCACCGGGCCCTTGTTGACCTACGAGGTGCTGACTGCTTTCTTCCTCGAAGCAGGTTTCTTGGGAGTGATGCTCTTTGGCTGGAACCGCGTGGGCCGTGGGCTGCATTTCTTCGCTACCTGCATGGTGGCGCTCGGAACGCTGGTTTCCACGTTCTGGATCCTGGCCTCGAACAGCTGGATGCATACCCCGCAAGGTCACGAAATCATCGACGGTCGCGTGATTCCGGTCGACTGGTTCGCTGTCATTTTCAACCCTTCGTTCCCGTTCCGCTTGATGCACATGGCCACGGCGGCGTTCGTCGCCACCGCCTTCTTCGTGGGCGCGTCGGCCGCCTGGCACCTGCTGCGGGGGCGCGACAACCCTTCAGTGCGCAAGATGCTCTCCATGGCCATGTGGATGGCGTTGATCGTCGCGCCGATCCAGGCAGTGATCGGCGACTTCCACGGCCTCAATACCCTCAAGCATCAACCGGCGAAGATCGCCGCTATCGAGGGGCATTGGGAGAACCGCCCCGGCGAGCCTACTCCGTTGATCCTCTTCGGCATCCCGGACATGCAAGCTGAAACGACACGGTTCAAGATCGAGATCCCGGTGCTCGGTAGCCTCATCCTCACCCACAGCCTTGACAAGCAGGTGCCGGCCTTGAAGGAGTTCCCGCCTGAAGACCGGCCCAACTCCACCATCATCTTCTGGTCCTTCCGCATCATGGTGGCGCTGGGCATGCTGATGATCGCCGCTGGCGTGTGGAGCCTTGTATTGCGCAAGGGCGGCAAGCTGTACACCTCGCGGCCGTTCCTGCACTTCGTGACCTGGATGGGGCCTTCCGGGTTGCTGGCAATCCTCGCCGGCTGGTTCACCACCGAAATCGGCCGCCAGCCCTGGGTGGTCTACGGGCTGATGCGCACAGCCGACGGCGTTTCCAACCACAGCTATACCCAGCTGGGGTTCACCCTGGTGGCGTTCGTGGTGGTGTACTTCGCGCTGTTCGGCACCGGGTTCGCCTACATGATGCGCCTGGTGCGCAAGGGCCCGCATACCGGCGAAGGCGATCAGCAGCGTCCGGGCGGTCCTGGCCGCAAACGCACGCCGGCGCGGCCATTGTCCGCCGCCGACGAAGGCAGCGATGCCACCACTGCAGACCTGAGCAAGGGGAACTGAGCCATGGGTATCGATCTTCCACTGATCTGGGCCGTCATTATCATCTTCGGCGTCATGATGTACGTGGTGATGGACGGTTTCGACCTGGGCATCGGCATGCTCTTCCCCTTCGTCAAACAAGAGCGTGACCGGGACGTGATGATGAACACAGTCGCACCGGTCTGGGATGGCAACGAGACCTGGCTCGTGCTGGGTGGCGCGGGGCTGTTCGGCGCGTTCCCGATGGCTTACGCGGTCGTGCTCGAAGCGCTCTATCTACCGCTGATCCTGATGCTGATCGGCCTGATCTTCCGTGGCGTGGCCTTCGAATTTCGCTTCAAGGCCACCGATGCTGGCCGCCATCTATGGGACAAGGCGTTCATCTGGGGTTCTCTGGTGGCGACGTTCTTCCAAGGCGTAGCGCTGGGCGCCTTCATCGAAGGCTTCAAGGTGGTGGATCGGCATTACGCCGGCGGCTCGCTGGACTGGCTGACACCTTTCAGCATGTTCTGCGGCCTGGGGCTGATCGTGGCCTATGCACTGCTGGGGTGTACCTGGCTGATCATGAAGACCGAAGGGCCGCTTCAGGAGCAGATGCACAAGCTGGGGCGGCCGCTGGCGCTCGTGTTGCTGGCCGTCATGGGTGTCGTCAGCCTGTGGACGCCAATCGCCTATCCGCAGATTGCCGACCGCTGGTTCAGCATGCCCAACCTTGTGTGGTTCATGCCGGTGCCGATCCTGGTGCTGTTGACCTTCTACAACCTGTTCAAGGCAGTAGCCCGCAGCGCGAACTACACACCGTTTCTGTTGACGCTGGGGCTGATCTTCCTGGGTTACAGTGGCTTGGGCATCAGTCTGTGGCCCAATATCATCCCGCCATCGATCTCGATCTGGGAGGCTGCCGCGCCACCGCAAAGCCAAGGCTTCATGTTGGTGGGAACGCTGTTCATTCTCCCGCTGATCCTGGGTTACACCTTCTGGAGCTACTACGTGTTCCGCGGCAAGGTCACCCATGACCAAGGCTATCACTAGGAGACTGCACCATGACCCGTGATCAGGACGTGGCAAGCAAGAAACCGCTGTGGCAGCGCCTGGGCTGGCTGGTGCTGATCTGGGCGTTGAGTGTGGCCGCGCTGGGTGTAGCGGCATGGTTGATGCGCCTGTTCATGAGCGCAGCCGGCTTGACCACCCACTGAACCCCGGCATCAGCCGGTAGTACGCCGAACGCGCCTGCTCACCCAGGCGCCGTACGCTGTTCCACCTAGTCGACAGTTACTTGCGCGCCTTGAGCACCACGAATTTGGGCGTTGCCGCCACCTGCTCCACGCCCCGGAACAGGCGGGCAAGCTTGCTGTGATAGCCCAGGTGGCGGTTGCCCACGATGTACAAGGCGCCGCTGACCACCAGCGCCTCGCGGGCCTGCTGGAACATACGCCAGGCCAGCACGTCACCCACCACTTGCTGCTGGTGGAAGGGCGGATTGCACAGCACTACATCCAATGACTGTTTTTCGATGCCGGCCAGGCCGTCTGCGGCCAGGAAGTCGGCTGGGCGATCACCCAGCGCACGCTGCCAGTTTTCCCGTGCCGATTGCACGGCCATATACGACTCGTCCACCAAGGTGTACTGGGCGTCTGGATTTTTTAGAGCGCTGGCGATGGCCAGCACGCCATTGCCGCAACCCAGGTCCGCGACCCGGGCGTTGCCCAGGTTATCCGGCAGATGCGGAAGAAATGCCCGTGTGCCAATGTCCAGGCCTTCACGACAGAAGACATTGGCATGGTTGAGCAACTCCAGCGCTGGCGATTCGAGGCGATAGCGGCTGGGGTAGGGCGATGTAAAGGCAGGGCGCGCATCCACCGTGGCGGTCAGTAGCCGGGCTTTTTTACGTGCCAGCGAGGCTTGCACAGGGCCGACATACTTTTCCAGCAAGTCGCCGGCAGCACGGGGAAGGTGCTTGATCATAGCCCCGGCAATCACCTGCGCCTGCGGCGCCAGGTGCCCTTGCAGCCTAATGAGTTGATCTTCGAGCAAGGCAAGCGTCTTGGGCACCCTGACCACTACCCGATCAAAGGGGCCGTTCCAGGTTTGACAGGCAGGCACGAACGAAACGCTGTCGGCAGGCAGGCCGTTACGTGCCAGGTTCTTGGCCAGCGCGAGTTGAGCAAGGTAGGAGTCGCCGCTGCTGGTCACCTGCAGGTGCCTGGCGAGGCTTGCCGCCAGCGCCCCGAAACTGTCGTTGAGCACTAGCACACGGCTGCCGGCTGGCAACGCCTGGGCATGCAATTGTTCGAGCAGGTACTCATCGGCGGCGTCAAAGGCCTGCAAGGGATCGTTGGCCTGGTCCGGCTGGCGGATCAGATCGAGTTCGGCGAAGGGCGTGGTCAACAGGGGCATGGCAATCTGGCTCGGGTACAAAGCTGCCCGCAACCGTTCGCTGCGGGCCTAGTCGAGCGATTCTACAGGGCTTTGGCTGGGCTCGCAGGTCCGGGATCAGATCCAGCCGCGCAACGCGGCGATGGCGACAGCGCCCGCTTTGTTGGCGGCGTTGGTCTTGGCAATCACGCTGCGAATGTGAAAATTCACCGTACTCTGCGACAGTGACAGGATGCAGGCGACATCGGAAGCAGTCTTGCCTGCCGCCGACCACTTCAGCACTTCCAACTCGCGTTCGCTCATTTTGGGCTGGGAGGGGCACAGTGCATCGAGGTGATGCGCGCTCAGCACCGCATGTAAGGTATGGCACAACCACTGGATGGCCCCGGCTTTTTCGAACAGCTCGGCGGTCTCGACGGTGCGCAGCGGCCTGGACACGCTCATCTGGCTTTCGTTGTGCTGCAGATCATGCAAGGTCTGGGTCCAGCCATGACGCAGGCCATGCTCGCAGGCTGCCTCGCGAAAATGCGGTGCCTCGCGGTAGACCTCATCGCTCCATACCACAGGATTGGTCGAGCGGTGGCTGAGCGCAGCCGCTGCGTCCTGCTTGTAGAATTCTTCGCGCTGGTAGCGCTCGATCCATGCCCTGGGGTAATTGCTGTACAAGTAATGCCGTGGTGTCTGGGTAGCAATCTGAATGCGAAGCTTAAGTCCCACATACTCGAAACCCAGATCCTGAACCAGATGCACCGCGATGTCGAACAGCTTCCGAGGATTACGCTCACTCACCAGGGCGTGTAGGTGCTCGGGGTTCCAGTGAAACATGTGAGTCTCCAAGGGCGACGCGGCCCAATCCGTATGGGTTCGAAGGCAGTGTAGATAGCTCCAAACCGGTGTGTCCGTCTTTTTCGCTATAACTGTGCTGTGCTTCTGTATATCTTTGTACAACTTTCGAAGCCGCAAAAATCCAGTGGTTTTTATCGCGGGCGCTTTGCGCGACACTGTAGGGCCCCAAGATATGGAGCCCGACATGACCGCCAGCGACGAAAAATTCACCCGCCAGACCTTGCTCGAGGTTCAGCCGCTCACGCCGAACCTCTTCAGCCTGCGGGTCACCCGTGATGCGGGTTTTCGCTTTCGCTCCGGTCAGTTTGCTCGCCTGGGCGTGACCAAGGCTGATGGCAGTGTGGTTTGGCGCGCCTACTCCATGGTCAGTGCACCCCACGACGAATACCTTGAGTTCTTTTCAATCGTAGTGCCGGGTGGCGAATTCACCAGTGAGCTTAGCCGACTGGGTGAGGGCGATTCGCTCCTGGTGGAGCGGCAAGCCTTTGGCTTTCTCACCCTCGACCGTTTTGTCGACGGACGCGACCTGTGGTTGCTGGCCACGGGTACAGGCATCGCGCCGTTCATGTCGATTTTGCAGGACTTCGAAGCCTGGGAACGCTTCGACAACATCAAGCTGGTGTATTCGGTGCGTGAGGCCAAGGAGTTGGCCTATCTGGACGAGATTGCTGGCTTGGAGCAGCGTGAGTACCTGGCCGAGCATGCCGGCAAGTTGCAGTTCATCCCGGTCGTGACACGTGAGCGACATCCAGGCGCCCTGAATCAGCGCATCACCACCTTGATCGAAAGCGGCGAGTTGGAAAGGGCGGCAGGGCTTGAGCTGTCACCGGAGCATTCGCGAATCATGCTGTGCGGCAACCCTGAAATGATCGATGAAACGCGCAAGGTGCTCAAGGCCCGTGATCTGCAATTGAGCCTTAGCAAACGGCCGGGCCAGGTGGCCGTCGAGACGTACTGGTAGCCGGCGTGCCGCTACAGGCTACAGGGGCGCAGCGGTGCATGAAGCTTTGCCGCTTCCTGCAGCCTGTAACGGTGCACTTCAGGGCCGGTTCTGAGCCTTGAGCAGGTCGCGAATCTCGGTAAGCAGGGTCTGCTCGGGGGACGGCGCGGGCGGTACGCTTGGCGCCACGGCCTCTTCGCGCTTGAGCCGGTTGATGGCCTTGACGCCCATGAAGATCGCAAAGGCGATGATCACGAAATCGATCACGGTCTGGATGAACTTGCCATAGGCCAGCACCACGGCCGGGACGTCGCCTTGCGCCGCCTTCAAGGTGATGGCCAGGTCGCTGAAGTCAACGCCGCCGATCAGCAGGCCCAACGGTGGCATGACCACGTCGCCGACGAAGGACGAGACGATCTTGCCGAAGGCCGCGCCGATGATGATACCTACCGCCATGTCGACGACATTGCCTTTGACCGCGAAGGCCTTGAACTCACTGATCATGCCCATGTTTCGATTCCTTTGTAACAAATGGTGAGGTAAACGCAGTGTAAGCCACTTAAACGCTTCATGCGCTGCATTCAGGGGTAGTGACTTCCGTCGCACCGAATAGTTTTGTCGCATCCCAAGGCATTCGGGGCACGGCCAGCCTCGGGTATCATGCAGGTTTTGCCCGGAGGCACTCCCCATGGCCAAGGCCAAGCGCTTGTATGGCTGCACCGAGTGCGGCGCGACTTTTCCGAAATGGGCTGGCCAGTGCGGCGAGTGTGGCGCCTGGAACACGCTGGTCGAAACCATGATCGAGAGCGGCGGCGCCGCAGCACCCAGCACGGGCCGCGCCGGCTGGACGGGGCAGCAGGCACAGATCAAGACCCTGGCTGAGGTCAGCGTCGAGGAGATCCCGCGCTTCACCACCAGCAGCACCGAGCTCGACCGGGTGCTGGGCGGTGGCCTGGTTGATGGCTCTGTGGTGTTGATCGGTGGCGACCCTGGGATCGGCAAATCGACGATCCTGCTGCAGACCCTGTGCAACATCGCCGTCGGCATGCCGGCGCTGTACGTCACCGGCGAGGAATCCCAGCAGCAGGTGGCCATGCGCTCCAGGCGTCTGGGCCTTCCCCAGGACCAGCTCAAGGTGATGACCGAAACCTGCATCGAGACCATCATCGCCACCGCCCGTCAGGAAAAACCACGGGTAATGGTGATCGATTCCATCCAGACCATTTTCACCGAACAGTTGCAATCGGCCCCAGGCGGGGTCGCGCAGGTGCGTGAAAGTACGGCGCTGCTCGTGCGTTATGCCAAGCAAAGTGGCACGGCGATCTTCCTGGTGGGCCACGTGACCAAGGAAGGCTCGCTGGCAGGCCCGCGGGTACTGGAGCACATGGTCGATACCGTGCTGTATTTCGAAGGCGAATCCGACGGTCGCCTGCGGCTGCTGCGGGCGGTGAAGAACCGCTTCGGCGCGGTCAACGAGCTGGGCGTGTTCGGCATGACCGACCGAGGTTTGAAAGAAGTCTCCAACCCCTCGGCGATCTTTCTCAATCGCACCCAGGAAGAAGTCCCCGGCAGCGTCGTGATGGCCACCTGGGAAGGCACTCGGCCAATGCTGGTCGAGGTCCAGGCACTGGTCGATGACAGCCACCTGGCCAACCCGCGCCGCGTGACCCTGGGCCTGGATCAGAACCGCCTGGCCATGCTGCTGGCCGTTCTGCACCGGCACGGGGGCATCCCGACCCACGATCAGGATGTGTTCCTGAACGTGGTGGGCGGTGTGAAAGTACTGGAAACGGCTTCGGACCTGGCGTTGCTCGCTGCCGTCATGTCCAGCCTGCGCAATCGGCCGCTGGCCCATGGCCTGCTGGTGTTCGGGGAAATCGGCCTGTCTGGTGAGGTGCGGCCTGTGCCCAGTGGCCAGGAGCGGCTGAAGGAAGCTGCCAAGCACGGCTTCAAGCGCGCCATCGTGCCCAAGGGCAATGCACCCAAGGAGGCGCCTGCAGGGTTGCAGGTGATCGCCGTGACGCGCCTTGAGCAGGCGCTGGACGCCTTGTTCGAATAATCCACAAGCGAAAAAAAGGGCCGACGATGCGCATCGGCCCTGTACAACTCCCACGTGATGGGTCAGTGCTCGACGACTGCCGCGCGCTTGACCGGCTCACTGCCGTGCTCGTCCTGGCCCTTCATCGGTACCTCATGGCCTTCGGCATCGAACAGCCTGCCATCCTTGAAATAGTCCCCGTCGCGTAGTGCGGAGATATCCGAGTAGCGAATGGTGCGTTCGTAGCCGGCAGCGAACACCGACTGCTGGTCCGAGTTGCCTGCCGTGAAATGGTTGAAGATCAGGTTCAGCAGGATGGCCATGATCGCCGCCGAGCTGATGCCTGAGTGGAAGATGGTTTCGAACCAGTTGGGGAACTGATGGTAGAAGGCCGGTGCGGCGATCGGGATCATGCCAAAGCCCAGGGAAGCGGCGACGATGATCAGGTTGACGTTGTTCTGGTAGCTGACCTTGGACAAGGTGCGAATGCCGCTGGCTGCCACCGTGCCGAACAACACGATGCCCGCGCCGCCCAGCACGGGGGTAGGCACCGCAGCGATGATGCGCCCCATGATCGGTAGCAGGCCCAGTACCACCAGAATCACACCGCCGGTGGCCACCACGTAGCGGCTGCGCACGCCGGTGACCGCCACCAGGCCGACGTTCTGGGCGAATGCACTTTGCGTGAATGAGCCGAACACCGGCGCGAGGATGCTCGAGGCCATGTCGGCACGCAGGCCATTGCCCAGGCGCTTGGAGTCGACCTTGGTACCGATGATCTCACCCACGGCCAGGATGTCGGCCGAGGTTTCGACCAGCGTCACCATGATGACGATACACATCGACAGGATGGCGGCGATGTGGAATTCCGGCATGCCGAAGTGAAAGGGCGTGGGGAAGGCGAAAACAGGGCCTTCGGTAACCTTGCTGAAGTCGGTCATGCCCAGTGCCCAGGCGATCAGCGTACCGACCACCATCGCCAGCAGGATGGACAACCGGGATATAGTCGCGCTGCCCAGTTTGCTCAACAGCAGCACGATGGCGAAAGTGAGGGCGGCCAGGCCAATGTTGGCCATGCTGCCGAAGTCAGGTGAGGCGCTGTTGCCACCCATCACCCAGCGCGCGGCCACCGGCATCAGCGTCAGGCCGATGGTGGTGATCACGATGCCGGTGACCAGCGGTGGGAAGAACTTGGTGATGCGTGAGAATACCGGGGTGATCAGCAGCCCTATCAGCGAGGCGGCCATCACCGCGCCCAGCACCCCCGGCAGCCCGCCCCCACTCTCACTGCTGAGGATGGCGCCCATGGTGGCGACGCCGGCAAACGACACCCCTTGTACCAGGGGTAGTTGGCAGCCGAAGAACGGCAGGCCGAGGGTTTGCAACAAGGTCGCCAAGCCACCTGCAAACAGCGAAGCGGCGATGAGCATACCGATTTCTGCGCCATTGAGGCCTGCGGCCTGCCCCAGGATCAGGGGTACGGCAACGATTCCCCCATACATGGTCAACACGTGCTGCAGGCCATAGGCCAGATTGGCACCCAGGCCGAGGTTTTCGTCCTCTGGCCGCTGGGCGGGAGACGTGTTTGTGGACGTAGTCATGGCGCAGGCTCTCTGTTTATTGTTGTGGAGCTACTGTAGTCAGTTATTGCCTACAGGTACTACACAAATTGTATACAATTTTTTGATCCAAGCGCCGTCATGGGCAGCCTTGGGGCGTACGCGTCCTCGTTGCAGGAGGCATACCAACCCAAAGCGCTTGTACGAAAGGGTGTATACAACGGTGCCTGAGACAGGCAGGAAGCTGTCTAGATGGACAGGAAAGGGGCGGTGGTCGGGCAGTTAGCCAGCTAATAGATCCTGTTATTCGATCAATTCACGCAGCTCACGCATCATTTCGGTGCTGTCGGCAATGTTCAGTTCCACAAGACGGTGCAGGTGGCTCATGGAGTCGATGTCGATGTACAGGCAAACGAAGCCCAGCCGCGTGAGTTCTTCATGGCGCAGTTCGACTTGCATCTTCACCCAGGTATCGGCGTCAAGTTGGATGACCGCCTCGTAGTTCTGGGTTGGGTCTGGGTTCCAGTCGGTCGGGCGCTCGACCAGAAGGCCTTTGAGGGATAGATCGATGAGCCTGGCAGGCGAGCGCTGCTCGCCTTGGCGAAGTTCGGCAGGTGCGTCGAAATCGATGCGTTGGAAGCGGCGGCGCTCGGAATGTGGCGGGGTCATGGCGAGTCCTCATCTGATGTTCAGACTATAGACCAGCCATATGTACGTCATTGTTTGCCACCCAGGCTATTTGAAGAAGTCCAGGCCCACTGCCTGATGAAAAGCTTTATCGGTTCAAGCAATTTTCCAGAGGCCAAGTAGCACATGGTAGCCTTCGCGCTCCGGCAGTTGCAGGTTATGAACCATAGAATTACCACGCCACATCTCTGCCAGGAGCGCCAGTTGCCAAACCCAGCTGTAGGTTGAAGGGGCGCTGGCACCCGAGGATGAGCCCCGCACTAGAGCGGGTTCTGGCCTGTGGCATCTGGCGTAATTGGAGATGGTAAAGCCGGCAGGCAGGCCCTAGACTCAGAGGGCCATCCATTCCAACCTCTCAGCTGGAAGCCAACTATGAACAATAACAACAGCCTGCTACGCCACCTCCCGTGGCTGGTGCTGGCAGTCCTGGGAGCCTGCGCGCTGGGTGTCGTCGCCCTGCGCCGTGGCGAAGCGATCAATGCCTTGTGGATCGTGGTCGCGGCAGTGGCCATTTATCTGGTCGCCTACCGCTATTACAGTCTGTTCATCGCCACCAAAGTGATGCAACTCGATCCACGCCGCGCCACCCCTGCGGTGCTCAACAATGACGGTCTGGACTATGTTCCAACCAACAAGCACATCCTCTTCGGCCACCACTTCGCGGCCATCGCTGGCGCAGGCCCCTTGGTCGGCCCGGTACTGGCGGCGCAGATGGGCTATCTGCCCGGCACCCTGTGGCTGATTGCCGGTGTGGTACTGGCCGGTGCCGTCCAGGACTTCATGGTCCTGTTCTTGTCCACACGCCGCAACGGCCGCTCGCTGGGCGACATGGTGCGCGAAGAGATGGGCCGCATTCCGGGCACCATCGCCCTGTTCGGCTGTTTCCTGATCATGATCATCATCCTCGCGGTGCTGGCGCTGATCGTGGTCAAGGCCCTGGCCGAGAGCCCCTGGGGCATGTTCACGGTGATGGCGACCATCCCGATCGCCATGTTCATGGGCGTGTACATGCGCTACATCCGCCCCGGCCGCATTGGTGAGATTTCCCTCATCGGCGTGGTGCTGCTGCTGGCTTCCATCTGGCTGGGCGGCCAGATTGCCGCGGATCCGGTTTGGGGCCCAGCCTTCACCTTCACCGGTGTTCAAATCACTTGGATGCTGGTGGGCTACGGCTTCGTCGCAGCCGTGCTGCCGGTCTGGCTGGTGTTGGCCCCGCGTGACTACCTGTCCACCTTCCTCAAGATTGGCACCATCGTGGGCCTTGCCATCGGCATCCTGATCATCGCCCCTGAGCTCAAGATGCCAGCGCTGACCCAGTTCACCGATGGCACCGGCCCGGTCTGGAAAGGCACGCTGTTCCCGTTCCTGTTCATCACCATCGCCTGTGGCGCGGTCTCTGGGTTCCATGCCCTGATCTCGTCGGGCACCACGCCCAAGCTGCTGGACAACGAAACCAACGCCCGCTACATCGGCTACGGCGGCATGCTGATGGAATCGTTCGTGGCGATCATGGCCATGGTCGCGGCCTCGGTGATCGAGCCGGGCGTGTATTTCGCCATGAACAGCCCGGCTGCCGTGGTCGGTGCAGACGCGGTTTCGGTGGCTCAGACAGTCAGTAGCTGGGGCTTCTTGATCACGCCTGAGCAGCTCGAGGCGGTTGCCCGTGACATCGGCGAGCACACCATCCTGGCCCGCGCCGGCGGTGCGCCGACATTGGCCGTGGGTATCGCGCAGATTCTTCACCAAGTACTGCCTGGCGAGAACACCATGGCGTTCTGGTATCACTTCGCTATTTTGTTCGAGGCCTTGTTCATCCTCACCGCCGTGGACGCCGGTACCCGTGCCGGGCGCTTCATGCTGCAGGACCTGCTGGGCAGCTTCGTGCCAGCGCTCAAGCGCACCGAATCGTGGGGCGCGAACCTGCTGGCCACCGCAGGTTGCGTCGCCATGTGGGGCTACTTGCTCTACCAAGGCGTGATCGACCCGCTCGGGGGTATCAATACGCTGTGGCCGCTGTTCGGCATCTCCAACCAGATGCTGGCCGGTATTGCGTTGATGCTGGGCACCGTGGTGCTGATCAAGATGAAGCGCCAGCGCTACATCTGGGTCACGCTGCTGCCAGCCACCTGGTTGCTGATCTGCACCACGGCGGCCGGCCTGATCAAGCTGTTCGATCCCAACCCGGCCGTGGGCTTCCTGGCCTTGGCCAAGAAATACAGCACCGCACTGGACGCTGGTCAGGTGCTGGCACCGGCCAAGGACATCGGGCAGATGCAGCACGTGATCTACAACGCCTACACCAACGCCGGGCTGACCATCCTGTTCCTGCTGGTGGTATTCAGCATTCTGTTCTTCGCGATCAAGGTGGGTTACGCCGCCTGGGGTCGCAAAGAGCGGACCGACAAGGAAACCCCGTTCCAGGCTCTGCCTGACGCTTGAGAGGACTGCTGCGATGTTCAATGACCTGGGTCGGCTGGGCAAATACCTGGGGCAGGCTGCACGCTTGATGGTGGGCATGCCTGACTACGACAATTACGTCGAACACATGAACAAGACGCATCCGGACAAACCGGTCATGACGTACGAAGCGTTCTTCCGAGAGCGCCAGGAAGCACGTTATGGTGGCAAGTCCGGGCCAAAGTGCTGTTAAGCCCAAAGCGTTAAGCTGTACCGGCCCCATCGTCGGCAGCCTGTGGTCATCGACAAGCCCGCTCCTCTTGGGGGCAGGTGCTGGTGATGAGCGCAGGCCTGTCGCGGTGGGGCCTGTGTTTTTTCCGAACAGGAGATGTTCTGCGTGCAGACCCCGATTCCCGTAACCGTACTGACCGGCTTTCTCGGTGCCGGCAAGACCACGCTGCTCAAGCACATGCTCAAGGCCGAGCACGGCCTGCGGCTGGCCGTGATCGAAAACGAGTTCAGCGAAGCAGGCATCGACAGCCAGTTGCTCGGCGACGAGCCGGTGCAGGTCATGACCCTGGCCAACGGCTGTGTGTGCTGCAGCATCCATGGCGACCTTACCCGTGCGCTGTTCCTGCTGCTGGAGCGGCTCGATGCTGGCGAAATTGCCTTTGATCGGCTGGTGATCGAGTGCACAGGGCTGGCCGACCCCGCGCCTGTGGCTCAAACGTTCTTCATCGACGAAGAGCTGCGCGAGCGGTACATCCTGGACGGCATCATCACCCTGGTCGACGCCGCTCACGCCGACGTCCACCTGACCCAGACCATCGCCCAGGCCCAGGTGGGCTTTGCCGATCGCCTGCTGCTGAGCAAGACCGACCTGGTGGAACCGGCCACCGTGCAAGCCTTGCGCGAGCGCCTGGCCCGCATCAATGGGCGGGCCGCCATGCATGTGGTCGAACAAGGCCGCATCGACTTGGGTGCACTGCTCGATGTACGCGGCTTCAACCTCAACCCGGACCTGGGCGCCAACCTCAAACCCACCCTGCGTCCAGTACTCAAAGCCGCCACCCCGGACCGTATCGCCACCTTGGTGTTGCGCACCGACAAGGCGCTGGACATCGACCGCCTCAGCGACTTCATGAATGGCCTGTTGGAAACCCATGGCACGCAACTGTTGCGTTACAAGGGCGTGCTCAATATCGCGGGCGAGGATCGCAAGCTGGTGTTTCAGGGCGTGCTCAAGCTCTACGGGTTCGACTGGGACGCTGAATGGGCTGAGGCCGAACCGCGCGAGAGCGTCATGGTGTTCATTGCCGATGATCTTCCCGAAGCTACGATTCGCGCCGGCTTCGAGGCGCTGACGGCCGAGTGACGGGCTGAACCTTTCCACCGAACCAACCCGGCCAGGAGCTTCGATGGCGGTTGTGCTGCTCCACGCAAGGGATCAAGCGCTGGGCCAGCACATCGGTTTGCCGCACCGCCTTGGCCGTGCGGTACTTGGCACTGTGGATGCACTCACGATCGCCAAACTCGCACCGGTTCAAGGTGGTACCGCCGCAGGGGCCGTTCGCCAGGCCCTTGGGGCAGGTCTCGGGGCAGGTGTACAAGGTGTCTTCCAGGCGGCAACGACCGCAGGTGTCGCAGCCAAGCAGTGGTCGCTTCACGGCCCGCTCCACGCTGTGCAGCACCTGGGCGCCCAGGCCTGTCGTCCACATCGGCTGGCGAACCGCCCACCCGAACAACTGACTCACCGGGTTGCGACGACTGAATAACAGGCCATGCATGCCATGCATGGCGTGGTAGCGGGCTTTCTGGGCAAACGAAGCCACGACACGCGACTCTCCCTCGCGCCATGCCGCCTGCGGTGGGTGAAACGTCACTGCCGGTAGGCTAGGCATTTGCCAGCTGGCCTGCCAGGCAGGCGCCCATTGCTCCAGCGTGGCCACTTGCGTCTGCCAGTGCGCAAGGCGTGCCTCCAAGGCAAGCAGCTGGCTGGGCTCATGGATGCCCGACAGATGCACGCCGGCGTAGCCCATCAGCTTAACCCCAATGACCTGCAGGGCCAGGCGGTCGATGCTGCGAGCCTGGGCAAAGGCCTTGGATTGCGCCGCCTCGGCTTCCAGCATTTGCCGCATCGACGGGGTGACGGTCACGCCTGCGACATGATCGAGCATGCCCGCACGGCCTTGGGTAAGGCTCATAAGACAAGCCAGCATAGGTTTAGGTGCGCGCTGGCGGCGCATCCAGTGCATGGCTTCCTGGTGCTTGGCAGCATCGAAACCTAGCTGCAGGATGAAAAAGTCGGCACCGGCTGCCAATTTCTTTTCAGCCTTCAGGTACTGAGCGGCGCCTTCTTCTTCACGGTATTTAAACGGGTTGAGCGCTGCGCCCAGCCACCAGTGCGGATAAGTTTGCCGGGCGATCTGCAGCGCTGCCACCGATTCCAGGTAGCGCACCGGGCGCTTGCCTGGGGTATGGCCTGGCAGGCGGTCCCCTGTCAGCATCAGCAACTGGTGCTGGCCCGCAGCATCCATGCGCCGCATCTGAGCGAGCAGGTGATGGCGCTCCCGGTCCTTGCCGGAAAAGTGGGGCAGGGCTGGTACCGGATGCTCGAAACAGGCCAAGGCATCCAGGGGTGACATGTCCAGCGGGCTGCTCACCCGGTCGCCAATGGCGAGTGTCATCGGCCAGCCACACAGCTGCCTGCGGGCCATTATGGCGTCCATCGCCGCAAAACGCTCTGCTGACGGCTTGGGGACGAACTCCATGACGCAAGCGAATTGCTGTTGTTGCAGGGCAGTTTTGAGCACGCTCATGACGGAACACCGAGTGTGGGCAGGCTGGCATTGTGCGCCAGCCCTGTGAATGGGTCATGCCCGGTTGCGCAGCGCATTGATCTGATCAAGACACGGCTAGGCGTCACGGGTGCGCCAGCGCGAGTAACATGAGGGAAACTTGAGTTGATCTCAAATTTATTGAGTTTGTTTCAAACGCTCATCGATCTGAAAATGCCCCCATCATTTCTGCACATTGGGGACATACACATGGCACTGGCGCATAACCTGGGCTTTCCACGCACTGGCAACGACCATGCGCTTCGCGCACGTCATTGGCAGATGCAGAAAGACGCCGGTATCGAGCTGTTGCCTGTGGGCGATGTAGACTGGCAGGGCGGGGCAATGCGCGATCCACATGCACCTGTGACGCGGCATTTCACCCTGCTTGCCGATCAGCTGCTACAGGAAGTGGCCCAGGCCAGCGCGCTGGGCCACACCGTCAAACCTGTTCTCGTCGGCCCCCTGACCTATTTGTGGCAAAGCGCGGCGCAAGACGGGCACAGCCTGGCGCTGGAATCTGTCGACGAACTGCTTCCGTACTACGACGCCGTTCTCAATCGCCTGGCCGAACAAGGCGTGCAGTGGGTGCAGATCGATGAGCCGATCCTTGCCCAGGCGCTGCCGCAGGACTGGAAGAACGCCTACGAGCGGGTTTACAACATCCTGCAGCGCGCCCCGTTGAAAAAGCTGATCGCGACGTGGGCCGGTGGCTTGCAGGGCAACCTTGGCCTGGCCGCGCACCTGCCGGTGGACGGCTTGCACATCGACCTGGTGAGCGACCCTGAGCAGCTGACGAGCACCCTGGACCGCCTGCCTGCCTACAAAGTGCTGTCGTTGGGCCTGGTCGACGCAGAAAACGATGCCCAGCATGCCCTGGACAGCAAGTGGCACTGGCTGTGTGAAGCCAATGAGCGTCTGGGGGAGCGACTGTGGATCGGTACGGCGTGCTCACTGCTGCACAGCCCGCTGGGCGTCGCCGTGCAGGCCTGTGAGGAAGTGGTCCGGCTGGTCAAGGCGCTCAATGATCCGATCAAGGTCACGCCACCCGCGTTCCACGCCCTGCAGGTAGCCAACGCCTGATTGTGCATGGCAGATGCCGCCGCTAGGGCGTGCACGGCGGCGTCCAAGTGCCCATGGCTCGGTTGATCAGCGCTCGATCGCCAGGGCCACGCCTTGCCCCCCCCCGATACACAGCGTTGCCAGACCTTTCTTGGCATCGCGCTTGATCATCTCGTGCAGCAGGGTGACCAGCACGCGGCACCCGGATGCACCGATGGGATGACCCAACGCAATCGCCCCACCGTTCACGTTGACCCGCGAAGCATCCCACGCCAGCGCCTTGCCAACGGCCAGCGCCTGGGCCGCGAACGCCTCGTTGGCTTCGATCAGGTCCAGGTCGGCCAGTTGCCAGCCTGCTTTGCCCAGGCAGCGTTCAGTCGCCGAGACAGGGGCGATCCCCATCACGGCGGGGTCGACCCCAGCGCTGGCATAGGCCGCGATCCTGGCCAGCACGGGCAAGCCCAATGCCTGGGCCTTTGCAGCGTTCATCAGCAGCACTGCCGCGGCCCCATCGTTGAGGCTGGAGGCATTGCCTGCCGTCACGCTGCCGTCCTTCTTGAAGGCAGGGCGCAGTTTGGCAAGGGATTGGGCCGTGGTGTCCGAACGTGGCTGTTCGTCCTGGGCGAAAACCTTGGGCTCGCCTTTTTTCTGTGGCAGCACGATCGGGGTGATTTCGGCCTCGAAGCGGCCAGCGGCGATGGCTGCCACCGCCTTGCGCTGCGACTCGGCCGCGAAGGCGTCCTGCTGTTCACGGCTCAGCGCGTACTCCTGCACCAGATTTTCAGCCGTGATGCCCATGTGGTAGTCGTTGAACGCGTCCCATAGGCCGTCGCTGATCATGCTGTCGATCAGCTGGCCATGGCCCATGCGCTGGCCGGTGCGGGCAGAAGGCATTACATAAGGGGCAAGACTCATGTTTTCCTGGCCGCCGGCGATCACCACCTCAGCGTCGCCGCAGCGAATGGCCTGGGCGCCCAGGTGCAGTGCCTTGAGACCGGAGCCGCAGACCTTGTTCAGGGTCAGGGCAGGCACGCTGAACGGCAGGCCTGCCTTGATCGCTGCCTGACGTGCAGGGTTTTGCCCGGCGCCGGCCGTGAGCACCTGGCCCATGATCACCTCGTCGACCTGAGCCGGCTCCAGCCCGGTCTGCTCCAATAGACGCTTGATCACGGCTGCCCCCAGGTCGACGGCCGGGACGCCCGCCAGGGCGCCCTGGAAGCTACCGATGGCGGTGCGGGTCGCGGCGACGATCACCACTTCGTTCATGTTGTTGTTCTCCGTCTGAAGGTGAGGGCAACCAGCATCGGCGCATTTTGCTTATTTGTTAAGTTTGTTTTTATTGCCCATTGATAGGAAAACCGAATCAATGCCTCGGCGTTGGGAGGGTGCGTCCGGACAGCGCGCCGTGTCGCCAACCGCCCACCGATTTTGCATCGCTGCGTTCAACCCTTAAGATGTGTCGCCTAACCTGCGGGGTGAGTCTTACCCCTCAGTCCACATTTGAAAACGCCCTGAGTGGCGTTTTCGTGCATAAACCAGACGAGGTACAGACATTGGCCATCATTCATCCTAAGGTCCGCGGTTTCATCTGCACCACGACTCACCCCAAGGGCTGCGAGCTCAACGTCCGTGACCAGATCGAAGCCACCCGCAAACTGGGCGTGCGCGAGGATGGTCCGAAGAAGGTGTTGGTCATCGGTGCTTCCAGTGGCTACGGCCTGGCCGCGCGCATCACTGCAGCCTTCGGTTTCAAGGCCGACACCCTGGGCGTGTTCTTCGAGAAGCCAGGCACCGAAACCAAGGCCGGCACCGCAGGCTGGTACAACGCGGCGGCGTTCGACAAGTTCGCCAAGGCCGAGGGCCTGTACAGCAAGTCGATCAACGGTGACGCTTTCTCCGACGAAGCGCGGGCCAAGGTTATCGAGCTGATCAAGAACGACATGGGCGGCAAGGTCGACCTGGTCATCTATTCGCTGGCCTCGCCGGTGCGCAAGCTGCCACAGACGGGCGAACTGGTGCGCTCGGCGCTCAAGCCCATCGGCCAGCCGTACAAGTCGACGGCCATCGACACCAACAAGGACGCCATCATCGAGGCCAGCATCGAGCCGGCCACCGAGCAGGAAATCGCCGACACCGTGACCGTCATGGGTGGCCAGGACTGGCAGCTGTGGATCGACGCCCTGGCCGGTGCCGATGTGCTGGCCGAAGGCGCTCGCACCGTCGCCTTCAGCTACATTGGCACCGAAATCACCTGGCCCATCTACTGGCACGGCGCCCTGGGCAAGGCCAAGCAGGACCTGGACGACACTGCCCTGCGCCTGGACCAGAAGCTGGCAGCTGAGGCCAAGGGCGGCGCCAATGTGGCCGTGCTCAAGTCGGTGGTGACCCAGGCCAGTTCGGCCATCCCGGTCATGCCGCTGTACCTGTCGATGGTGTTCAAGATCATGCAGGAGAAGGGTGTCCACGAAGGTACCCAGGATCAGCTCGATCGCATGTTCCGTGACCGTATGTATCGCACCGACGGCGCCCCGGCGCAGGTCGACGAAAAAGGCCGCCTGCGCCTGGACGACTGGGAACTGCGTGATGATGTGCAGGATGCCTGCAAGGCCATGTGGCCACAGGTGACCACCGAGAACCTGTTCGAGCTGACCGACTATGCCGGTTACAAGAAGCAGTTCCTGAACCTGTTCGGCTTCGAGCGCACGGACGTCGATTACGACGAAGATGTGGCGACCGACGTGCAGTTCGATTGCGTGCAGCTGTAACGCTCTGAGGTCAGGTTACTGGGGCTGCCAAGCAGCCCCAGTCTTCATGCTGCCGTGCGCGACTCCAGGGCGCAGACCGCTGGATGGACAACCCCCATCAAGCCTTGCGCGACAGTGGTAATGCCTCGAACTTGACGCCTGCCAGGCCGTACGCGATCAGCGCACGGATATTCCCATGGTCGTGGCCCTCGGGTGTGGCCTGCACATCTCGATAATGCTCGCCAAAGGCCAGCAGCGCCTCACGATCAGTCAATCCCTCTAGCAACGCCAGGCCCAAGGTCTTGCATGAACCTTCGTTCTGCCCGGCCGCGTTTTCGACGCCACCGTTGCTGAAGGCCTGGGGCTGATAGGCATAGTGTTCGGCAATGAATGCCAAGGTGTCGGCGAACACATGTTCACCACTGTCCAGGCTGGCGCGCAGGGTAGTCAGATCAGTCACGGGGTTTTCCTTGTTCGAATGCGGCCTGCTGCTGAGGGCTGGCCTCTTTTTGATACTGGGCCTTCCACTCGCCGTAAGGCATGCCGTAGACGGCTTCGCGGGCGTCATCCAGGCTCAGGTCCACCTGGCGCTCGTCAGCTGCCGCCTTGTACCACTTGGACAGGCAGTTACGGCAGAACCCGGACAGGTTCATCAGGTCGATGTTCTGCACGTCGGTGCGTGAGCGCAGGTGTTCCACGAGCCGGCGGAAAGCGGCGGCTTCCAGTTCGAGCTGTTGCTGTGGGGTCATGGGCTTCTCTCAAATGATGCGGTTTTTCAGGTGGCGGCCACCGTTGATGACCACTTGGCTGCCGGTGCTGTATTGGCTGGCAAGCAGGTACTTGACCGTCTCGATCAGCGGCCCGGCGCCCGGTTCGAATTCCAGCAGTGCCTTCTTCAGCGTCTGCTGGCGATAGGCTTCGTCGCCGCCCTCCTTGAGGATCAGCAGCCCAGGCAGAATACCGTTGACGTGTACCGTGGGTGCGTACTTTTCGGCAAACGACAACACCATGTTCTGCAACGCGGCCTTGGTGGCGGCGTAGCCGATGTGGCTCTTGCTGCCGCGTGAGGACGTTTCGTCGCAGACGTGGATGATGTCGGCCTTGTCGACCTTGGCCAAGAGCTCGCCCAGGGCCAGATTGAGATGATAGGGCGCTTCGACATGAAGGCGGAACATGGTGTCGAGGTTGGCCAGGTCATCGTCGAGCCACAGCGAAGCGTTGTGGATGACGGCGCGCAGGCCATCGTAATGGCTGTAGAGGTAGTCGATCAGTGCCTGGCGATCGGCCGCCTGGCACAAGTCTGCGGTGAACGGAATGATATTGGGGTGTGGCGATTGAGGCTGGACGCTGCGGCTGGCACTGACCACCGTATGGCCGGCCTGGGCCAGTTCCATGGCCAGGGCCAGCCCGACGCGTTGGCTGGCTCCGGTTATCAGGATAGGGCTGTTCATGTTCGGGGCGGTCAACTGTATGAGTCGAAGGTTGTCGCCCAGCATACCCCAACTGCCCAACGCGTGTGTGGCCTGCGCCTACCGGCTACGCCAGGCGTGTTCGCGTGCCGCCGCCCCCTGCAGCCAGCCCGCCAGCAGGTGCGTTGAAAGGGGGATGAACAGGTACACCATCAGGGGGGTGAGCGCCAGGGTGCTGACAAGCACGCGTGGCAACAGGTCCATGCCTGCCAGCCAGTGACCGAACAGCATGTTAAAGGCCAGTGACACCGGAAAGAATGCCAGCCAGATCGCCGTGGCCTGTTTCCAACGGGGTGGTTTACGCACCAAGGCAGTGCCGAACCAGTCGTTTATGCCACTGACCCGTGCCTCCCTGGGGCGCTCGAACAGCCCGTTGCCGCGCTTGAGCCAGGCGCGCCGCGAGGCCGAATGTTCCCAGGCATGCAAGGTCGGCTCATCGCTGAAGCGGAAGATGATCTGGAATTCATCGCCGTCGCGCGGCGGTGCGAGAATCCCTGAGCCCAGGTAGCCGGGGAAATCGGTGGCCAGCTGTTCGCCCTCATGGAGCCAGGCCAGCAGTTCTTCATAGCGGCCATCGGCGGCGCGCCGCGACACCATCAAGGTGACGGGGGATCTAGACATCGTGTATCTCCTGACGACGAGGCTGGCGGGTAGCTGGCCCCTTGGCTGTGTCGGCCGGGGTGGTGGTCGACTCAGTTAGGCATGCAAGAAGTGGGCGCGGATTATGGCGTATCGACCGAGCGGGCGTAAGCCACCGCCGTGGGAGAACACGGTGCGTTCGTCGGGTGTCGTCTTCAGCCGGGCATTTGCGTATGCAACTCAGGGTGAGCAAGCCGGTGCTTGTGGAGGATGAAATCGCGCAGGCGTTCGATGTCTTCCTGGGCAGTGCCACTTAGGTCATAGGCGGCCTTGGAGCCGTCGATACGCCGGCCCAGCTTGCCGTGAAGCTCGATGGGGCAGACACCGTCCGGGGCGAATCGGAGCGTGAAGACATCAGGAGCGTCTAGCAGGTCGCGCACATGCACAAGCACACCTTTGACAGAGATATCGCACACCCAGAGCCCGCTCTCCTCACCGTGGGCGTCGAGCAATGCACAGGGCGGATCAAGGGTCAGCCGCCATGGGCGCAGCCTGGGGCCTATCTCGAAGATATCGGGCGCGCCCAGTTGCAATTGCAGCGTATGAAACTCGTCCTCGATCAGCTGAAGCGGAATGCTGATCTGCTGGTTGTCGACATGGGCCTGCAAGGTAACCTGCTCATGAGCGACCAGGCGCGTGAGCAGACCCTGAATGCGGCTGTCCCCATTGACCAGGAGGCTCGTCATGGCTTCGGTCATGTCAAACTGCGGGGAGTGCTGGACATCCTGGATATAGTCCAGCTCATCCTGGGTCAGAAGTGTGTCGGGGGGCATGTTGAAACTCGATGTGGAGGGTTCTACGGCCCGATTGACTCCAAAGCGCATTGGTTCACGCACCATCACCGGCTTTCTGACGAGCGCGCAGCTCAGCCAGTTCGCGTTCCGTTTCCACTTGCCGGGTAACGTCCCTCTGAATGCCGATGTAGTACAGGCGCTGGTCAGCCGCGTGCCTTAGCGGGGTAATGGACAGCTCGTTCCAGAAAGCGGTGCCGTCCTTGCGGTAGTTACGCAGCACTTCACGGCATGCCCGGCCCTCGGTCAGCGCTTTGCGGATGCGCGCGCGGCCCAATTGGTCACGGTCGTCCCCCTGCAGAAAGCGGCAGTCCTGGTACAGGATTTCATCCCGGCTGTAGCCGGTGAGACGCTCGAAAGCCGCGTTCACGTAGATGAGGATGGTGTCGTCGCCTTCCTGTTCAGCGACCACGATACCGTCGTCCGAGGCATCGACCATCGATTGCAGCAACTGCGCATTGATCATGTCTGGGTCATGCAGTGAGGAATGAGGGCCGCGGGCGTTGCCACGGCCTTGTGCCAGCGCTGGGTGCTAGTATCCTACGATTTCACTCAGTATCGGAATCCTTTTCCCTGATGAAAGTCGTCATTATTTCCGGATCGGTGTACGGCACCGCCGAAGAAGTTGCCCGTCACGCCGAATCGCTGCTCAAGGCCGCTGGCCTGGAAGCCTGGCACGCCAACCGAGCCTCTTTGCAAGACTTGCAGGCGTTCGGCCCGCAGGCCGTACTGGCGGTGACCTCCACCACAGGCATGGGCGAGTTACCCGACAACCTCATGCCCCTCTACAGCGCCCTGCGCGACACCCTGCCGGCCGACTGGCGTGGCCTGCCGGGTGCAGTCATCGCCTTGGGCGATTCCAGTTATGGCGATACCTATTGCGGTGGCGGCGAACAGATGCGCGAACTGTTTGCCGAACTTGGCGTGCAGGAGGTGCTGCCCATGCTGCGGCTTGATGCCAGCGAAACCGTGACACCGGAAACCGATGCCGAGCCGTGGCTGGCTGAACTGGTGCAGGCACTGAGCGCCTGACGTTTTTGCAGGAAGGATACGCAGCCGGCAACCAGTCAGGCTGCGCCTACCGCTGGTGCAGGTGACTCGCTCAGTCATCAAGCTGGCTGGCAACGCAAGTTCAAGCGCCTCGGCCGCTGGCTAGACTGTGTCTCGCACAGAGAGCACATGCAAGTGCCGAGGTGACATGCAATGACAGCAGCCTTGCCTTATCGCGTCCACATCCCTTAACCCGGTGCCTTCCGATGCCCATGGCCGAAATTCCATTGTGCGTCTGGCGTACCCGGGGACAGAGTTTCACATTCCGGGGCCAGAGCATCCGCTACTGGACCGCAGGGCAAGGAACGCCCCTGCTTTTGCTACATGGTTTTCCTACAGGCAGCTGGGACTGGCATTACTTGTGGGGCCCTCTGGCCCAGCGCTATCGGGTGGTGGCCTGCGACATGCTGGGGTTCGGCGATTCGGCCAAGCCAGTTGATCACGCCTATAGCCTGATGGAGCAGGCCGACTTGCAGCAGGCCTTGCTGGCTCACCTGCAGATCGACCAGCCGGTGGATGTGCTGGCTCATGATTACGGAGGTAGCGTGGCCCAGGAGCTGCTGGCTCGGCATCATGAGCAGCGCGCCAATATCGCCAGCTGCGTCTTTCTCAACAGCGGCCTGTTTCCTGAAGGTTGTCGCATGCTGTTACTGCAGAAGCTGCTGCTAAGTCGCCTGGGCTGGCTGGTGGCGCGCTCGTTCAGCCGCGATGACCTGGTGCGTCACCTGACCCGTGTCTATGGGCCATGTACCCACCCGAGCGAAAGCGTGCTCGACGACTTCTGGAGCATGCTGGCTGCCAATCGCGGCACGCGCGTGCTGCACAGGCTTGCCGGCTACGTGCCTGAACGCTTGCAGCACCGTGATCGCTGGACGCAGGCGCTGCAGGGGGCGGTGCCGTTGCGTTTGATCGCCGGCGCAGTCGATCCCCTTTATGGCGCGCACATGGTCGAGCACTACCGTCGACACGTTCCGACCGCCGATGTCGTGCTGTTGCAGGGTATTGGCCACCATCCGCATACCGAGGCGCCGCAACAGGTATTGCGTCATTACCTGGCGTTCAGGGAACCCGCCCAAGGGTTCGGCTCGCTCAAAGTGGCCAGGTTTTGACCCGATGACGTGGCAACCGGGCTCCTGAGGATCAAACGGCAGGCAAAAAAAACCGCTGCCTTTCGCAGCGGTCAATCGAGACGTCAGATCAAGGAGCTTCAAAATCTACGTCGATACACCTGACTGGCACCGCGAGCGGGGGGAGAGCCCTCGGTGCCAGCCAGTGATCCGATAATAAGCAATTGAATCGACTGGAAAAACCGCATACGGCGACATTCACCGTTACATACCAGGCAACAGTCTGCGGTGCTCAAGAGGCTGGGCAGTACCCCATGCGCCAGCTTGCCTCGCGCGTAGCAGCCAAAAGCCGCTGCGCCGCAGGGCCTTGTTCATCGGCATGAAACATCGACGTGGGCCCCACCACCGTCATCACCGCAGCGATCTGCCCCATGGCGTTGAAGATCGGCGCCGACAGCGCATCCACACCCGGCATCAGCAGCCCATGGATGTGGTGCAGGCCGCGTTCACGTATACCTGCCAGCACCGTCTGATAATCCCCAGGCCCTTGCTTGAGCTGGGTCAGCTCGCGCGCCATCAAGTCCACGGTTTCCCGCTCAGGCAAATGGGCCGCGAACACCAGCCCGGTGGACGAGGTCAGCAGCGGCAATACCGAGCCAATCTGCGTCACCACGGTGACGGCGCGTACGGCCGGTTCGATGCTTACCACGGTCGCCCCCTGATTGCCCCACACCGCAATGAAGCAACTCTCGTTCAGTTCATCACGCAGCTGGGAGAGCGGCAGCGCGGCGACTTTCAGCACATCGATGCTGCCCAGCGCGGCCATGCCCACGCGCAAGGCTTCGCGCCCCAGGCCGTAATGATTGGTAGCCGCATTCTGTTCGGCGAACCCGCTGGCAATCAGGGCTTGCAGGTAACGATGCACCTTGCTCGCCGGCATCTGGACATGCTCTGCAAGCCTGGACAGTGACGTGGAGGGTGAGAGTTCGGCCAATGCCTTGAGGATGTCGGTGCCTACCTCGGCTGAGCGGACCTTCTGCTTGCCGTTGTCGGTAGGGGAGCTGGCTTTGGCCATCGGTAGGGTCATCCGCGAGTCATCGAGTCGCGCCTTTATAGCTTGACGCCTGGCGCAGAGCAAATTACGTTATTCGTAATCTGATTACGATAAAAACAATGCAGATGCGCCGCCGTTCCCTCGGGCAGCAGCAACTGCTCCCACAGGCCGCCCCGGCCCGGAGGCATCGATGAATCGCGACCCTGCACCTGACCTTCACTACCTCAGCGGTTTCGGCAACGAATTCACCAGCGAAGCGTTGCCAGGCGCCTTGCCGGTCGGGCAGAACTCGCCACAGAAAACCCCCTATAGGCTCTATGCCGAACTGCTCTCCGGCACGGCGTTCACCATGGCCCGTCATGAGCTGCGCCGCACCTGGATGTACCGCATCCGGCCGTCAGCCGCCCATCCGCGTTTCGAGCGCCTGGCGCGCCAGCCCCTGAACCAGGTGGGGGGCACGATCACGCCCAACCGCCTGCGCTGGAACCCGCAGCCCATCCCGCAAGCGCCAACCGACTTCATCGAGGGTTGGCTGCCCATGGCGGCCAATGGCCCTGCCAACGCGCCTGGCGGTGTGAGCATCTACATCTACAGCGCCAACCGCTCCATGGAGCGCGTGTTCTTCAACGCCGATGGCGAGCTGTTGCTGGTGCCTGAGCAAGGTCGGCTGCGCCTTGCCACCGAGCTGGGTGTGATGCAGGTGGGCCCGCTTGAAATTGCAGTGATTCCCCGCGGCATGAAGTTTCGTGTCGAACTGCTCGATGGCCATGCCCGTGGCTACCTGGCTGAAAACCACGGCGCGCCCTTGCGCCTGCCGGACCTGGGGCCTATTGGCAGCAATGGGCTGGCCAACCCCCGCGATTTCGAAACGCCGGTGGCCGCTTATGAACACACCACTGGGCCGGTACAGCTGGTACAGAAATTTCTGGGAGAGCACTGGGCGTGCGAGCTCCAGCATTCCCCATTGGACGTGGTGGCCTGGCACGGTAGCAACGTGCCTTACAAATACGACCTGCGTCGCTTCAATACCTTGGGCACAGTCAGCTTCGACCACCCGGACCCCTCGATTTTCACCGTGCTCACCTCACCGACCAGCGTGCATGGCCTTGCCAACATGGACTTCGTGATCTTCCCCCCGCGCTGGATGGTGGCCGAGAACACCTTCCGTCCGCCATGGTTCCACCGCAACCTGATGAACGAGTTCATGGGGCTGATCGACGGTGCCTACGATGCCAAGGCCGAAGGCTTCGTGCCCGGTGGCGCGTCCCTGCACAGCGTGATGAGTGCCCATGGCCCGGATGCCGAGACCTGCGACAGGGCCATCGCGGCCGAGCTTGCCCCGCACAAGATCGAGAACACCATGGCGTTCATGTTCGAGACCAGCCAGGTGCTGCGCCCGAGCCAGTACGCCATGTCCTGCCCGCAGTTGCAGGCCGACTACGACAGCTGCTGGGCCACCTTGCCCAGCGCCTTCAACCCGAACCGGAGATAACCCATGAACCAACCCGCCATTGCTCGCAGCTGGGTGAGCCACGCCAATGGGCACAGTGACTTCCCGCTGCAGAACCTGCCCTTGGGTATCTTCAGTCGTGGCAGCGAAGCCAAGCGCTGTGGCGTGGCCATCGGCGATGCCATCCTCGACCTTGAGGCGGTGCTGGCCATGGGTTTGTTCGAAGGTCAGGCCAAGGCGGCGGTACTTGCCACCCAGGGCGGCACCTTGAACGCGTTTTTCGCACTCGGGCGCGCTGCGCGCGTGGCGCTGCGGGAGCGGCTGCTCGAGTTGCTCGGTGAGCAATCCGAGCACCAGGCAATGCTGGAGGGCGCGCTTTATCCCGCCAGCACCTGCCAGTTGCATGTGCCGGCCCAGATCGGCGATTACACCGACTTCTACGTGGGCATCGAGCATGCCCGCAACATTGGCAAGTTGTTCCGCCCCGACAACCCCTTGCTCCCCAACTACAAGTATGTGCCCATCGGCTATCACGGCCGCGCATCGACCATTCGCCCCTCCGGGACGGATGTCCGCCGGCCCAAGGGCCAGACATTGCCTGCCGGCCAGAGCGAACCAAGCTTCGGCCCCTGTGCGCGGCTGGACTACGAGCTGGAGCTGGGCATCTGGATCGGGCAGGGCAACGACATCGGCCAGGCCATCCCCATCGGCGATGCCGCCGAGCACATCGCGGGCCTGTGCCTGCTCAACGACTGGTCGGCGCGGGACATCCAGGCGTGGGAATACCAGCCGCTGGGCCCGTTCCTGTCCAAAAGCTTCGTGACCACGATTTCGCCCTGGGTCGTCACGGCCGAGGCGCTGGCGCCCTTGCGCTGCGCTCAGCCGCCAAGGCCTCAAGGTGACCCCCAGCCGCTGTCCTATCTGCTCGACAAGCGGGATCAGGCAGCGGGTGCATTCGACATCGAACTGGAAGTGTTGCTGCTCACCGAGCGCATGCGCGAGGAGGGGGGGGCGCCGCACCGCCTGGCCCTGAGCAACACCCGCAGCATGTACTGGACGGTGGCCCAGTTGGTGGCGCACCACAGTGTCAACGGTTGCCAGTTGCAACCCGGCGACCTGTTCGGCTCCGGCACCCTGTCAGGTGCAACCCCAGGGTCCTATGGCAGCTTGCTGGAAATCACCGAGGGCGGTAAGCACCCGGTCGAGCTGCCCAATGGCGAAGTGCGCAAGTTTCTGGAGGACGGCGACGAAATCATCCTGCGGGCACGGGGTGTGTGCGACGGTGGGGTGAGCATCGGGTTCGGCGAGTGCCGTGGTCGGGTCATTGCGGCCAACTGAGGAGACGCAGGCATGGAGCTGTATACCTATTACCGTTCCACCTCGTCCTACCGAGTGCGGATTGCCTTGGCCCTCAAAGGGCTGAGCTTCAGGGCACTCCCCATCAATCTGCTGCAAGGCGAGCATCGGCAAGCCGGTTATCTGGGTATCAATGCCCAGGGCCGGGTGCCCACTCTGCGTACCGACGATGGTGAGGTTCTGGTGCAATCTCCAGCCATCATCGAGTACCTGGAAGAGGCCTATCCGCTGCCCGCGCTGCTACCGGCAGGGGCGGCGCAGCGCGCCAAGGCGCGTGGGGTGGCGGCGATCATCGGCTGCGACATCCACCCCCTGCACAACGTGAGCGTGCTCAACCGCCTGCGTGAAGCGGGCCAGGATGAAGTGCAGATCAACCAATGGATCGGCCATTGGATAAGCCAGGGGTTGGGGGCTGTCGAACAGGTGATCGGCGAGGGTGGCTATTGCCTGGGCGATGCGCCTGGCCTGGCGGATGTCTACCTGATACCGCAGCTCTATGCCGCCGAGCGATTCGGGGTCGACCTTGGGGGTTACCCGCGCATTCGCAGGGTGGCGGCGTTGGCGCAGCAGCATCCGGCGTTCATGCAGGCTCATCCTTCGCGTCAACCCGATACGCCGTAGTGTGCAGCGTTAGATTGCGCGATCAATGAAGGGAGCGGCTTGTCGCGGGCAACTGCTCCAGCCGCTCGCTCAATACCAGCCGCTGCACAGGGTCTTCCGTCAGCAGTAATGCATGTTCCAGGTCGAAGCGCTCGGCGTGTGGGCAATCAAGCTGCCTGTACAGGCTTGCCCGGGCCAGGTAGTCGCCGACCTGGGCAGGCCCCAGTTGCATGACGCGCTCGGCGTCGATCAGCGCCGCGAGTGGGGCATCATTGCTGGTGTGCAACTGGCGCAGGTTGCGTGACAGCCGTTGCAGCATCTGCATGGCGCTGGCCGGGCGCAAGTGCTCGGCGCTCAAGGCGGTGCCCGGACCGTACTGGCGGACCAGCAGCTCCCGGCAATCATTGGGGTAAAGACGCCGACCGCCGCAGGGGTCGAGCAAATGGTCGGCACCCGGCACGCGCAACAGGAAATGCCCAGGGAAGGCGACGCCTTCGAGTGGAATGGACAGTCGCTGCGCAAACTCCAGTGCCAGGATGGCCAAGGCCAGCGGTTGGCCGCGTCGCCTTGTCAGCACATGGTTCATCAAGGCAGCGTGAGGACGCAGCGGCAGGTATTCATCCTGTTGGAAACCCAACGCGTTGAGCTGGCGCAAGAGCGGCTGGGCAAGTTCAGTGACGCCAATCATGGGCAGGTGAATGCTGATGGTGTGCTGCATGTTCTGGAACACGGCCTGGCAGGCATCAGGATCGACGCTTGGGTCATGTTCGGCGGCGATCCACAGCGCAGCTTGCAGCAGGGCGGCAGGCGTGTTTTCAAGGCAGGCCAGGCAGGCTTGACGTGGCTTCATGGGCTTCTCCACTCACCCTTGAGTAATAGCCGGCCAGAGCGGTTTCGTCCAGTTGTCCGGTAGCCCGGCCCGCCCGTTTCAGGTGCCTATACTGGATGCTGCACCTCATGGGGAGCTAGGCCATGTTCGCACTGATGCAATGCACCCGTACTCAGTCACTGCATGTGTTCAACGATCCGCAGACAGGCCTTGAGGCCGTCGTGGTCATTCACAGCGAGCGGTTCGGGCCGGCCATGGGCGGTTGTCGCTACCTTGCCTACACCGATCATGAGAGTGCGATCAACGACGCAGTCACCCTGGCCCAGGGCATGAGCTACAAGGCGGCAATGGCGGGCCTGCCTTTCGGGGGCGGCATGGCGGTCATGCTGCGCAGCCCGCAGGTGAACGACCGCGCTGCCTTGTTCGAAGCATTCGGCCGCTGTATCGATAGCTTGCAAGGGCGGCTACTCATCGCCCTGGACAGCGGCACCTCGACACTGGACATGGATTGCTTGGCGCAAGGCACCCCCCATGTTGTCAGCACGACAGCGCTGGGTGACCCTGCTCCACATGCGGCGATGGGGGTATTCGCGGGCCTGCGCGCCACCGCCCATGCGCGGCTGGGCAGCCACAACCTGGAAGGGCTGCGTGTCGCCATCCAGGGGTTGGGAAGTGTAGGGTACGCGCTGGCCGAACACCTGCACGCAGCAGGTGCAGACCTGCTGGTCAGCGACCTGGAGCCTGGCCGAGTGCGACTTGCAGTAGAGCAGTTCGACGCACAACCGATTGCCCACGATGCGCTCCCCAGTACACCGTGCGACATCTTCGCCCCCTGCGGCATAGGCCCGGGATTGAATGGGCAAAGCGTGATGCAGTTGAGGTGCGCGGCAGTGGCGGGTGCTGCAAACAACCAACTGGCATCGTTGCACGTTGCCGACCAGTTGGAAGGGCGGGGGATTCTGTATGCACCTGATTACGTGATCAACGCGGGTGCCCTGATCTACTCAGCGCTGGCCCATAGGGGCGAAAAAGCGGAGGCGATCACCGCCCACATTGCCCGTATACCCACCCGCCTGACCGAAGTGTTCGGCCATGCCCAGGCTGAAAAGCGTTCGCCTGCACGTGTGGCGCAGGCGCTGGCGGAACGTTTGTTGTACGACTGAATACAACGCCCTCAGGCCTCGTCGCTCAAAGGCCCAGCGATCGCTATTGAGCAGCATCGCCCTCGAGCAGTTCACCCAGCGCGTCGGGCTGGCTCTTGAACGCCCTGGCGAACACATCGCGGTTCTTGGCCATGTAGATACCGGCTTCTTCTACCTGCTGTTCGCTCAACGATGGCACAGCCTTGTGCAGGACTTCTGCCAGGCGCTCAGCCAGTTCGAGCATCTTGTCGTGACGGTCTGCTTCGGCCTTATCCATGAACAAGCGCTCCGGGTCGCGGCTGCTGCGATACACCACTTCGACGGCCATTCATCACCTCTATGCCTTTTTGCTGTTAACGATTTACTGTATCGATATACAGTAATGGCATTCCCTGAATCGCGCAACCCTGAATTTCCCAGGGGGTGTGCGTGTCCTGCATCGCTCGACCACCTTCCAAGCCCCTGTGCCTGGCCCTTTAACTGCATGGCACAAGCGTCATACAGGCAGCGGATCATTTTTCAGAGAGCTTCGGGGAGTCATCGATCATGAACATCAAATGGGCAGAAAAACTGCGCAAAGGCCTGCACGGCTCAGCCGATTCGCTGGGCAACCTGTGCGTCGAAGGCTTTCACTACCTGGCCTTGTTCGGCATCGGTGCGATAACGGCCTATGCCGCTGTGGTGACGTTTCTGGACATGCTCGGCAAAGGTGGGATCAGCGTGGATGACATCCTGCTGCTGTTCATCTACCTGGAGTTGGGCGCCATGGTGGGTATCTACTTCAAGACCAACCCACCTATAACTAACATTTTTCCTCAGAACTCTGCTCTCTTAAAATTCAAACAAAATCATTGGGTTATGGCGTAATCTTTCGTTTTCGCGGAACTGATTTGCTGCTTGGATGTTTTTTCGGTTTGGTGTATGAGAGGAGGGTGTAGGTATGAAATGGGCGGATCGGATGCGCGTAAGGCTTCATGCTGGGGCAAACAGCCTTGGAAACCTCGGCGTTGAGCTTTTCCATTATCTTGCGCTTTTTGGGATCGGTGCGATCACAATCTACGCAGGCGTCACCACCTTCATCGAAATGCTTCATCAGGAAAAAATCAGCGTCGATGACATCCTGCTGCTGTTTATCTATCTCGAACTGCTTGCTATGAGCGGAATCTATTTCCGCACAAACCATATGCCATTGCGGTTCCTGCTTTACATTGGAGTGACTGCCCTGATTCGGCTGCTGATTAGCGATGTGTCACATCACAAATCCCCTGACGAGGGCATTCTTTACCTAACGGGCGGTGTGGTGCTGCTCTCTGTTTCCATTCTCGTCGTGCGATATGCATCTGCGCGGTTCCCGTCGGTCAAAGAAAACACAGACTGATATAGTTAATGATTAAAAGGTCGCTAAAAAGCGGCCTTTTTTATTATCAAATTTTTGATGCGCTTACGCTTATTGGTCTGGCTTGAATGTTAGTGCGTCTTGTCATTTGTTGTAGCAAAAGTGGCTTCGTGCTATCGTGTTTTATTTGCATTCAAGGGAGTGAAAAATTTTGGCAGTTATAATACCGGATTTAGATCAGATAAATAGATCTCGACAAGCGCCAACGTCCGGAGAACTTCATTTGCTTGACGCTCTTGGTGGGATGTTCGATGAGAGCACGAGCGTATATTTCCAACCATGCTTCAATGGTGATCGGCCTGACATTGTATTACTGAATAAAAAGCTAGGCGTAGTCGTTGTTGAAGTAAAAGATTGGGATCTTGATAGGTATAGGGTTTCTTCGGATAATAAATGGAGTTTAAAGAGTAATGGGCATATAGTAAAGTCTCCGTTTGAGCAGGTATTCGCTTATAAAAAGAATTTTTTTGATGTTCATGTGAATGGTCTGCTGGAAAAGGTGGTCAGGGATGACAGGTTTTTTAATATTATTAGTGTTAATGTTTATTTCCATTGTGCAACAAAAAAACAATTGAGTGATTTTTATAATCCGGCGATTTCTGAAATTGGTCAGCAGTTACGGGATAATGAAGCAAGTTTTAAAGCGGGGAGGGTAGCTCACGAAGGCTATGAAAAGCGACGGGAATATTTGGAGCGAAAGAGAAAGAAGCTGCTTCGTGATCTGAATATGCTGTCAATTACAAAAGATAATATAAATAAGATTTCATTCGGAAAAAATTTAAAAGGGATTGATTTCTACGAAACGGTTTACGATGAGTTTTACCGTCTTTTGTCTCCCCCATACCATTACGCTAACGAAGGGAAAGAGCTGCAATATAGTAAGCTTCAAACGAGGCTGTCTGAAAGCTTAGACGGATCCAGAGCAAAAATTTGCGGGGTTGCTGGATCAGGTAAGACTACGGTTTTAGCAAAGCGTGCTGTTAATGCATATAAAAGGCATGAGGAGGTGGTGTTAATACTGACCTTCAATATAACCTTGCGGATGTATATAAAAGGAAGGATTAACGAAGTCCGTGAAGACTTTTCGTGGGGCAATTTTGAAATTGCACACTATCATGGTTTTATGACTGATGCATTTAATAATTATGGTGTGCATGTCGATTTCAAAGATCTTGATTGGGAAGGAGTAGAAGCGCAATATTTTTCTAATCAGAATATATTTGATCAGGTTGAGGTTCAGCAGAAATACGCCACTATTTTGATAGATGAGGTCCAGGATTATAAGCCGGAATGGCTAAAAATTATTAGAGATAATTTCTTAGCCCCGCAAGGTGAAATGGTTCTCTTTGGTGATGAAAAGCAAAACATATATTCACGGGCGATAGACACTGACAGGCGTTCTAAGCTTATAGAAGGTTTTGGACGATGGGAAAAGCTCAGTAAGAGCTTTAGGTTCAAGCAAGACAGCCATATTTTGAAAGTGGCAGCTCTTTTTCAGGAGAGCTTCCTTCAACAAAACTATGATGTTGACGTAGATGAATCCTACCAGCCGTCTCTTACAATGCTAGGTATTAACGCATATTCCACATATCATGAAAATGATTTAGAAGCTTGTGTGAAACAGGTAGTGGACCTCACAAGAAATGAGCGATTACATCCAAATGACGTGACAATAATTTGCTCGAAGGAAAGCATTCTCCAAAATTTGGATTATCATCTGCGTAATGGTAGTGGGTTCAAGCAGCGCACACTCACTACTTTTGCTACTTTGGAAATGATGCAGCATCCAAGGTTTAAAAAATCATACAAGACTTTTGGAAATGCAAAAAAAATAGGATTTAATTTGAATAGTGGAGTGACAAAGTTATCCACAATTCACAGTTTTAAGGGTTATGAGTCTCCTCTCATAATTTTATTTGTCTGTGATAAGGACTCTGCGGAAATAATTTACACTGGGCTTACTCGGGCGAAGGAAAGTATTGTCGTGTTTTTTCCAGAGCGAAGTGTTTATAGTGATTTCTTTGAGAAAAACTTTGATCGTCTGGGCGGAGTCTTGAATAATAGTTAGTAGAATGAGGTGTCATAATTTATAGAGCGAAGGGTTTGTTTTTAATTAGGATGGTTTTTTACCATTTTTGGTATGTTTTTTATTTACTGTCTCGCATATCCACATCATAGCTAGCGAAGCTTCAGGTAAATATTTTCGTAAAAATCATGAAAGAATTTTTCACGGTTTTAAAAATGTCTTTTTTGTGACGGCGCAGGATTTCGGTGTCGTCAAGACCAACCACATGCCCATCCGCTTTCTGCTGTACGTGGCCATCACCGCGCTCACCCGCCTGTTGATTGGCGACGTGTCGCACCACAAGGCGCCCGATGTGGGGCTGCTGTACGTGTGCGGAGGTATCCTGCTGCTGGCATTCGCCATTCTTGTGGTGCGCTACGCGTCGTATCGCTATCCGTCGACCAAGGTCCTGGACGCCAGCGGCAAGGATGTGGAAGAGGGTAAGTGACCCTCAGTTGGCCACGACGTTGCGTGCTTGACCACCACTGGGGCGCGTAAGGGCGGCGAGGACTTGCATGGGGTTCTGGCTGCGGTCTATCGCCAGGCCCAGGCGGATGCTGTCGATGACCCGTTGCAAGCGAGCGGGGTCGTTGCGTTGCGCCTGGCTGATCAAGCGTTTGGCGGCGATGCCCGCCTCGTCAGACAAGGTGAGCATGATGCTCCCGTCGAGCGCCTCGATGCTCAGATTTACCCGGTACTGGGGGCTGAACGCTGCACTGATCTGATCGAATGGGTTGGTCATGATGGCGCTTCTGCAACGTGATGATGCAGAAATTGACTGGTGGGGGTGGGACCGGGTTCCAACCGTTTATCGGTCGCGGCACGGCGGCAGTGGTGCAAGGCTGAGCCCTTGCGCTTGGATAAGGCAAGGGCCGCTGCGCGGCCCCGTTCCGGTCAGGCGATCAAGCCTCCGGGTCGCTCAGCTCCAGCACGCCACGCTTGCTACGCAACTTGCCGTACAGGTGCTCCAGCGCATGGGTCAGCTTGGTGGCCGCGCCTTCCACCGCCTGGTCAAGCGAGTTGGCCGTGTGGGTCACCGAGATCGGCTGATGGCCTTTTGGGCGAGCCTCCATCTGGCAGCGCTTGTCCTGTGGTCCGGGTTTGCCGCCGTTTTCATCGCGCAGGTGCACCTCGATACGGGTGAGGTCTTCCTCGTAGCGCTCCAGCGTGTCTTGCACCGTGTTGCGGACCCACTCGTCGAGCCGGGCATTGCCATCGATGTGGTTGCTGCTGTTGACCTGGATTTGCATGATTCAATCCTTATTCAGCTTGCTCGCATGGAGACACCAGGTCCTTGAGACCCTTGGAATTTCTGCGCCTCTTGACTCTAAGGTCAGGCAAGCCAATAGCGAATTCAACCCCCTCGTGAAAATAAATGTCTTGTAGCAAAGCCGATTGCTCACTTTTGCCCAGCATGCTGTCGGCCAGGCTTTGCATATGAGAATCCATATCATTATTATTGCTGGCTTCAACATTTCCGGACTTGGCCATGACCCGTAAACCCGCCAGCCTCACGCCCAGCTATCGCCTGGCCGTGGCTTCACGCAGCCTGGCGGCGTTGCTTGGCGGTTATCTGTTGGCGTCTACGGCCAGTTTCTGCGTGGCTGTGTCGCTGCCCATAGCGCCGGTCGACGCCACGCTGATCGGCCTGATGCTGTCGTTCGTGTTCTACGTGTTGGCCTTCATCGGTTGCTTTGCCTGCCGTGACGCTTGGCGGGCGTGGCTGGGTGTGTTGATACCGAGCCTGGTGCTCGGGCTGCTCGGCGCGCTGGTCCATTGGATGAAATTGTCATGAAAGACGGCTTTCGCCAGGCGATGGCCTGGCTGCATACCTGGACGGGCCTGCTGTTCGGCTGGTTGCTCTTTGCCATCTTCCTCACCGGCACCCTGTCGTATTTCAAGGAAGAAATCACCCACTGGATGCAGCCTGAGATAGGCCACTACGCACCCAACCCGCAAGCCGCGCTGGGCGCGGCGCAGCGCTATCTGCAAGGTCAGGCGCCCGCTTCGCAAAGCTGGTTCATCCGCCTGCCCAATGAGCGTGAAGCAGGGGTGAAGGTCGGGTACCGGGATGCGAGCGGAGGGCCTCGCGGCTTCGTCACCCAGACCCTCGATGCCAAGACGGGCGAGCCCGTCACGGCGCGCGACAGTCGCGGCGGGGAGTTCTTCTACCGGTTCCACTTCCAGCTGCAGATGCCTTATCCGTATGGCCGCTGGCTGTCGACATTCTGCGCTCTGATCATGCTGCTCGGCCTGGTCACCGGCATCATCACCCACAAGAAACTGTTCAAGGAGTTCTTCACCTTTCGCCCTGGCAAGGGCCAGCGCTCCTGGCTGGACGGCCACAACGCCATCGGCGTGCTGGTGCTGCCGTTTCACCTGATGATCAGCTACAGCAGCCTGGTGCTGTTCATGTACCTGGTCATGCCCGCAGGGCTGATGGCGCATTACGGTGATGACACCTCGAAGTACTTCAATGATTTGTTTGGGGCAGGGGAGGCGCCCAGGGCAGCTCAGGTCGCCGCGCCGCTTGCCCCACTGCCGGCGCTCTATGCCCAGGTCCAGGCGCTGCAACCGGGGGCGCGGGTGGGCAACATTCGGGTCGAGAACCCGGGCGACAGCAACGCACGGGTCACCTTCACCCAGTCTGCCGCCGACCACGTTGCCTATCGGCGCAGTGCCAACTGGACCTTCGACGGCGCCACAGGCGCGCTGCTCGAACAAGGCAAGCCCGAAAGTGGCGCCATGCTGACGGCATTCAGTTTTGCCGGGTTGCACATGGGCAATTTTGCCGGCCCTTGGCTGCGGTGGCTGTATTTCTGCTTCGGGCTGGCAGGCACTGCCGTGATCGGGACCGGCCTGGTGATGTGGTTGGACAAGCGCCAGCTCAAGCATGCCAAGGCCCCGCGCGTTCCGCGTGAGCTGCGTCTGGTGGAGGTGCTCAACATCGTCAGCATGAGCGGGCTGCTGTTAGCAGTGGCCAGCTTTTTCTGGGCTAACCGGCTGCTGCCGGCGGCGCTTGAAACCCGTGCCGACTGGGAGGTCAATGCGTTCTTCATGGCATGGGGCCTGGCGCTGGTGCACGCGATGGCGCGTAGCGGTCGCCGGGCCTGGGGCGAGCAGCTGGCGCTCGGGGCGCTGGCCTTCACGCTGTTGCCACTGCTCAATGCGCTGACGACCGCGCACGGGCTCAACCACGCCATCATCGATGGCGATTGGAGCATGGCTGGGTTCGATCTCACCGCATTGGGCTGCGGCCTGTTCCTGGCCTGGCTGGCAAGCAAGAAGCTGCGCCCTGCGCTGGCCTTGGCCAAGCCTTCCCGTTCACGCGCCAGCCAGGTTGGCCATGAAACGGCGCAGGTCCAGTGATGCTCGGTATCGCCCTGATCGCCTTCGCGGGGTTCGCCGCCTTGTCTCTGGCCATGCCCAAGCACTTCGAAGCGCTTTTGGGCCTCACGCCGGTCCCAGGACAACCGCGGCTGTTACGAGCGACCGGCTGGCTCATGCTGCTGGTCTCATTGGCCCTTGGCGTGCAGGCGCGGGGCTGGACTCACGGTCTTGTGGAGTGGACGGCCGTTGCGATGGCAGGTGTGACCTTGTGGGTGTTCGGGCTGGCGTACCTGCCTCGCTTGCTGGTCGGCATGGCCGCTGTCAGTGCATTGCTGGGGCCGTTGTTGGTCCTGTTAGCCGGATGATGCCATGAGCCCTACGACGCAGAACGACGGCTCAGAGGGTGAATCGAGCGCTCGTGCCCGCTTTATCCAAGTGTTCATGGCCCAGCGCGCGCGCATGGAGGCGCTGGTCAGTCGCCGGGTAGGTTGCCGAGCCACCGCGTCCGACTTGGTCCAGGAGCTGTTCCTGCGCTTCTGGGGGCGTGCGCAAGTGAAGGTCGAAGCCCTGGACACCTACTTGATGCGCTGCGCCGGCAACCTGGCCATCGATCACCTGCGCAGCGAAAGCAGCCGCCAGCGTGCTTTGGCCGATGTTTCACAGGGCAGCGTGCACCTTGTGAGCCAGACGCTGGAGCAGACCCTGGAGGTGGACGACGATCTGCAACGCATCGAAAACGCCTTGCGTGCGTTGCCCGAGCGTACCCGGCAAATCTTTCTGCTCAACCGTGTCCACGGCTGCACGTACAGCGAAATAGCACGCGCCATGCAACTGTCCCAAAGCGCTGTGGAAAAACATATGATGCGTGCCCTGCAAGCGTGCAAGGCCAGTGTCGCCCAGGCCGCGCCCATTCCACGACGACCACGGGGCACGCCGTGACCACCACGTTACTTGCTGTCACTCAGGCACAATCCGATGCCGCCCTGCAGTGGCTTGTACGCATCAACGGGCAGCCCGAGCAAGCCCGCAGTGCGGCGTTCAGGCGTTGGCTGCTGGCCGACCCGCGGCATCCGGTTGCGTACGAGCAGGCGCAGGCGCTGTGGAACCACAGCGCCCCCGCTGCGGCGACCCTGGCCGATGAAGACCGGCTGGCCCTGCAACATTACCTCGACCGGATGAGCCCGCCCGCTGTCAGGCGCCCCGGACGTTGGCGTGCAGGGGCGTTGGCCATGGCCGCTTGCCTGATCATGGCCATCGGCATGCTCGGTGGGTGGCAGCCCGGTCATTGGCTGCTGGACCTGCGTGCCGACTACAGCACGTCGGCCGACCGGCGCGAAGTGACCTTGCCAGACCACTCGGCGGTCACGCTGGACGCCCACAGTGCGGTTGCCGTGCAATTCGAAAACGGCCAGCGCCGCGTGCGGTTGCTGCACGGCGCTGCGTTCTTCAAGGTCACCCACACCGGCGAGCCCTTTGTGGTGCAGGCCGCCGATGGGCAGGTGCGAGTGCTGGGCACCGAGTTCGAAGTGCGCGAGCAGGGCGCCGCCACCCAGGTCACCGTCCGCGCCGGTCGCGTGGCGGTCAGCCCGTCCAAGGGGGCCGTGGCACGTGAGTTGATTGCCAATCAGCAGGTGAGCTACGGCGCGGGGCAGGTCAGCCATACGTTGTCGGTCGACAGCGAGCAGCACCTGGCATGGCGCGAGGGTTGGCTGACCTATTCCCAGGCGCCCCTGGCCCAGGTGGTTGAGGATCTGGGTCGCTATTACCCCGGCCACATCGTGCTGCTGAACGAGGCATTGGGGCGGCGTGAAGTCAGTGGCAGCTTCCCCATTGCCGAACCCTTGCAGGCGCTGGACTCACTGGGCGCAGTGCTCGGCTTTTCGCGTCAGACAGTGCTTGGTCGGTTCACGGTTATCCGTTGATTGCTGGTCGTTGACCACCCTATTTCATGCCCTCCAAAAAAACTTCCTACCGCAGGTGAGGTAACAGCACGCCATAACCGTGTAGTGCGTGAAAGTGCGATTCATTCGCACTCAATACCCCCTCTCAGGTCAGCGTCCATGAAGTCTACCTTGCGTTGCGTTCCCCTTTGGCTCGGTCTTGCAGTACTCCCGCCGTTCATCTACATCCAGGCGGCGAGTGCGGCGCAACGCGCGCAAGCTTATACCTTCGACCAACCTGCCCAGCCACTGCTCCAGGCCCTCGCCGCCTTCAGCCGCGTCACCGGGCAGAGCGTGGTCCATACCCTGACGCTGCCTGCCGTGCAAGCGCCTGCGCTGCACGGGGCCTTGAGCGCCGAGCAGGCGTTGCAGCGCTTGTTGGGTAATGCCGGGCTGACCTGGCAACGGGTCGATGCCCATACCTTCACCCTGCAGGCATTGGACACCGCCGGTGCCTTGAACCTGCAGGCCACCACCGTGACTTCGCAGCTCGACAGCTTGAGCTATCAGCCGCCGACCACCACCTCGATCATGCGCGGCCAGGGCCCCACCCAGGACATCCCCCAGGCGATCAACGTGGTGCCCGCCCAAGTGCTGCGCGATCAGGCGCCGCGCAACCTGGACGATGCCCTGGCCAATGTCAGCGGCATTACCCAAGGCAACAATTTCGGCGGTACCTCCGACACTGTCATGAAGCGGGGCTTTGGCGATAACCGCGACGGTTCGATCATGCGCGATGGCATGCCGTTGGTGCAGGGCCGCAGCCTCAGCGCCAGCACCGAGCGGGTCGAGGTGCTCAAGGGGCCGGCTTCGCTGTTGTACGGCATCCAGGATCCAGGCGGGGTGATCAACGTGGTCAGCAAGCGGCCCCAGCTGCAGGCCTACAACGCACTGACTGCACGCGGCTCGACCTACGGCGATGGCAAGAACGGCAGCGGTGGTGGTTTCGACAGCACCGGTGCGCTGGGCGACAGCAACTTGGCCTACCGCCTGATTGCCGACCACACGGACGAAGACTACTGGCGCAACTACGGCGTGCGCCGCGAGACACTGCTGGCCCCCTCGCTGGCCTGGCTGGGCGAGGATACCCAAGTAGTAGTGGCCTACGAGCACCGTGAATTTCTTTACCCGTTCGACCGCGGCACGGCCTTCGGCAACGACGGCCATCCGCTCAACATCCCGGCCACCCGGCGCCTGGATGAGCCGTTCAACGACATGCAGGGCCGCTCCGACCTCTACAGCCTGCAACTGGACCATCAGCTTGCCGACGACTGGAAGCTGCACCTGGGCTACAGCTTCAACCGGGAAACCTATGACGCCAGCCAGGTCCGCGTGACCGGGGTCAACCCGCGCACCGGCACACTGACGCGCAGCATCGATGGCACGCGCGGTGCCATGAGCCGAGACCAGTTCGTCACGGCGAGCCTGGCCGGCACAGTCCAGAAGGCAGGCCTGCAGCATGATCTGCTGGTGGGCCTGGACCATGAAGACCGCAAGGTGTACCGCGCCGACCTGATCCGCCAGACGCCGCGCACCCCCTTCAGCTACCTGAACCCTGTGTATGGGCGTGAAGTGGAGGGCAGCACAGTGCGCGCCTCCGACAGTGACCAGACCGACGAGCTGCGCACCGACGCCTTGTTCATGCAGGATGCGCTGCACCTGGACGATCACTGGATCCTGGTGGCCGGTGGGCGCTTCCAGCAATATGACCAGTACGCCGGTCGCGGGCGCCCGTTCAAGGCCAACACCGACATCAGCGGGCAAACCTGGGTCCCCCATGCGGGGGTGGTGTACAAGTTCGATGAACAGCTCTCGTTCTACGGCAGCTACAGCGAATCGTTCAAGCCCAACTCGACCATCGCACCACTGGCCGGCAACGTGGTGCTCGACGGCGCCATCGCCCCGGAAGAGAGCAAGTCGTGGGAGCTTGGGGCCAAGCTCGACGTACCAGGGCGCATCACCGGCACCTTGGCCTTGTTCGACATCACCAAGCGCAACGTTCTGGTGTCCAACTTCGATTCGAGCACCCGCGAGACGGTCTACAGCAATGCCGGTGAAGTGAACTCCCGGGGCGTCGAGCTGGACCTGACCGGCCAGTTGAGCGAGCGCTGGAGCCTGATCGGCAGCTACGCCTTCACCGATGCCAAGGTCACCCAGGACCCGGCCCTCAAGGGCAACCGCCTGCAGAACGTGGCGCGGCACGGCGCTTCGTTGTCCGCCGTCTACGATTTCGGCAGCCTGTTCGGTGGCGACAGCCTGCGCGCCGGTGCCGGGGCGCGTTATGTGGGCGAGCGTACCGGCAATGCCACCAACACCTTCGACCTGCCGTCCTACACGGTGGCCGACGCCTTCGCCAGCTACGAGACCCAGCTGGACGCGCACACCGTTCGCCTGCAACTGAACGTCAAGAACCTGTTCGACAAGGTGTACTACAGCTCGTCGGTCAACCAGTACTTCGTGGCGGTGGGCGATGCGCGGCAGGTGAGCGTATCGGGCACCTTCGAATTCTAGCGACCAGCCCTGCGGCCCAGGGCCTGGCGATACTCCCCAGGCGTGGCCGCCAGCACCTGGCGGAAGCGATTGCTGAAATGGCTGGCACTGGCGAACCCGCAGGCCAGGGCCACCTCGCCCAAGGGCGCATGGCCCAGCCGCAGCAGCAGGCACGCCCGGTGCAGGCGCCGGGCCAGCAGGTATTGGTGGGGGGGCAAGCCGAAGCTCACGCGAAACATGCGTGCGAAATGGTACTCGGACAGGTTGCAGCGCACGGCCAGCTCGCCCAGGGTAAGGGCATGCTCCAGGTGTGCTTCGATGTAGTCGACCAACTGCCGGCGCTGGCTGGGCGCCAGCCCGCCCTTCAGGCGCAGCCCCTTGCGCAGGCCCACTTGGCTGAGCAAGGCATGGTCGACGATCTCGTGGGCCAGGCTGCTGGCCAGCAAACGTTCGGCCGGCTCGTTCCAGTCAAGGCCTAACAGCTGGCGAAAGCGCAGGGCCTGCCTGGGGTCGTCCATGAAGGTCGCCTCCTGCAGTTGCAGCGCCCGCGGCTCCCGGTCGAGCAGGCGTATGCACCCCAGCGCGAACTGCGCCGGGCTCACATACAGGTGGGCCATGCGGATGGCCCCGTTGATCACCCAGTTCGATTCGTGCTCGGCCGGCAATACGCACAGCTTGTCCGGAGCACCCTTGTCGGCCGGGCGTTGGCGCCGAAAGGTGCCGGTACCGTCGGCCAGGTAGCAGGACAGGGTGTGGTGGCTGGGTGCCTGGTAGTCGCGGGCATCGTCGCGGTTGCGCCACAGCGCAGCCGCCAGCCCATCGCCCAGGTGCGCGCTGAGCTCCAGCCGGGCGTTGGGGGATGCATGCATGACATTGAACACTTGCAGCTGCGTGAATGGCGTCATCGGGGCCTACCTCTGCTGCACATGCTACTGCGGCCAAGGGCAGGTGACAGCGCCCTGATGCGCAAAAGCGCAAGTTTATGCAAGCAGGGCAGGGCTACCTGGCGAAACACTGGCGGTGCCCGTTACTCCAGGCATGCCTGCCTTGGCCGGGACACCTGTGGAAGGCCCAAAGGAAACACACCATGAACCTGTCGCTCTACCTGCTCACCGTGCTGATCTGGGGTACGACTTGGATTGCCCTGAAATTCCAGCTGGGTGGGGTCGCCATCCCCGTATCCATCGTCTATCGCTTTGCCTTGGCAGCACTGATCCTGTTTGCCATGCTGTTGCTCACCCGGCGCCTGCAGCCCATGGGTCGGCGCGGCCACCAGATCTGCCTGGCCCAGGGACTATGCCTGTTCTGCATCAACTTCATCTGCTTTCTCAGCGCCAGCCAATGGATCGCCAGCGGCCTCATTGCCGTGGTGTTCTCCACCGCCACCTTGTGGAACGCGATCAATGCCCGGCTGTTTTTTGGCCGTCAGGTGGCCCCGCATGTACTAGGCGGTGGCGCCTTGGGATTGCTGGGCCTGGGCCTGCTGTTCTGGCCGGAGCTGTCGCACCATGCAGCCAGCCGCCAAACCCTGTACGGCCTTGGTCTAGCGCTGCTTGGCACCTTGTGTTTTTCGGCAGGCAACATGCTTTCGAGTGTTCAGCAGGCGGCCGGGCTCAAGCCCATGACCACCAATGCCTGGGGCATGGCTTATGGGGCAGGCATGCTGGCAATTGCCTGCCTGGTGGGTGGGATTCCGTTCGAGATGGAGTGGAGCGCACGCTACGTGGGCTCATTGCTGTACCTGGCGGTGCCGGGCTCGGTGATCGCGTTCACCGCATACCTGACCTTGGTCGGGCGCATGGGGCCGGAGCGTGCGGCCTACTGCACGGTGCTTTTCCCGCTGGTGGCCCTGAACGTGTCGGCGGCCGTCGAAGGCTATCAATGGACGCCCACCGCCTTGCTTGGCCTGGTAGCGGTGATGGCGGGCAATGTGCTGGTGTTTCGCAAACCCAAGGCTGCGCGCGGCCCCGAGGTGCCTCGGCCTGCCTAGGCCTGTTCATGAAACAGGGCCGCATTGATTGCGGCCCGTGTCAGCTACGCCCGTGCTCAGCCTTTCCACACCTGAGGATTGACCAGGTCCCTGGGCCGTTCGCCCAGCAGCGCCGCGCGCAGGTTGTCGATGGCGCGGTTGGCCATGGCCTCACGCGTCTCGGCGGTGGCCGAACCAATGTGGGGCAGGGTCAGGGCATTGGGCAGGCTGAACAGCGGGGAGTCGGCCAGGGGTTCCTTTTCATACACGTCCAGGCCGGCACCGCGGATCGTGCCGTCCTGCAGGGCCTGGATCAGTGCCGCCTCGTCCACCACTGGCCCGCGGGCGATGTTGATCAAAAACGCCGAGGGCTTCATCAGCTTCAATTCGCGGGCGCCGATCAACTGGCGCGTGGCATCGGACAGCGGCACCACGATGCAGACGAAATCGGCTTCGCCCAGCAGTTGCTCGAGGCTACGCATCTGCGCACCCAATTCCTGCTCCAGGGCCGTCTTGCGGCTGTTGCCGCTGTAGATGACCGACATGTTGAAGCCAAGGCGACCCCGCCGGGCGATGGCCGCGCCGATGTTGCCCATGCCGACGATGCCCAGGGTCTTGCCATGCACGTCACTGCCGAAAAGCGCAGGCCCCACGCTGGCCTGCCAATGGCCGGCCTTGGTCCAGGCGTCGAGCTCCGCGGTTCGCCTGGCGCAGCCCATGATCAAGGAAAAGCCCAGGTCAGCCGTACTTTCAGTGAGCACGTCCGGCGTATTGGTCAGGGCGATGCCGCGCTCGTTGAAGTAGTCCAGATCGTAGTTGTCGTAGCCCACCGACACGCTGGACACCACTTCGAGCTTGCCGGCCCCTTCGAGCTGGGTACGCCCCAGCTTGCGGCCCACGCCAATCAGGCCGTGGGCATGCGGCAGGGCTTCGTTGAACTGCGCGTTGACGTCACCGCGTTTGGGATCGGGCATGATCACGGTGAAATCGTGCTGCAAGCGCTCGGCCATGGCCGGGGTGATCCGGCTGAAGGCAAGGACGGTCTTTTTCATCGTTCACCTGAAGGCAAAAGCCTGAAGCTACAGGTTGTGCGCAGCAGGCTGCAACCCTTGGCCCGGTGGTGGCTCAGTGCGCTTTCAAGTCGGCTTCATGGGCCGCGAGGATTTCCGGCAGCGAGTTACGCAGGTACTCCACCCACGTCTTGATCTTCGCGTCCAGGTACTGGCGCGACGGGTAGATGGCATACAGGTTCAGTTCCTGCAGCCGGTATTGCGGCAGGATTCGCACCAGGGTGCCGTTACGCAAGCCTTCGATGGCCGAATAGATCGGCAATACCCCCACCCCCATGCCACTGCGAATGGCTGTGCGCATCGCATCGGCCGTGTTGACCATGAACGGCGAGCTGGTGATGTTGACCATTTCCTGGCCTTCGGGGCCGTCAAACAGCCATTTTTCAAGCGGTATCACCGGGCTAACCATGCGCAGGCAGGCATGCTTGAGCAGATCGGCCGGTTTGTGCGGCACGCCATGACGGGCGATATAGGCCGGCGACGCGCAGACGATGCTGTAGGTGATGCCCAGCCGTTGCGACACGAAGCCTGAATCCGGCAGCTCGGTGGCCAGCACGATGGACACGTCGTAGCCCTCGTCGAGCAGGTCGGGTACACGGTTGGCCATGGTCAGGTCGAAGGTCACGTCCGGGTGCGATTCGCGGTAGCGGGCAATGGCATCGACCACGAAATGCTGGCCCACCCCGGTCATCGAGTGCACCTTCAACTGCCCGGCAGGGCGGGCATGGGCGTCGCTGGCCTCGGCCTCGGCTTCTTCGACGTAGGTCAGAATCTGTTCGCAGCGCATCAGGTAGCGCTTGCCGGCTTCGGTCAGCGCGATGCGGCGCGTGGTGCGGTTGAGCAGGCGTGTTTGCAGATGAGCTTCCAGGTTGGAGACGGCTCGCGAGACGTTCGCGGTGGTGGTATCCAACTGGCCCGCTGCGGCCGTGAAGCTGCCGAGCTGGGCCACGCAACTGAAGGCACGCATGTTTTGCAGGGTGTCCATGGGTCACTCTCGATGTAGAGGACAAAATTGTGTCACGAAGTCGCGCAACCAGGATGAAAAGTTGCCTTCGACCAAAGGCTGATTATCGCCGTTTCAGTAACAAAGATTCGCAGGAATCAGCGCTTATCGCCAGTGTGGCCGCCCCCTAGAATTGCCCAGCCCCTCCACCTCTTCCTCGGGATATCGCAGCTGTGCCGCGTTGCATCATCGGAACGCTTCAAGCGTTCAGTGCCTGTGCCCTTGCCCTCACCTTGAGCGGCTGTATCGGAACCTGGGGCATTGCCCCGCAGACCCAAACGCTGCAAGCCAACACCCTGAGCCCCAGTGCAGCCATCGAACAGGCCGCCACCGATGCCCACTGGCCGGACCAGCAATGGTGGCGCGCCTACCGCGACCCCCAGCTTGATCACTGGATAGCACTGGCGCTGGCCGCCAACCCTAGCCTTGCCATCGCCGCAGCACGGGTGCGTCAAGCGCGTGCCCTGGCTGGCCTTGCCGAGTCGGCCGAACACCTGCAAGGCAACGGTCAGGCGACGCTCAACCGGCACAACTGGCCTGACGACCCCTTCTATGGCCCTGGCGACTTGTCCGGTGCCACCACCTGGGATAACAACGCAACCCTTGGCTTGAGCTACGCCCTCGATCTCTGGGGGCGCGAGCGCAATGCCAGCGAGCAGGCCGTGGACCAGGCCCATCGACAGGTAGCAGAGGCCAGGCAGGCCCAGTTGGAGCTGCAGCACACGGTAGTGAGCGTGTACATCGAGCTGAGCCTGCATTACGCCCGGCGCGACATCATCAAGGCTCAACTGGCGCAGCAAGAGCAGATCCTGGACCTGGCCCAGCGTCGCCTGGACGCGGGCATCGGCACCCATCTGGAGGTCAGCCAGGCCCAGGCGCCGCTGCCGGAAACCCATCGCCAGCTCGACAGCCTGGACGAGGCTATCGTCCTGGCCACCCATCAAATGGCCGCCCTGGCGGGCAAGGGGCCAGGGGAGGGCGCGCAGCTGCAGCGCCCCAGCCTGACCCTTGCCACACCGCTGACGCTGCCCTCCAGGCTACCCGCCGAACTGGTCGGCCAGCGCCCCGATGTGGTCGCCAGCCGCTGGCAGGTCGCTGCCCAGGCGCGTGGGATCGACATGGCCCACGCCGGCTTCTTCCCCAACGTGGACCTGGTCGGCAGCCTGGGTTTCGTCGCCACCGGCGGCGGCCCGCTGGCGTTTCTCACCGGGCGCAAGTTCAACTACACCGTCGGCCCGGCCGTCACCCTGCCGATCTTCGATGGCGGGCGTCTGCGCGCGCAACTGGGGGCCGCCGCCGCCGACTATGATGTGGCCGTGGCGCGCTACAACCAGACGGTGATCGGCGCGCTCAAGGACATCTCCGATCAGTTGGTGCGTCGCGAATCGATGCAGGCGCAGGCGCACTTCGCGGCCGAGTCGGTCGCCGCCGCGCAGAAAACCTACGACATCGCCATGGTCGCCTACCAGCGGGGCCTTACCGACTACCTGAACGTGCTCAACGCGCAAACGCTGCTGTTTCGTCAGCAACAGGTTCAGCAGCAGGTGCAGGCCGCGCGCCTGATCGCCCACGCCGCCCTGGTGACGGCGCTGGGCGGCGGTCTGCAAGCCGGCTCGGATGTACCGGACCAAGAGCGCCAGGCGCCGCCAGCCACGCCGGCAACCCTCGCCATTCTCAACGCCAAGCCGAGAGCACGCCCATGAGCACATGGGGTTTACCCCTGCGCTGGTCGCAGAGCCTGCAATGGCGGCGCGGTTTCCATGCCTGGGTGCGGACCGATGGTGTCACCTGGGTGTACATCTTCAAGGTGCTGGCTGCAGCCTTCATCACCTTGTGGCTGGCCATGCGCCTGGAGTTGCCGCAGCCGCGTACCGCCATGATCACGGTGTTCATCGTCATGCAGCCGCAAAGCGGGCATGTGTTCGCCAAGAGCTTCTACCGGGTGCTGGGCACCCTGGCCGGCTCTGTGATGATGGTCGCATTGATGGCCGTCTTCCCGCAGAACACCGAACTGTTTCTGCCCAGCCTGGCCGTCTGGGTGGGCCTGTGCTCGGCAGGCGCCATGCGCTACCGCACCTTCCAGGCGTATGGCTTCGTGCTGGCCGGCTACACCGCGGCGATGATCGGCCTGCCGGTGTTGCAGCACCCCGACCAGGCATTCATGGCCGCGGTCTGGCGAGTGCTGGAGATTGCCCTGGGCATCCTGGTGTCCACCTTCGTCAGCGCCGCCATCCTGCCGCAGTCGGCCAGTGCCGCCATGCGCAACGCCCTGTACCAGCGCTTTGGCGCGTTCGCGGCGGTAGTCGTCGAAGCCTTGCGCGGCGACAGTCAGCGTGAGCGTTTCGAAAGCAGCAATGTGCGCTTCGTGGCCGAGGCGGTGGGGTTGGAAAGCCTGCGCAACGTGACTGCCTTCGAGGACCCGCACATGCGTCGGCGCAGTGGCCGGCTGGTGCGCATGAACAGCGAATTCATGGCCATCACCACCCGCTTCAACGCCCTGCACCGTCTGATCGAGCGGCTTCGCGCACGCGGGCCTGTGCAGATCGTCAGCGCCATCGAGCCCGGCCTGCACACCCTCGTCGCCCTGCTCGAACCCTACGTGGGGCGCGCGCTGACCGACGCCGACGCCTTGCGCCTGACCCTAGAGCTCGGTGCCTACCGCGAAGGGTTGCAGGCCCAGGTCCGCAGCTTGCGCGCCGACTACCTGGCCACCGCGCCCGGCGAAGCCGACCTGCTGGACTTCCACACCGCCTTCGAGTTGCTTTACCGCTTCGTGGACGAAATGTACAGCTACGCCGAAACCCACGCCTCCCTGGCCGTGCACAACCACGCGCGGGAGCAGTGGGACGAACCCTACGTGGCACAGACCAGTACGCTGGTATGCCTGGCAGCCGGGCTGCGTTCGGCGGCGGTGCTGTTGCTGCTGGGCAGCTACTGGCTGATCAGCGACTGGCCAAGCGGCGCCATGATGACCTTGATCGCCACGGTCACCGCCGGGCTGTCGGCGGCCTCGCCCAACCCCAAGCGGCTGTCGTTCCAGATGGCCTGCGGCACGGCGATCGGCGCGGTGGTCGGTTTTTTCGAAACCTTCTTCGTGTTTCCCTGGATCGACGGCTTCCCTTTGCTGTGCATGGTCCTGGCGCCGGTGTTCGTGCTGGGTGCGTTTCTCTCGTCGCGCCCGGCCTACTCGGGCTACGGCATTGGCCTGCTGGTGTTTTTCGCCATTGGCTCGGTGCCCAACAACCTGACGGTGTATGACCCGTACAGCTTCATCAACGACTACATCGCCATGGTCGTCGGCATGTTCGTGTGCGCGGCTGCCGGGGCGATCATCCTGCCACCCAATAGCCGCTGGTTGTGGAGCCGGCTGGAGCAGGCCTTGCGTGAACAAGTGCTGTTTGCCATCAGCGGGCGCCTGCGCGGCATCGGCACGGCTTTCGAAAGCCGCACGCGCGACTTGCTGCACCAGGCCTATGGCCTGGCGGCCGGCAAGCCCCAGGTGCAAAGCCAGTTGATGGGCTGGATGTTCAGCGTGCTGGAAATTGGCCATGCGGTGATCGAGCTGCGCAAGGAGCAGGCGCGGGCCCCCGTGCACCCGGCCTATGCCGAGTCCCAGCCGTGGCGCCAGGCTATCCGGGTCATGGGCCGTGCCCTGGCGCGCCTGTTCCTGCAGCCCAGCGTCGGGAATCATGAGCGTGCCCTGGTGGCGGTGGACCATGCCATTTCCCGGGTCCAGGCCACCGACGAGCCGTTTGCGCGGCACTTCGACACGTCAGTGCTACGCCGTGTGCAGAGCTACCTGCACTTCATCCGCTCGTCCTTGCTCGACCCCCACTCACCGCTTGCGCCACCCAAAGGGTTGCCCCATGCCTCGTGAAATCGCCTTCCACGGCGTGTACATGCCCACCCTGACCCTGATGTTCCTGTTTGCGCTAGGCCTGGCCTGGGGGCTTGACCGGTTCATTGCCAGCGTTGATGGCTACCGTTTCTTCTGGCACCCGGCGCTGCTGCGCCTGAGCCTGTTCGTCTGCCTGTTCGGCGCCCTGGCGCTGTCGCTCTACTGGTGAGAATCCTTCGATGAAAAAGTTCTTCAGCCTTGTCGCCACGTTGCTGGTCCTGACGGCCGCCGTGGTGATCGGTCGTCAGCTGTGGTTGCATTACATGACCACCCCCTGGACCCGGGATGGCCGGGTACGCGCCGACATCATCAACGTGGCGGCCGATGTGCCTGGCTACGTGGTCGATGTGCCGGTCAAGGACAACCAGCGGGTCAGCAAGGGCGACCTGTTGATCCAGATCGACCCGGAACACTACCGCTTGGCGGTCGAACAGGCCAAGGCCCTGGTCGCCGCCCGCAAGGCCACCTGGGAGATGCGCCGGGTCAATGCCAGGCGCCGTGCCGACCTGGACAACCTGGTGATCTCCAAGGAAAACCGCGACGATGCCAGCAACATTGCCAGCGCTGCTCTGGCCGACTACCAGCAGGCCCAGGCGGCCCTGGCGGCCGCCGAATTGAACCTCAAACGTACCCGGATCGTGGCCACGGTCGATGGCTATGTGACCAACCTGAACGTTCACAAGGGCGATTACGCACGCACCGGCGAGGCGGTGATGGCGGTGGTCGATGAGGCGTCATTCTGGGTGTACGGGTTTTTTGAAGAAACCAAGTTGCCCCATGTGAAGGTAGGCGACCCTGCCGAACTGCAGATGATGAGCGGGGAACGCTTGCAGGGCCATGTGGAGAGCATCGCCCGGGGTATCTACGACCGCGACAACCCCCAGAGCCGCGAGCTGATTGCCGATGTGAACCCCACCTTCAACTGGGTGCGCCTGGCCCAGCGGGTGCCGGTGCGCATCCATATCGACCAGGTGCCCGAAGGCTTCTTCCTGGCAGCGGGGACTACCTGTACGGTGGTGGTCGATCCGCAGTGAAGCACTCGGCGGCCTGACACTGCGGCACGTTACCCCTGTAGGAGCGGCCTCGTGCCGCGATGGGCCGCGCAGCGGCCCCAAGATTTCAGCTTCGCAGCAAATATCCCTGGGGCCGCTGCGCGGCCCATCGCGGTACAAGACCGCTCCTACAGGTCCCGCATTCACCTGATGTTCAGCTTCTCAAGCGCTACGTTCAGCCGGCACCTACCAGCACCGGCACCTGGACCTGATCGATCACCTTGGCACTGATCGAGGGGTCCAGCAGTCGCCCCAGCCGCGACAGATGACGGTGCCCCATGATGATCAGTTCACATTCCAGTGCCTGGGCCCTGGCCACGATGACCTCCACAGGCTGACCGGCCACCATGCAGCCCTGGCAGGTGAAACCTGCCTGCTGCAAGGCACGGACCGCCTCGCCCAGGGCATGATCGGCCTGTTGCTGTTCCTCGCACGCGGCAGGGTACTGCGCTTGTTCGTCGGCCGTGTAGGGCGCCGGTTGTTCGTGCACGGCAAAGGTGGCATCGATGGCCAGCAGTACATGCAAGGTATGGTCTTCAGGACGACACCAGTGGCAGGCCAGGGCGAGCAGCGCTTGAGTGGCAGGGGAGGCGTCGATGGCAATGAGCACGGGGCTGGGCATGCGGGATCCTTTATCGTCAGTGGTGGCTAGTCTGCCGGCATGGGGCCGAACCTGCTGCTGCCATTCTCGACCTCAGCTGGGCTGCGAATAAAGGCCCTGCCACGCACGAGCACATTGCGTCGGGCGCAATCGAGCAACCTGCTAACATCGCCGTTTCCCAACGTCGTCTCGGAAAACGGCCATGCAACTCCCTGACATGAACCTGCTGGTCGCCCTCGACGTGCTGCTCGATGAAGGCAGCGTGGTAGGCGCGGCACAACGCATGAACCTCAGCCCAGCCGCCATGAGCCGCACGCTGGGGCGCATACGCGAGGCCATGGGCGACCCCATCCTGGTGCGCGCCGGTCGCGGGCTGGTGCCAACGCCACGGGCCCTGGCCCTGCGCGAGCAGGTGCATGGCCTGGTTGAGCAGGCCGGGCAGGTGTTTCGCAGCCGTGAAGGCGTCGACCTGTCCAAGCTGCACCGTGCCTTCAACGTGCGTACCAACGATTTGTTCATCGCCCTCTACGGGGCCAAGCTGCTGCGCATGATGCTGGCCGACGCGCCCAATACCGTGCTGCGCTTCGTGCCCGAAGGCAGCAGTGACGACGATGCCATGTTGCGCAACGGCCACATCGACCTGATCGTCAGCTCCTCCGTGGAGCTGGGGCCGGAGATCAAGGTGCAGAGTTTGTTCAGCACCTATTTCGTCGGCTTGGCGCGCATGGAACATCCGATCTTCGACCAGGACATCACCCCACAACGCTTCGCCGCGTTCCCACAGATCAGCGTGTCGCGTCGCGGCCGTGCCAACGGTCCGATCGATGTGGCCCTGGCCAACCATCGGGTGGAGCGCCGGGTGGCGCTGATCACCACCAGCTTTCACTCGGCGATGTTCTCGTTACCCGATTCGGACCTGATCCTGCCGATTCCGGCCAACATCCTGAACAGTGTCCAGCGTCTGAAGCTGCCCCTGCGCGCCTTCGAGATTCCCGTACCGCTTGAAAAAGTGAACGTGATGCAGGCCTGGCACCCACGTTTCGACAACGACCCGGCCCACCAGTGGCTGCGTCAGACGATCAAGGCGTGTACCCGAAGCGATCCCTGAACAGGCCATCGTTGCGTTTGGCGCAATATAAAACTGCTAATAATTCAGTTTTCGTCAGCATTTACCCTGCCTAAAATCGCTCCAGTCGTAAAAGTGTTGCTGGAGATGTCTTGAAATGAATGCCGTTTCTGCCCCTGCTAGCGGGCTGGCTGCCACGCCTGCATCGACCGCCCCTGCACAGGGCGCGTTCGGCCTGCAGGTGGTGGTCGGGCTGTTCGGCGTGTTGCTGGCGGTGCTGTGTGCGGGCCTCAACGAGTCCGTGACCAAGATTTCCCTGGCCGATATCCGCGGGGCCATGGCTATCGGTGCCGATGAGGGGGCCTGGCTGCTGGCGGTGTACAGCGCAGCCTCCGTCTCGGCAATGGCCTTCTCGCCCTGGTTGGCGACTACCTTTTCCCTGCGGCGCTTCACCCTGGCAGCCATCGGTGCCTTCGCAGTGCTGGGTCTGCTGCAACCCTTCGCCCCCAACCTGCACAGCCTGATGCTGCTGCGGGTGCTGCAAGGGCTTGCCTCGGGGGCACTGCCGCCGATGCTGATGAGCGTGGCGCTGCGCTTCCTGCCCCCTGGCATCAAGGTCTACGGCCTGGCGTGCTATGCCTTGACTGCCACCTTCGGCCCCAACCTGGGTACACCGTTGGCCGGCTTGTGGACCGAATACGTCGGCTGGCGCTGGGCGTTCTGGCAGATCATCCTGCCGTCGCTGGTGGCCGGTGGCTGCGTGGCGTGGGGGCTGCCGCAGGACCCATTGCGCCTGGAGCGTTTCAGGCAGTTCGACTGGCGTGGTGTGCTGCTTGGGTTACCGGCGATCTGCGGTATCGTGCTGGGGTTGTCTTTGGGTGATCGCTGGGGCTGGTTCGATTCGCCGTTGATCTGCTGGCTGCTGGGCGGTGGGCTGCTGTTGTTGGTGCTGTTCATGTTCAACGAGTGGTCCGAGCCCTTGCCGTTTTTCCAGCTGCGCTTGCTGGGCCGGCGTAACCTGGCCTTTGCCCTGTTGACCGTCGCGGGCGTGCTCATCGTCCTCTCGGGTGTGGGTAGTTTGCCGTCCGCCTACCTGGCACAGCTCCAGGGCTACCGGCCCGCCCAGACCAGCCCGCTGATGCTGCTGGTGGCCATGCCACAATTGATCGCCCTGCCGCTGACCGCCGCGCTTTGCAATATCCGCGCAGTCGACTGTCGCTGGGTGCTGGGCATCGGCCTGGGGATGCTGGCCGCCTCCTGCATCGGCAGCAGCCTGCTCACCAGCCAGTGGATTCGCACCGACTTCTACCCGTTCTACCTGTTGCAGGTGTTCGGCCAGCCGATGGCGGTGCTGCCGTTGCTGATGCTCTCGACCACGGGCATGAGCCCCCAGGAAGGCCCCTTCGCCTCGGCCTGGTTCAACACCGTCAAGGGCTTGTCCGCCGTCGTGGCGGGCGGGCTGCTCGATGCCCTGGGCACGCTGCGCCGGCATTTCCATTCCAATCACCTGGTCGACAGCCTGGGCAATGCCCCGTTGCTGGACGACCACGCTGCCAGCCTTGCCAGGCGCATCCATGACCAGGCGCTGGTACTGACCTCGGCCGACCTCTACCTGGTCCTGGCCGTAATCGCCGTAGCCCTGATCTGCCTGATTCCTGTCATGCCCACCCGGGTTTATCCACCGCGTGCGGTGGCCTGACCCCTGTCTGAATTCGAGAAACGCCAAATGACCACCCACCGTAAAACCCTGTTCATCGGCGCTGTGCTGGCCGTGGCCGTGCTGGCCGCCCTCGTCGGTCCCTGGCTGCTGGGCAGCGACCACCGGCAGAGCACCAACGACGCCTACGTGACCGCCGACTACACCGTGGTCGCGCCCAAGGTCGCCGGCTTCATCACCCAGGTGCTGGTCGAGGACAACCAGCAAGTCAAGGCCGGCCAACTGCTGGCCACCATCGATGCCCGCGACTACCAGGCTGCCCTGGACGCTGCCCAGGCGCAGCTGCTAGTGGCCCAGGCCCAGAGCACCGATGCCCGTGCCACCCTCGACCGCCAGGACGCGCTGATTGCTCAGGCCCAGGCAGCGGTGAAAGCCGCCGAGGCCGAGGCGGCGTTCGCCGATCATGAAGTTCGCCGCTACGGGCGCCTGGCCGAGCAGGGCGCCGGTACCGTGCAAAACGCCCAGCAGGCACGCAGCGCCGTGGATCAGGCCCGTGCTCGCCTGGCCAATGCCCGTGCAGCTTGGGTAGCTGCGCGCAAGCAGGTGGACATCCTCGCCGCTCAGGTCGCCAGCGCCGATGGCCAGCTCAAGCGCGCCGAAGCCGGGGTGGAAAAGGCCCGGCTGGACCTCTCCTATACCCGCATCACGGCGCCGGTGGACGGTATGGTCGGTGAACGCGCGTTGCGCATCGGGGCCTATGTCAACCCCGGGGCGCGGCTGTTGTCGGTGGTGCCCCTGCAGCAGGCCTATGTGGTAGGCAACTTCCAGGAAACCCAATTGACCCACGTGCAGCCCGGTCAGCCGGTCAGCATCAGCGTCGATACCTTTGCCGATGAACGACTCCATGGGCACGTCGAAAGCATCGCTCCGGCCACGGGGGTGACGTTCGCCGCGGTGAAGCCGGACAACGCCACCGGCAATTTCACCAAGGTGGTGCAGCGCATCCCGGTGAAGATCGTCTTCGATGACGGGCAGCCGTTGTTGACGCGCTTGCGTGTGGGCATGTCGGTCGAAGCGATCATCGACACGACCAGCGATACCCAAGGCGATAAGCTGGCCGGTAGCGAGGTGACGGCCCGATGAACATCACCTACGCGCAGAGCCCTGCACCCGCCGGCCCACAGGCAGCCCGTTCATCGCGGCCCATCACGCGTTTGGGGGGCAAGGCCCCTGCGGCCATAATGCTCGCTGCACTGCTCACGGGCTGTACCCTTGGCCCTGACTTCCAGCAGCCCGATACCCACGCGCCCCAGCAGTGGGACCAATTGGAGGGTGAGCACGCGCCCAGCCAACCTGTGGCCGAGCCCATGCAGTTGCGCTGGTGGGACAGCTTTCACGACCCACGGCTCAGCGCACTGATCGAACAGGTCGCCGCGCGCAACCTTGATCTGCAGATCGCCAGTGCCCGCTTGCTGCAAAGCCGTGCGCTGCGCAGCACCGTGGCCGCCGACCAGCAGCCGTCGGTGGACGCCAATGCCGGCTACAGCCGTGCCCGCAACAGCGCCGAAGGGCTCAGCGACCCCTCCGGCAACGCGGGCAAATCGGCTTTCAACCTGTGGCAGGGTGACTGGTAGCAGGTTGGGAGCTGGATGTCTGGGGACGTGTGCGGCGTCAGGTCGAAGCAGCCGACGCCAGTGTCGAGGTGGCCGAGAACGACCGAAACGGCGTCCTGCTGGCCCTGCTCGCCGAAACGGCCGGTGATTACATCCAGCTGCGCGCGGTGCAGCATACGTTGCAGGTGACCGAGGACAACCTCAAGGTCGCGCGGCACAGCCTGAAGTTGTCCGAAGACCGTCAGGCCGAAGGCGTGGCCACCCGGCTCGACGTGGCCCAGGCCAACGCCCAGGTCGCCTTGATCGAGTCGCGCCTGCCCACTTTGCAGGCGCGCCGTGACGATCTGATCAATGCCTTGAGCCTGCTGGCGGCCGAGCCCCCACGCAGCCTGCAGGGCAGCTTGCTGCAAGCCGGTGAGCTGCCCGCCCCGCAGCAGACGTTCGCCATCGGCGTGCCGTCGGAGCTGGCCGAGCGTCGTCCGGACATTCGCCAGGCCCAGGCGCGCCTGCATGCTGCCACGGCCAGCATCGGCGTGGCCAAGGCTGATTTTTATCCACGTATCCGGCTGTCTGGCAACGTGGGTTTCCAGGCCATGCAGCTGGCTGACTTCGGTGCTTGGGATGCTCGCCGCTTCGCCTTCGGGCCGCAGCTGTCGCTGCCGATTTTCGAAGGCGGTCGCCTCAAGGGCACCTTGGCCCTGCGCCAGGCGCAGCAGCAGGAAGCGGCCCTGCACTACCGCAAGGTGGTGCTGGGGGCCTGGCATGAAATCGATGATGTGCTGCGCCTGTACAACGCCAGCCAGCTGCGTCGCGATCACCTCGCCGAAGCCGTGCGCCAGAACCGCATCGCCCTGGAAACGGCCCAGCGTCAATACGTGGAAGGCGCGGTGGATTTTCTCAATGTACTGACCGTGCAGTCGGCCTTGCTGGCCAGCGAAGAGCAGTGGATCGACAGCGCTGCCGCGGTATCCCAGGCGCTCGTGGGGCTGTACAAAGCGCTCGGCGGTGGGTGGCAGGCATTCGACAAGGTCTGAACGCGTAGGCTCGTGACCGGCCTACAACGTTCGTGACAAGCCAAACCGTTTGCGCAGCACCTTGTCCAGTAAACGCTGCGGCACCAGGCGGGCCATCAGCGGCAGGGCCGTGCTGCCATTGCCCAGCCGCACCCGTACCGGCACTGGCGAACGCTGGGTCGCTTTCAGCACGCCTTGGGCAAAGGTCGCCGTCGGTGTCGGCCTGTCGAGCGAGGCGCGGGCCCGGGCTTGGATGTGTTCACGCAGTGACCACCACGGCGATTGCGGCGCCAGCACCTGCTGCGCCTGCTGCTGAGCGTGGCTGGCGAACTGCGAGGCGATGGCCCCAGGCTGCACCTCCATCACGCGGATGCCGAACGGCGCCAGTTCCAGGCGCAGGGCGTCGCTCAGGGCCTTCACGGCAGCCTTGGAGGCGCAGTAGGCGCCGGCGAACGGCGTGACCAGCACGCCGGAGACACTGCCGATGTTCACCACCAGGCCTTGGGCGCGACGCAGCTGGGGGAACAGCGCGCGTGTCACGCCGACCAGCGCGAACACGTTTGTCTGGAACTGGCGCTGCAGGGCGTCGACCCCGCCATCGAGCAGCGGCCCCATGGCGCCGTAGCCGGCGTTGTTGATCAGGATGTCCAGTGCCTCGAGTTCCTGCGCGAGCAGGGCCAGGGCGTGTGGGTCGTTGACATCCAGTTGCCGGGCAACGAAGCCCGCAGCGGCCAGGCGCGCCACATCTTCAGCCTGGCGGGCGGTGGCCCAGACCTGATGGCCGGCATCGCGAAACGCATCGGCCAGGGCGCGGCCAATGCCGCTGGAGCAACCGGTGATCAGGACTGTCGACATGCAGAAGGCCTTTGGGTCTGTGTGGAGGGGCAGCGGGTCTGCGCCGAGTCGCCAACCGGTCGCCAGCCGTTGGGCGTCGACAATGAGTCAGTTGGCAAAGCTGCCTTGCAGGTGCTCGGCCCTGAATTCCAACGTCTGTGCACGGTAGCCCGAGCGCAGCGCAGGCAATGGCAGGCAATCGGACCACTGCGCGCCCGGCTGCAATTCGCCAGGCCCACGGTAGCGCGGTGCATTGTAGGTATTTTCTGCCAGGTTGACTGTGTCGCCTGGCGCATAGGCCGCCACACGCCAGCGCAGCTCGGTGAGCGGCACCTTGTTGCCGTTCTTCAGGGTGACCTGCAAGGGGCGGTCGGCGGGGCATTGGGTGGGGGCATAGGCAAGGCGCATGTCCAAGCGGGCCAGTTGCGAGGTTTCGCGAGTGTCCTGCCAGATGACGAACAAGGCCACCAGGCCCAGACCACCCACGGCGGCCAGCGAAATCGGCAAGGCCTTGGCAGGGTAGCGCAGCAACAGCACCAGCCAGGTGAGGATAAGGAGAGCGCCGATGATCATGAGCCTTGCAGACCTTGGTTGCGCGAGGGTTGAAGCATCGTAGCGTGAAATGGGTGAACGCTCAAAACGAGGGGGGTGGCCGGCTGTGGATTAAGATGGCGATCTAAAAAATTTTTGCCGCTGTTTATTGCTTGACGTCAATAAACGGTCCTTCGCGCCTGGGCTCCACGATTTCTCAGCACATCCCGTAACGTTTGAAGACCCTTCAGTTCCTAAGGTTTTTCAGCGCCGGGCCGCCAACATGGCCAGACGTCGTGATTGGCGGCTGTGAACGAAGGATCGTCGCAGTCAATGCGTGGCCGGCCCACGCAGGCGTCTGATCCCTAACCACATGGAAGAGACGAGACTTGAAACGATGAAGAACTGCATGCGAATCCTCTCTGCCACCGCAGTCATGCTGGCAGCGGCCCCAGCCCTTGCGGGGCCGCCCGTTGAAGTGACGTTCAGAAACCTTGGAACCGAGCCGGTGAAGCTCCAGCTGACCAATGCGAACGAGACCAGTACGTATCAGATTGCTAACCCTAAGCCGCACGACGAGGTAAAACCGGGTGAGAGCATCCGGTTCACTGTGCAGCGTTTGGTTAGCCCTGATACCAATGGTGCAATGCTCCGCTACTCGCAAGGGCGCAAGTCATGCGCCTTCAGCACGACGTTCGTCATGATGATGTCGGGAGGTATCAAACAGCCCAAGTGGAACAAGACTGCCACGCCGGCGGGCGGTGCGACTTGCACTGCGGTTAACTCGGGGTTTAGTGCCAACTACGCATGGAAGGCCGAATTCACCATGAAATAACCCGGCTCTGTAGCCTGCTTTGCTGTTGGACTGGTGCTGGCGGCAAAGGCACGCACTTTCACCGATTGAGCTCACTGAATTTCAAATCGAGGTGCGGCTATGGAATATATTTCGAGAACGGCAAGTTCTTCAGTAGGGCCTGTCCCTATAGCGCGGGCAAAGGAGACAACGACCTCTACGAACTCGGGCAGCGTCTCGTCCGTGTCTGAAGTACATGAGCCAAGTTCTGAAGTTTCGGCGTTGGGCCGTCAACTCGCGGCGGCGGCGGAGCGAGCGGCTGCCCGAGATAGCCAGCTGAGTCGGCAGGAGTTGGCAGAGCTTGCGTCTCGCATTCGGATGGATCTTGGCGGCCAAGGTTATGTATATACAAAGGCGCTGCATGATGCCTTCATTCCGGATACTCAAGATCAGGCGCTCTTAGCCAGGGCGCGGCAAGCGACTGATTTCATCAATGGGAAAGATGCTAATCCCTTCAAGCATCTCACCACGGAGCAATTGGCGCTGATCGGTTACGATGAGGGCGAAGACTTCACCTACAACGAGCGGCTCGCCGCCAGTGCTGAATTAGGTCATCGTTATTCGCAGTGGACGCACTACATCGTTGACAAAGCCAATGCGGAATACGACAGGACAGGCTTCAGGGACGATGCGCTGAGGGAAATGATCGATTATTACAAAAACCTTCCTCCTATCCTGGAAGCGGGTTTTAGAAACTACGAATTCGATTTAACTGCGATGATAGGCAAAACCGACCCCCCTCGCAGCGATGATCCCGATTCTCTGATCGACACCCTCCTGAAAACCGCCCGCAAGCTTGAAGAACAGGCAAAAAAAGATCACCCGCCGCTCGAAGGCCCTGACGAACCAGGCAAGCCCGCATGATGCCCGCTGTACAGCTGTGCAATGTCAGCCGTTTTCAGGATGACGTGCCGGTGCTTCACGGCATCGACCTGTTGATCCCCAGCGGGCAGACGTGCGCTGTCATCTGCCCGTCCGGTTCGGGCAAGAGCACGTTGCTGAACCTCATTGGGCTGCTGGACCGCCCTTGCGCAGGCCAGGTATGGATCGGCGGTACCGACATGACAGGGGCCAGCGCCGAGCAGGGCGCCGTGATGCGTAACCGCCTGATCGGCTTCGTCTTCCAGAGCTTCAACCTGCTGCCGCGGTTATGCGCCCTGGACAACGTGGCGTTGCCGCTGTCGTATCGAGGGCTGCGCTTGCCCGTTGCCCGCCAGCTCGCCGAGGTGCAATTGCGTGCCGTTGGCCTTGCCAGTCAGGCTGGCAAGCGGCCCGTCGAGATGTCCGGTGGTCAGCGCCAACGTGTGGCGATCGCGCGTGCGTTGGTCACCGAGCCGAACCTGCTGGTGGCCGATGAGCCCACCGGGAGTCTTGACGCCCAGACCGGTGAGCAGGTCCTGCAACTGCTGCTGACGCTCAACCGGGAGAGGGGCACGACTTTGCTGGTGGTCACCCATGACGCCAAAGTGGCGCACAGACTGCAGCGGCGTGTGCGCGTCGATCAAGGCAGGCTGACCGATGCACGAGCCCTACGGCCCTGGCTGGCAGCAACGTCTGAGCGAGGCATTGGACAACGTGCGGTTGATGGGGCGTCGTGCCTGGCTGGCCTTGCTGGGTATCGGCGTCGGCTGCGCGTCGGTGGTGGCGTTGCTGAACATGGGGCAAAGCGCAGCGCAGCATGCGCAGCAGCTGTATGAGGGCCTTGGCAGTGAGCTGATGGTCGCTGAACTGCAGCGCGAGGGCACGGCAGGCTCGAAAGCCGAACCTGATCTGACCGCCATGCCGGCGTCCGTACGGGCGGCCGTCGCGATCAGCGTGGCTGCGGCCAGCATTCGCCGTGCTGGCCTGCAGCAGGAGGCGATGATAATCGGCAGCGGCGCTGGCCTTGCCAGGTTGTTGAAGCTGGGCGTGGACGAAGGTCGCTTGCTGTCGGCGCATGACGACAAGGCACCCCACGTGGTGCTGGGCAGCATCCTGGCCAGGCAGCTGGACGCCAAGACGGGCGATCGGTTGCAGATAGGCGGTTACGTGTATGACGTCGTTGGCTTGTTGGTCTCGACCGGTGACAACCCGCTGTTGCCGGTCATGCTCGACCAGGCCGTGTGGATGCCATTGGCAGGCATGCGCCGATTGACGCCGACGCCGGAGGTGAGCCTGGTGCTGGCACTGGGGCGCGACGTGCAGTCCCTGGCGTTGGCAGCCGATCACCTGTCCGCTTACCTGCAGATGCAGTTGCCGCGCCACCAGGTGCTCGTCAGGTTGCCCAGTCAACTGTTGGCGGGCATGACCGCTCAATCGCAAATGCTCACGTGGCTGTTGGCCGGGTTTGCCGGCATCGCCTTGTTGCTGGGCGGCATCGGGGTGATGAACATCATGCTCATGACGGTGGCCGAACGACGCCGAGAAATCGGTATTCGCCTTGCATTGGGCGCGCGGGCACAGGATATCGGCTGGTCATTTCTGCTCGAAGCCATGTTGCTGTCAGGCACGGGGGCGGTTGGCGGTGCCTTGATCGGCGTACTGGCCGCCTGGATTTTTGCCCTGCTGTCCGGGTGGCCTACTGGGCTGGCCCTGGCCGCGGTGCCGCTTGGCATGGTCAGTTCAGTGACCGTAGGGGTTGCCTGCGGGGTATACCCAGCGGTTGCGGCAGCAAGGTTGCAGCCGGTGGAGGCGCTGCGTGAAGACTAGTTGGCTGGCGCTGGCCTGGGTGTTGTCCATTCCCATCGCAGCCCGGGCAGATGCGGTCAGCGCGTTGGCCCTGGCTCGGACCGATCCAGTGCCGCTTCAACTCGATGAAGCCGTGGCCTTGGCATTGCGTGAAAACCGTGCCATTCGAAGCGCCCACCTCAAGCGTGTGGCGGACAGGTTCGACCTGCGCGTGGCGCGCGACCGATACGCCCCGCAGTTGCTGCTCAAGGCGCGTTACCTGCGTCATCGCGATCAGAACGACCGCCAGCGCGATGTGCAGCTCGTGCCTGCCGCCAGCCTGCTGACCCCCTTCGGTACACGCCTGGACCTTGACTGGTCTTATGACCACATCGAGATTGAGGGCCAACGGCCCCGCCAACGGGACGGGGCGAACCTGACCGTGGTCCAGCCCTTGCTGCGGGGCGCTGGCGTGGACGTCGCCACCGCCCCCTTGCGTCAGGCGCAACTGTCGGAGCAGCTCAACCGATTGGCCTTGCGCGAAACCGTGGGGCAGACCATCAGTCAGGTCATCCTGCTTTATCGAGCCTTGCTCCGTGCCCAGGAGCAGCAAAAGATCGCCGACCAGGCCTTGCAGCGTGCCCGGCGTTTGGTCGACGTGAACCGGGCGCTCATCGAAACCGGCCGCATGGCAGCGTTCGACATTGTTCAGACGCAAGCGGAAGTGGCCAACCAGGAGTTGGCCCGGGAGAACAGTCACCGGCAACTGGAAGAAAGTCGCCTGGCACTGGCCCAGACCTTGGCCATTGACTTGAGCACGCCACTGCTGGCCGTGGATGAGATCGAGCCACGCCAGGTCCACCTTGACGCTACCCGTGCGCTCGCCCGGGCCAAGGCTCTGCAACCGGCCTACCTCATGCAGCAGCTCACAGGCGAGCAGCTTGCCGTGGATCTGCTGTTGGCCAAGGACCAGCAGCGCTGGGACCTGTCGCTGGTTGCCGGCGCCGCGCAGGCCCACGAAAGGCCCGGCCTGCAGGCCAGCTGGCGGCATTACGTCGGGCTGGAGCTGGCGATCCCCATCGGTGACCTTCAGGTACGACAAGCTCAGGTGCGCACGCAGGTTGCGCTGCAAGAACATGCCCTGGGGCAGGCCGAAACAGACCAACAGCTGCAACGCGAAATCTTCAACGCCGTGAAGGATATTCAGGGGCGATGGCGGCAGTTGCAGATCGCCGGCCGGGCGCTGGCGTTATCCCGGTGCAAGCTTGCGATCGAGCAGGAAAAACTGTCGCTCGGCCGCTCAAGCAACTTCGAGGTCCTGAGCTTTGAAAGTGACCTTCGCTATGCTCAGCATGCGCGTCTGGATGCGGCTATCGCCTATCTCAATGGTCAGACAAGCCTTGACCAACTGCTGGGCACGACCCTCGAGCGCTGGGGGGTTGTACTCCATGACTAACTGGCGCAACGGTCTGCTGCTGCTAGTGCTGAGCGTCGGATTCGGCGCGTGGTATCAGGGGGGCCGCTCAGTGCAGCCTGAGACGGCGCGATGGGTGCGCATCGAGCCGCAAACGCTCGAGCAACGACTGGGCTTGGTCGGTCGCCTCCAGGCTGCGCGTCAGGTGACGGTGAATGCGCCCTTCGAGGGACGGGTGGCAGCGGTTTTGGCACAGCCCGGGCAGCAGGTAGGCGCGGGTGATCCACTGTTCACCCTCGATACCGAACAGCTCGACATCGAATTGCGCATGGCTCAGGCAGCCTGGTTGAAAGCCCGCCGCTACGCGGACGTACTGGAGCACTGGACCACCGGTCCCGAGGTGGCCAGGGCGAAACGGAACCTGAGCAGCACCCGCAATGCGCTGTCCACAAGTCAGCTGGACCTGGAGGAAAACCGGCGCCTTTTCGAGCGCGGTATCGTCGCGGGTATGGAAGTTCGTAGCCTGATCCAGCTGGTCGACATGCATGCGCAGGCGGTGCTTGAGGCCGAGCAGGCGTTGGAGCAGACCCTTGCACAAGGTCAAGGCGACGCCCTTCAGATTGCCCGTATGGAACTGCTGAACGCCGAAGCTCAGTACCATGCGCTGCTCGCGCTGCATGGACAACGCACCGTCAATGCGCCTTTGAGCGGCGTTGTCGTCCCTGCCAAGACCGCAGGCGTCAATCAGGTCGTGCCCTTGCAGGCTGGCCAACACGTCGCGCGCGGCGTGCCAGTGCTCGAGCTCATCGGCCTGGACCGATTGCAGGTGCTGGCAACAGTCGAGGAGCAGGACTTGCCTAACGTACAGCAAGGGCAGCAGGTGCGAGTCAGCGTGGCCGGGCAGCACCTTGAAGGCAAACTAGGCCCCATCGCTCAGCAACCCAAGACGCTGGATGGCGCAGGGGCCTGGTATGAGGTGGTGGCCGAACTCGAGCTGCCCGCCGAGCCAGCCCGCTCTAGCTTGCGCCTGGGCATGAGCGCGCAGGTGGACATACGTATCTCGAGCAAGGCCCAGGCGTTGGTCATCCCGCCAGAGGCGCTGCAGCGCAGCAGCGCAGGTGAGCACGTTGTGTGGTTTCGTGAGGACCCTGGCCAAGCGCCGAGCGAGGTGACCGTCAGCGTGGACGGCATAGGGCCGCAGGGGGTCGAGGTGTCAGGGCTGGGGGCAGGGTACGTCAGGTTACCCTGATGCCCCGCCGCGCTCGGCGCCCTATGCTTCGGGCTGATCGCGCAAGAACACCAGGTGATCGACCTTCGACTGCTCGGCGCTGTAGTAATACCCCTGCACGTCGAACTGCTTGAGCTGCGTTGGGTCACTGATGCGCTCTTCGATGACGAAGCGGCTCATCATGCCGCGCGCCTTCTTGGCGTAGAAGCTGATGATTTTGTGCTGGCCGTTTTTCAGGTCCTTGAAGTCCACATTGATCACCCGGGCCTTCAGGGCGCTGCGCTTGACCGCGCTGAAATATTCGTTGCTGGCCAGGTTCAGCAGCAGATCATCGCCCTGTTCGGCCAGGGCCTCGTTGAGCCACTCGCTGATACGCGTGCCCCAGAACGCGTAAAGGTCCTTGCCGCGGGCGTTGGCCAGCTTGGTGCCCATTTCCAGGCGGTAGGGCTGCATCAGGTCCAGCGGGCGCAGCAGGCCGTAGAGGCCGGAGAGCATGCGCAGGTGATCCTGGGCGTAGCTGAGGTCGTCTTCACCCAAGGTCTGGGCGTCCAGGCCGGTGTAGACGTCACCTTTGAAGGCCAGCAGGGCCTGCTTGGCGTTCTCTGGCGTGAACGTGGGTGTCCAGCTGCCGAAACGCGCGGCGTTCAGGCCCGCGAGCTTGTCGGACAGGTGCATCAGTTCGCTGATCTGCGCCGGGCTCATTTCTCGCAGCTGCTCGATCAGTTCCTGGGAATGGTCGAGGTGGCGGGGCAGGGTGAAGCGCTCGGTCACCGGTGGGGTGTCGTAGTCGAGGGTCTTGGCGGGGGAAATCACCGTCAGCATCGGATCTGCTCCTGGCATCAAAGAGCGGGGATTCTAAGGGTTGGACGAGGCAAGTCCAAACTATGGCGACAATAGTCAACGCCCATGGCCGACGCAGCGGCTATAGTGCCTGTTTTCCTTGAACGGAGCCCTGACCGTGCGCGTCGTTTCAGCCCTGCTGACTGGCCTGTTGAGCCTGGCCGTGCAAGCCGCCCCTTCCACGCCGGCCAGCCTGGACCGTGGCCTGTGGCCCGAGCAACTGGACAGCCCTGCGCTGTTCGATGTGGCGTCGCGGGCCGAAATCCTCTCGTTCGCCCGGGTACTGCACGAGAACGAGCTGCTCGACGAGAACGCCCTGGCAGCCCGATTAGGCCTGCGGCAGGTCAACTTGCAGAAGATCAGGCAGGTGCGGGCGCGGCTGTGGCAGCGTCTTTGGCAGGGTTATCAACAGGCGCAACGCAGTTGCGAGCAAGATGCGTCCTTTTGCTATGCGGTGACGTCGATGGCCGAACTGCGCTTGCAAGCTGCGACCTTCGCCACCGATGTGGGTGAGTTCTACACCGGCTGGATCGAGCCCAGCCGGCAATTTCATGAGCAGTACCTGAACGAGCAACTGCGCAAGGCGGCGTTGTTGCCCCAGACCAGCAGCGAAGTACAGCGGCTGTCTGCAGCCGAGCGCAACGGCGATGAACTCAATGACCGGCTGTTTCTGCTCACCTTTGCCGGTGGGCCGGGCGCGGCGGCAGGCACCACCGACGAGCTGACTGCCTACTTGCGCAAGCAGAAACTCGATGGGACGTTCTTCGTGCTCGGCAGCCGTTTGCAGCAACGTCGCGACGGCGAGTCGCTGGCGGCCCTGCGGCGCTTGTATGCTGGCCAGTGCGTAGGCATTCAGGGGTGGGAATACCGGTCCCATGCGCAGTGGACGGATTGGCAGGCCTCGATCAGCCGCAGCCAGGCACGGGTGCGGGCAGACCTGCCCGAGCAGTATGTGCCGCTGTTTCGCCCACCGTATGGCCAGCGGCGGGCCGACGGCCAGGCGTTCATGCAGCGTCAGCAATTGCAGGTCTCGCTGTGGGACATCGATGCGCAGGACGACTCGGGCTTGAGTGCGCAGGCCTCAGCCGAGCGTGTGTTGACCTTGATGCTGCTATGGCGCAAAGGCGTGATCCAGTTTCACGACGCCTTGCCCAAGGCCAGGCCTGCGGTGCAATGGCTGCTTGAGCACACCGCGCAAAGCGGCATTGGTTGGCAGGATTGTCGCGAATATGGACAGGGCGAGCAGCAACCTGACTTCTGACTGTAGACCTGCTTGGCGCTGGCGCCAAGGCCTGTTCGTCAATCGGAAAAATAAAGTTGGCAATCGCATGAAAATGCTTTTTCCGGTCATGGCTTTTGCGGTATGAAGAAACCAGACAGCCGATTCCTGCAGCACAGGTGGCGTCACATCGGTCCACCTGGCCAGATCGCTTCCCGCCCGTAACAACGCGGATACGGGAAGAACGGCAGTCACTCCGCGGCGTAACAGACCACGCCGTGCCGCTTCGACATAAGGTGACCGAGTATGGATGACCAAGGACGCACCCCTTCCTCCAGCAAGCCAATCCTCTATGTGCTCGATACCAACGTCCTGATTCACGACCCCAACGCATTACTCAACTTCGAGGAGCACCACGTCGCCATTCCCATGACGGTGCTGGAGGAACTCGACAAGCTCAAGGCCGGTAAGCAAAGCATCGCTGCCGAATGCCGCCAGGCCATCCGCCTGATCGACCAGACGCTGGGTGATGCCTCGCCCAGCGTGGTGGAGCAGGGGGTACCCATCCAGCGTGGCAAGAGTGGGCCAAAAGGGTATCTGTCCATCCTGATGACTCCGCGCAACGAGCCGAACAAGCTGTTGCCCGAAACCCTCAACGACAACATCATCATCAATCAGCTGCTCGAAGTCAGGGCACGGCGCACCGACCTGGACGTGGTGCTGGTCACCAAGGACATCAACATGCGCCTGAAGGCGCGCGCCTGCGGCATCGCCGCCGAGGACTACAGCACCGACCAGCTGGTCGACGACGTGTCGCTGTTGTCCAAGGGCTATCATTCGGTCACCGGCTCGTTCTGGGACCGGGTCAGCAAGGTCGACACGCGTCAGGAACGTGGCCGTACCTGGCACCGGGTGCAACTGGCCGAGCCGCTGCCTGCGGTGCACGTGAACGAGTTCATCATCGATGAGCAAGGGTTCGTCGGCTGGATCAAGGGCACGCGCGAGGGCGAACTGCTGCTGCTCGACCTGCACCAGGAGCCGCTGCTGCATCAGGAAGCCTGGGGCCTGAAACCGCGTGACATTCATCAGAGCCTGGCGCTGTTGGCGCTGCTCGATCCGGATATCCACCTGGTCAACCTGACCGGGGCGGCGGGGTCGGGCAAGACCATCCTGGCACTGGCGGCGGCCATCGAGCAGACCATGGTCAGCAAGCGTTACCGGCGCATCATCGCCACCCGAAGCGTGCAGGGGCTCGACCAGGAGATCGGTTTTCTGCCGGGAACAGAGGCCGAGAAGATGGAGCCCTGGCTGGGCGCCATTACCGATAACCTCGAAGCCTTGCACATGGACGATGAAAGCACCCACGGCAGTGTCGAGTACATCCTCGAACGTGTGCCGCTGCAGTTCAAATCGCTCAACTACATCCGTGGTCGCAGCTTCCAGCAGAGCCTGATCCTCATCGATGAGTGCCAGAACCTCACGCCGCACCAGATGAAGACCATCATCACCCGTGCTGGCGCGGGATCGAAGGTGGTGTGCCTGGGTAACCTGGCGCAGATCGATACACCGTACCTGTCCGCGACCAGTTCGGGCCTGACCTACCTGACCGAACGCTTCAAGGACTTCCCCCATGGCGTGCACATCACCCTGCAAGGGGTGCCTCGGTCGGTGTTGGCCGAGTTCGCCGAGTCACACATGTAGTAGCCCCGCACGCCGGGCGGTTCACCGCCCGGCGGCTTCGGGCCGCAATGCGTCGGCCTGGCCCCTGCTCAAACCTGACCCACCGGTTTACACTCTCAGCTCCCTTCACAGGAGCAGAGCAGTGCTGACACATCTTGATTCCCAAGGGCGGGCCAACATGGTCGACGTCACTGAAAAAGCCGTGACCGAGCGCGAGGCCACGGCCGAAGCGCGCGTGCGCATGTTGCCGCACACCCTGCAGATGATCGTTGACGGTGAGCACCCCAAGGGTGATGTCTTCGCCGTGGCGCGCATCGCCGGCATCCAGGCGGCGAAGAAGACCAGCGACCTGATTCCGTTGTGTCATCCGCTGATGCTGACCAGTGTCAAGGTCGAGCTCAGCGCCGAGGGCAGTGATGCAGTGCGTATCGTCGCCCGGTGCAAGCTGGCCGGGCAGACCGGTGTGGAGATGGAAGCGCTGACGGCGGCCAGCGTAGCCGCGTTGACCCTCTATGACATGTGCAAGGCCGTGGACAAGGGCATGGTCATCGAGCAAGTGCGCCTGCTGGAGAAGCTGGGCGGCAAAAGCGGCCCGTACAAGGTGCAAGGCTGATGAAGATCAAGGTGATGTATTTCGCTCGCTACCGGGAGCGGCTGGAGCGCGGCAGCGAGTCGCTCGAAGGGACGTTCAGAGTAGTGGACGATGTGCGCCTGGCGTTGGTGGGTAGAGGCGAGCCTTACCAGGTGCTGGCCGAGCAAAACCTGATGTGCGCGCGCAACGAGGAATTGTGCAGGCTGGATGAGCCTGTGCAAGACGGCGACGAAGTGGCCTTCTTTCCGCCTGTGACTGGAGGTTGAGCATGGCCGTTCGGGTACAGGAAGGCGCTTTCGATCCGGGCGTTGAGACCAACGCCTTGCATGCGGCCAACGTAGGTGTCGGGGCAGTGGTCAGTTTCATCGGCTACGTGCGGGACTTCAACGACGGCCAGGAGGTGGCGGGCATGGTGCTCGAGCATTATCCCGGCATGACCGAGAAGGCCCTGGCCAAGATCGTGGCCGAGGCACGGCAGCGCTGGCCGTTGTTGAAGGTCGAGGTGCTGCACCGCGTGGGGCATTTGGCGCCCGGCGAGCCGATCGTGTTCGTCGGCGTGGCCAGTGCCCATCGGCAGGCCTCGTTCGAGGCTTGCAACTTCATCATGGATTACCTGAAGACCCGGGCACCGTTCTGGAAGAAGGAAACGACCGGGCAAGGGGAACGATGGGTGGAAGGACGTCAGAGCGATCAGGACGCGGCAGGGCGATGGGGATAGGGGGGAGCGATTGACCTTGGGCGCTGCACGAACGCCCGGGGAGCTGTGATGTTCAGGGCCGCTGCGCGGCCCATCGAGGCCGGTCCGGCGGCCAGGAGCATGGGCAGATCGATCTGACCGACCCAACCCGATCAGGCGTGCTTGCGCGGCACCGGCTTGAGCAACTCCTCAGGTGGCATCTCGCACTTGATCTTGCGCCCCAGCAGCGTCTCGATCGCAGGCAACTGGTACGAATCATCTTCGCCAGCAAAGCTGATCGATACGCCACTGGTGCCTGCCCGGCCGGTACGGCCGATCCGGTGCACGTAGTCGTCAGGGTCTTCCGGCAGGGTGAAATTGATGACATGGCTGATGCCGTCGATATGGATCCCGCGTCCAGCCACATCGGTCGCCACCAGCACCGTGATGCGCCCCTCACGGAAGTTCTCGAGGGTACGGATACGCTTGTGCTGAGGTACATCGCCGGACAACTGCGCGGCATTGACGCCATCGCGTACCAGTTTTTCCTCGATACGGCGTACTTCGTCCTTGCGGTTGGCGAACACCATCACCCGTTCCCACTTGTTCTGGGTCACCAGGTTGTACAGCAGCTTGTACTTGTCGCTGCCAGCCACCGCATAAACGTGCTGCTCGACCGTTTCGCTGGCCACGTTCTCGGGCTCGATCTCGACGATGGCGGGATTGGTCGTCCACTGCTTGGCCAGGTTCATCACGTCATCGGTAAAAGTGGCCGAAAACAGCAGCGTCTGGCGCTCGCTCTTGGGCGGCGTCTGGCGAATGATCTGGCGCACCTGCGGGATGAAGCCCATGTCCAGCATGCGGTCGGCTTCGTCCAGCACCATCACCTCGACCATGTCCAGGTGCACCTCGCCACGCTGGTTGAAATCCAGCAGGCGGCCGGGCGTAGCCACCAGGATGTCGCAGTGCCGTGCTTCCAGAGCCTTGAGCTGCTTGTCGAAGTCCATGCCGCCGACGAAGCTCATCACGTTCAAGCCGGTGTATTTGGTCAAGGCGACCGCGTCCTTGGCGATCTGCACCACCAGTTCGCGGGTGGGGGCGATGATCAGTGCGCGTGGCTCGCCCATGTAGCGTTCCTTGGGCGGGGGCGTCTGTTGCAGCTGGGAAATGATCGAGATCAGGAACGCGGCAGTCTTGCCCGTACCGGTCTGGGCCCTGCCGATCGCATCCTGGCCGCGCAGCGTGAAGCCCAGCACTTGCGCCTGGATCGGCGTGCAGTAAGGAAAACCCAGGTCGTGAATGGCGTGCATTAGCTCGTTGGAAAGTTTGAAATCGTGGAAACGCGTCTTGCCCTCCTGGGGCTCGACCACGAAGTCCTCCGGTTTCCACAGGCTGGCCTGGGGCTTGGGTTTTGGCTTGCGCTCTCGACGCGGTTTGTCGCTGGCAGGCTTGGTAGCGGCAGGTTGTACAACCTGGGCGGCAGGCTGGCTGCGCGCAACGGCAGGGGCCGATGGCGCATGGGCCTGGGGGGCCGCTGGCGCCGGGGCAATGCTGGCAGCGGGCGCAGTGGCCTGGGGGGCAATGTCTCCCTTGCCGAATATTTTCTTGAGTGCCTTGAGCACGGTCATCTCGTCAATTGGTTAAGGAATGTACGCCGGGCAGTGTAATGCAAGATCCCTGCTCGGCGTAGTGCAATGGCCTTGAACGACTCGTGCGCGCGGCTTACTGAAGTTGCGTGGTCAGCCATTGGAGGATGTCGTTCAGCTCTTCGACGACCACTTCATGTTCCATTGGGTACTCGTGCCAGCGGGCAGCGACGCCCCAGGTGTTCAGGTACTCGAAGGCCGTACGTCCCATCGATGGGATCACCACCGGGTCGTGCACGCCATGCAGGCACAGGGCCGGGGTGCGTTGCTGGCACGCGCTCAGCGTGTGCTCGTCAGCGAAGGTGGGGGCATAGGTGGAGAGGGCCAGCACGCCACCCAGGGCTTCCTGCCACTTTATATAGGCCGTGTGCAGCACCACGGCGCCCCCTTGGGAGAACCCGGCCAGGAAGATGCGCGACAGGCTGATGCCCTTGGCCTGCTCGGCCTTGATCAAGGCGATGACCTGCTCGGCCGAGGCATCGAGCTCGGCCTCGTCGATGGCCCTGGCCGGCGTCATGGCCTTGATGTCGTACCAACTGGGCATGGCGTAGCCGCCGTTGATGGTCACCGACCGGGTCGGCGCCTGGGGCATGACGAACCGGGTCGTGAGCAGATGCTGCTGCATGAATTCGGCCACCGGTAGGAAGTCGTAACGGTCCGCGCCCAGGCCGTGCAACCAGATCACACAGGCATCTGCGGCTTTTTGAGGTTCGAGAATGAGTGGGTCAGTCATGGCTGCTCCGAAAACGTGCGTGTGGAAGAGGTCGTGCTTGAAAAGAAGGCGCGCGCCCGGCGAGTCGGAAAAAGAATGTCGCAACGATGCAACTTTCCCTACTTGACTCGTGCTTAAACGCTCAAGCCACGCAATCTGGTACGCGGTTTGCACTTCCATCTGTGATGCAAAGGACAGGCCGAGACGGTAACACCCTTTGCACGCGAAGGCTGTCACAGAACAGCCCATTGCGCCAAGTGACCCAATAACAAGCCAATACGGGTCGGATGCGCCTCAAAAGGGTGCGGTGCAATTCCGGCTCGATACAACAAGAGCGATTTGGAGGTTGTGAATGAAGATGTTGAAAACCACCCTGGCAGTCCTGACCGCTGCCGCTGCCCTGGGCGCTGTGAGTACGGCCCAGGCCGGGGCGACGCTCGATGCGGTTAAGAAGAAGGGCTTCGTCCAGTGTGGCGTGAGTGACGGTCTTCCTGGCTTCTCGGTTCCGGATGCACAAGGCAAGATCGTCGGGATCGACGCCGATGTCTGCCGCGCCGTGGCGGCAGCCGTGTTCGGGGACGCGACCAAGGTCAAGTTCAGCCAGCTCAACGCCAAGGAACGCTTCACCGCGCTGCAATCGGGCGAAGTCGACGTGCTGTCGCGCAACACCACCTGGACCAGTTCGCGCGATGCCGGCATGGGCCTGATGTTCACCGGGGTCACCTATTACGACGGCGTAGGTTTCCTGGTCAACAAGAAGCTTGGCGTATCCAGTGCCAAGGAGCTCGATGGCGCGACCATCTGCATCCAGGCCGGCACCACGACCGAACTGAACGTATCGGACTTCTTCCGCGCCAACGGCCTGAAATACACTCCCATCACCTTCGACACCTCGGATGAAAGCGCCAAGTCCCTGGAGTCTGGCCGTTGCGATGTGCTGACGTCGGACAAATCTCAACTGTTCGCCCAGCGTTCCAAGCTGGCTGCCCCAGCTGACTACGTGGTACTGCCGGAAACCATTTCCAAGGAACCGTTGGGGCCGGTCGTGCGCAAGGGTGACGAGGAGTGGTTCAGCATCGTCAAGTGGACCCTGTTCGCCATGCTCAATGCCGAAGAAGCCGGCATCACCTCCAAGAACGTCGAGGCCGAGGCCAAGGGCACCAAGAACCCGGACGTGGCGCGTCTGCTCGGTGGCGACGGCGAGTACGGCAAGGACCTCAAGCTGCCCAAAGACTGGGTAGTGCAGATCGTCAAGCAAGTGGGCAACTACGGCGAAGTGTTCGAGAAGAACCTTGGCCAGAGCACCGACCTGAAGATCGACCGTGGCATGAATGCCTTGTGGAACAACGGCGGCATCCAGTACGCACCCCCTGTGCGCTGATGGTTGCACCTGCGGCGGCATCCCGCCGCCGCAGGCGGTCCGCTACCCTTTTCTTCGGGGCATTTCATGCAAAATCCAATTGGCGCACGAAAGGGTTTATCCCTGAGCGATCCACGTGTGCGCGCGTGGCTGTTCCAGCTACTGACCATCGTCTTCGTGGTCGGTCTGGGCTGGTACCTGTTTCACAACACGCAAACCAACCTGCAGCACCGGGGCATCACCTCGGGGTTTGACTTTCTTGACCGCAGTGCCGGCTTCGGCATCGCCCAGCACCTGATTCCCTACGTGGAGTCGGACAGCTACGCGCGGGTGTTCGTCATCGGGCTGCTTAACACCTTGCTGGTGACCCTCATCGGCGTGGTGCTGGCCACCCTGCTGGGCTTCATCATCGGTGTCGCCAGGCTGTCGCCGAACTGGATGATCAACAAGCTGGCTACCGTGTATGTGGAAACCTTCCGCAACATCCCGCCGCTGTTGCAGATCCTGTTCTGGTACTTCGCCGTGTTCCTGACCCTGCCAGGGCCGCGGGGCAGCATCAACATCGACGACGCGTTCTTCATCAGCAACCGCGGCCTGAACATGCCTGGGGCCTCCATGGCAGAAGGCTTCTGGCCCTTCGTGGCTGCCCTGCTGATAGCTGTGCTGGCGACCGTGCTGATGGTGCGCCGAGCCAACCGGCGCTTCGAAGAAACCGGCCAGCCGTTTCACAAGTTCTGGGTAGGGCTGGCGCTGATGATCGCCATCCCAAGTGCCTGTGTGCTGTTGTTCGGCAGCCCCGTGCAGTGGGAGGTGCCGCAACTCAAGGGCTTCAACTTTGTCGGCGGCTGGGTACTGATCCCTGAACTGCTGGCGTTGACCCTGGCCTTGACGATCTACACGGCGGCGTTCATCGCTGAAATCGTGCGCTCGGGCATCCGTTCGGTCAGCCACGGCCAGACCGAGGCTGCGCGTTCGCTAGGGCTGCGCGAAGGGCCAACCTTGCGCAAGGTAATCATCCCGCAGGCGCTGCGCGTGATCATTCCACCGCTCACCAGCCAGTACCTGAACCTGGCGAAGAACTCCTCGCTGGCCGCAGGCATCGGCTACCCGGAAATGGTTTCGTTGTTCGCCGGCACCGTACTCAACCAGACGGGCCAGGCCATCGAAGTGATCGCCATCACCATGAGCGTCTACCTGGCCATCAGCATCAGCATTTCGCTGTTGATGAATTGGTACAACAAGCGCATCGCGCTGATCGAACGGTGAGGACACGCCTGTGAATGCTCATGTTTTCAAACCTGACATGCCGCCTCCGGTCAAGACCGTCGGTGTGCTCGCCTGGATGCGTGCCAACCTGTTCTCCAGCTGGCTCAACACCCTGCTTACCCTGTTCGCCATCTACCTGGTCTGGCTGATCGTGCCGCCGCTGCTGCAGTGGGCGTTGATCGACGCGAACTGGGTGGGCACCACCCGTGCCGACTGCACCAAGGAAGGCGCCTGCTGGGTGTTCATCCAGCAGCGTTTCGGCCAGTTCATGTATGGCTACTACCCATCCGAGATGCGCTGGCGGGTGGACCTGACGGTATGGCTGGCGGTGCTGGGCGCAGCGCCGCTGTTCATCCGCAGCTTCCCGCGCAAGGCGGTCTACGGCCTGGGGTTCCTGGTGCTGTACCCGTTGGTGGCCTACACCCTGCTGCACGGCGGACTGTTCGGCCTGGAGACGGTACCGACCAGCCAGTGGGGTGGCCTGATGCTGACGCTGGTGATCGCCACCGTGGGCATCGTCGGGGCCTTGCCCCTGGGGATCGTACTGGCACTGGGGCGGCGCTCGCGCATGCCGGCGGTGAAAGTGGTGTGCGTAACCTTCATCGAGTTCTGGCGAGGCGTGCCACTGATCACGGTGTTGTTCATGTCGTCGGTGATGCTGCCGCTGTTTCTGCCCGAGGGCATGAGCTTCGACAAGCTGCTACGGGCCATGATCGGGGTGATCCTGTTCCAGTCGGCGTACATCGCCGAAGTGGTACGTGGGGGCCTGCAAGCCATCCCCAAGGGGCAGTACGAAGCCGCCGCCGCCATGGGGCTGGGCTACTGGCGCTCGATGGGGCTGGTGATCCTGCCCCAGGCGCTCAAGCTGGTTATCCCTGGCATCGTCAACACCTTCATCGCCCTGTTCAAGGACACCAGCCTTGTGATCATCATCGGCCTGTTCGACCTGCTCAACAGCGTCAAGCAAGCTGCCGCCGACCCGGCCTGGCTGGGCATGGCCACCGAAGGCTATGTGTTCGCCGCCTTGGTTTTCTGGATTTTCTGTTTCGGTATGTCCCGCTACTCCATGCACCTGGAGCGCAAGCTGGACACTGGCCACAAGCGTTAGGAGTTTCGAAATGAGTGAAGCGATCAAGCAGCCTGCCGGCCCCGAAGGCATCATCCAGATGCAGGGCGTGAACAAGTGGTATGGCCAGTTCCATGTGCTCAAGGACATCAACCTCAATGTTCGCCAGGGCGAGCGCATCGTGCTGTGCGGGCCCTCGGGCTCGGGCAAGTCCACCACCATCCGCTGCCTGAACCGCCTGGAAGAACACCAGCAAGGGCGAATTGTGGTTGACGGTGTGGAGCTGACCAACGACCTCAAGCAGATCGAGGCCATCCGCCGCGAAGTGGGCATGGTGTTCCAGCACTTCAACCTGTTTCCGCACCTGAGCATCCTGGAAAACTGCACTTTGGCGCCCATGTGGGTGCGCAAGATGCCCAAGCGCAAGGCCGAGGAAATCGCCATGCACTACCTGGAGCGAGTGCGTATCCCGGAGCAGGCGCACAAGTACCCAGGGCAGTTGTCCGGTGGTCAGCAGCAGCGCGTGGCCATCGCCCGGGCGTTGTGCATGAAGCCCAAGATCATGCTGTTCGATGAGCCGACCTCGGCGCTGGATCCGGAAATGGTCAAGGAAGTGCTCGATACCATGGTTGGCCTGGCCGAAGATGGCATGACCATGCTCTGCGTGACCCACGAAATGGGCTTTGCCCGCACTGTGGCGAATCGGGTGATCTTCATGGACAAGGGCGAGATCGTCGAGCAGGCGTCACCGGACGATTTCTTCGACCGGCCACAGAGCGACCGCACGCGCTTGTTCCTCAGCCAGATTCTGCATTGATGCAGTAAAGGGGCGATTGGCCTGCGTGGCACCGCAGGCCAATCCCAAGCGCCCACGTGCGGGGCACTTGCGTTACTTTTCTTCCTGCTTGGCCACCGGCGCTGGCGGTGGCCGCAGGCCTACCTCGGCGATCAGCTTGAGCTGCTGACCGTTGCGCATTACCTCGATGGTGATCTTTTCGTTGGGCTTGATGCGCGCCACCTGGTTCATCGACCGGCGGCCATCGCCCGCCGGCTCGCCGTTGATGCTCAGGATCACATCCCCCAACTGCAGACCGGCCTTGGCTGCCGGGCCTTCGCGGAATATGCCCGCCACCACGATGCCTGGCCGGTCCTTCATGCCGAACGACTCGGCAAGCTCTGCGCTTAGCGGCTGAACTTCGATGCCCAGCCAGCCCCGGATGACCTGGCCGTGCTCGACGATCGACTTCATCACCTCAAGGGCCAGCTTCACTGGAATGGCGAAGCCGATGCCTTGCGAGCCACCTGACTTGGAGAAGATGGCAGTGTTGATGCCGATCAGGTTGCCGTTGGCATCCACCAAAGCGCCGCCCGAATTGCCCGGGTTGATCGCCGCGTCGGTCTGGATGAAATCTTCGTAGTTGTTCAGGCCCAGCTGGTTACGGCCGGTGGCGCTGATGATACCCATGGTCACGGTCTGGCCGACCCCGAACGGGTTGCCGATCGCAAGGGACACGTCGCCGATGCGAATGGTATCGGAGCGCCCGATGGTGATGGCCGGCAGTTTCTTCAGGTCGATCTTGAGCACCGCCAGGTCCGTCTCCGGGTCGCTGCCGATCACCCTGGCCAAGGTTTCCCGGCCATCCTTGAGCGCCACGACGATCTGGTCGGCGCCGCTGGTCACATGGTTGTTGGTCAGCAGATAGCCCTCGGGGCTCATGATCACCGCCGAGCCCAGGCTGGACTCCCAGCGGCGTTGCTTGGGCAGGTTGTCGCCGAAGAACCGGCGGAACTGCGGGTCTTCGAACAGCGGGTGCGAACTCTTGTTCACCACCTTGGTGGTGTACAGGTTGGCCACCGCAGGCGCAGCCAGGGTAACGGCATCGGCATAGGAGACCGGGCCCTGCACCACCTGCGTGGACTGGGGCGCCTGTTGCAGGTTGACATCCTGACTGGGCAAGCCGACCCACTCCGGAAAGCGTTGGATGATCAGGGCGGCGATGAGCACGCCGGTGAGCAGGGGCCAGCCAAAGTAACGCAGAGCCTTGAACATGAACGAATCCTGGAAAGAGCCGCGGCCTGGGGCCGCGCAGTGGAGCGTGGGCGCGCGATCATACACCGGTTCCCCCAGTGCCGACGACGGCCCATAATGGCCGGCATTATACGGACCTTCTCCAGGCCTTGCGCCTGGCAGGCACGCAGTTTTTTCGAGGAGATTTCCCATGGCCGTCGCGCTGAGTACATTGGTCGAAGAAGCCGAGCGCTACCTGGGCAGCAGCAGGATCCAGGACTATTGCCCCAACGGCTTGCAGGTCGAAGGCCGGCCGCAGGTCGGGCGCATCGTCACTGGCGTGACCGCCAGCCAGGCCTTGCTCGATGCAGCCGTTGAGGCTCAAGCCGATCTCGTGCTGGTGCACCATGGTTATTTCTGGAAGGGGGAAAACCCCTGCATCACCGGCATTCGCCAGCGACGCCTGAAAACCCTGCTCAACAACGACATCAGCCTGCTGGCCTTTCACCTGCCGCTCGACGTCCATCCGGAAGTGGGCAACAACGTGCAGCTGGCGCAACAGCTTCAGATCACCGTAGAGGGCCCGCTAGACCCAGACAACCCCAAGGTGGTCGGGCTGGTCGGGTCGCTGGCCCAACCCATGACTGCCCGCGATTTTGCCCGCCGTGTGCAGGATGTGCTGGGGCGTGAGCCGTTGCTGGTCGAAGAAGACAGAGTCGTTCGTCGTGTGGGGTGGTGCACCGGCGGCGGGCAGGGGTACATCGACACGGCGATCGCGGCCGGGGTGGACTTGTACCTGACCGGCGAAGCGTCGGAACAGACCTACCACAGCGCCCGCGAAAACGGCGTGAGCTTCATCGCCGCAGGGCACCATGCGACCGAGCGCTACGGCGTGCAGGCATTGGGCGATTACCTGGCACGGCGTTTTGCCGTGGAGCACCTGTTCATCGACTGCCCCAATCCGATCTGACCGACCTGTCGGCGCAGGCCGCGTGGCAATGGGTTGGCAGGCTTGAGCGCCGACCCGCAGCCCAAACCCTCAGTCATATGGTTAGACGCTTTCGATCTATCCAGGCGCCTAAATAGAAGCATCTGCTGTGATAGAGTGGCTCGCTCGAACACGGCCCGCTGGCCGTCCATAAGATCGTTTTTCGTGAGTAGCCATGGTCGACAAACTGACGCACTTGAAACAGCTGGAGGCGGAAAGCATCCATATCATCCGCGAGGTGGCCGCCGAGTTCGACAACCCGGTCATGCTGTACTCGATCGGCAAGGATTCCGCCGTGATGCTGCACCTGGCGCGCAAGGCTTTCTTCCCGGGCAAGCTGCCGTTCCCGGTGATGCACGTCGACACCCAGTGGAAATTCCAGGAGATGTACCGCTTCCGCGACAAGATGGTCGAGGAAATGGGGCTCGACCTGATCACCCACGTCAACCCCGAGGGTGTGGCCCAGGGCATCAACCCGTTCACCCATGGCAGCTCCAAGCATACCGACATCATGAAGACCCAGGGCCTCAAGCAGGCGCTGGACAAGCATGGTTTCGATGCCGCTTTCGGTGGCGCGCGCCGCGACGAAGAAAAGTCGCGTGCCAAGGAGCGCGTGTACTCCTTCCGTGACAGCAAGCACCGCTGGGATCCGAAGAACCAGCGCCCTGAGCTGTGGAACGTGTACAACGGCAAGGTTAACAAAGGCGAGTCCATTCGTGTGTTCCCTCTGTCGAACTGGACCGAGCTGGACATCTGGCAGTACATCTACCTCGAAGGCATCCCGATCGTGCCGCTGTACTTCGCCGCCGAGCGCGAAGTCATCGAGAAGAATGGCACCCTGATCATGATCGACGACGCGCGCATCCTCGAGCACCTGTCCGAGGAAGAAAAAGCCCGCATCGTCAAGAAGAAGGTGCGTTTCCGTACCCTGGGCTGCTACCCGTTGACGGGCGCCGTGGAGTCCGAAGCCGAGACGCTCACCGACATCATTCAGGAAATGCTCCTGACCCGCACCTCCGAGCGCCAGGGCCGGGTCATCGACCACGACGGCGCCGGGTCCATGGAAGACAAGAAACGCCAGGGCTATTTCTAAGCTTCAAGCGGCAAGCTGCAAGAGCAATCGAGCGCGCAGCGTTCGAACCTTGTGGATTGCCGCCTGCATGGCCCGCGAGCGCTCCAGAATGCCAAGTGGGTTGATCAACCTAATTTCTAACTAGTTGTACGCCGACAAGCTTGCCGCTTGAAGCTGACAGCTTGGAGCTTGAATGAGATGAGTCACCAATCCGATTTGATCAGCGAAGACATCCTCGCTTATCTGGCTCAGCACGAGCGCAAAGAACTGCTGCGTTTCCTGACCTGCGGCAACGTGGATGACGGCAAGAGCACCTTGATCGGGCGCCTGCTGCATGACTCGAAGATGATCTACGAGGATCACCTCGAAGCCATCACCCGTGATTCGAAGAAGTCCGGCACCACAGGCGAGGAAGTGGACCTGGCGCTGCTGGTCGATGGCCTGCAGGCCGAGCGTGAGCAGGGCATCACCATCGACGTGGCCTACCGTTACTTCTCCACGGCCAAGCGCAAGTTCATCATTGCCGACACCCCGGGCCACGAGCAGTACACACGTAACATGGCGACCGGCGCATCCACCTGCGACCTGGCCATCATCCTGGTCGATGCCCGCTACGGTGTGCAGACCCAGACCCGGCGCCACAGCTACATCGCCTCGTTGCTGGGCATCAAGCACATCGTGGTCGCCGTCAACAAGATGGACCTCAAGGGCTTCGATGAAGGCGTCTTCGAGTCGATCAAGGCCGACTACCTGGCCTTCGCCGAAGCCATCAACCTGACGCCGAGCAGCCTGCACTTCGTGCCGATGTCCGCGCTCAAGGGTGACAACGTGGTCAACCACAGCGAGCAGTCGCCGTGGTACACCGGCCCGACATTGATGGAAATCCTGGAAACCGTGGAAGTGGCGGCCGACCGCAACTTCACCGACCTGCGTTTCCCGGTGCAGTACGTCAACCGCCCCAACCTGAACTTCCGTGGTTTTGCAGGCACCCTGGCCAGCGGCGTGGTGCACAAGGGCGATGAAGTCGTCGTGCTGCCGTCGGGCAAGAGCAGCCGGGTGAAGTCCATCGTCACCTACGAAGGCGAGCTGGAAAGCGCAGGCCCGGGTCAGGCCGTGACCCTGACCATGGAAGACGAGATCGACATCTCCCGTGGTGACCTGCTGGTGCATGCCGACAATGTGCCGCCTGTGACCGACCAGTTCGAAGCCATGCTGGTGTGGATGGCCGAAGAGCCGATGCTGCCGGGCAAGAAGTACGACATCAAGCGTGCGACCAGCTACGTGCCGGGTTCGATTGCCAGCATCACCCACAAGGTGGACGTCAATACCTTGGAAAAAGGCGCTGCCAGCGCCTTGCAGCTGAACGAGATCGGTCGCGTCAAGGTATCCCTGGACAGCGCCATTGCGCTGGACGGCTACGAGAGCAACCGCACCACCGGTGCGTTCATCGTCATCGACCGCCTGACCAACGGCACCGTGGGCGCCGGCATGATCATCGCCCAGCCTGTACTGCCCCATGGCAGTGCCGGGCAGCATGGCAAGTCGGCGCATGTCTCGACCGAAGAGCGTGCCCTGCGCTTTGGCCAGCAGCCGGCGACCGTACTGTTCGGCGGCCTGTCCGGCGCTGGCAAGAGCACTCTGGCCTACGCTGTGGAGCGCAAACTGTTCGACATGGGCCGTGCCGTTTATGTACTCGACGGGCAGAACCTGCGCCATGACCTGAACAAGGGCCTGCCACAGGATCGCGCTGGCCGTACCGAGAACTGGCGCCGCGCCGCCCATGTGGCGCGCCAGTTCAACGAAGCCGGCTTGCTGACCCTGGCCGCCTTCGTGGCCCCAGATGCCGAAGGCCGCGAACAGGCCAAGGCCCTGATCGGCAAGGACCGCCTGGTGACCGTCTACGTTCAGGCCTCGCCACTGGTGTGCCGCGAACGCGATCCGCAGGGCCTGTATGCCGCCGAAGGCGACAACATCCCAGGCGAAAGCTTCCCGTTCGATGTGCCACTGGACGCCGATCTGGTGATCGATACCCAGGCCACCAGCGTGGAAGAAGGGGTCAAGCTCGTGCTGGATGTGTTGAGGCAGCGTGGGGCGATCTGACCGACGCTGGTCCCCGAGCATACCCCGCCCAGGCGGTAGTGTTGTTCACCTGGGGCCGCTTAGCGGCCCCAGTGATCTTGAATGAACAACATTACGACACCGGTATGAATCTTCCTTCCTTCACCGCCTTGTACGAAAAACTCGAATAGATCTCCTTGACCCCCGGCAACCGCTGCAACACTTCACGGGTAAACTCCCCGAACGATTCCAGGTCGACGGCGAGCACTTCCAGCAAAAAATCGTAGCGTCCCGAAATGTTGTGGCAAGCCACGATTTGCGGAATGGCCATCAGCCGTTGCTCGAATGCCAATGCTGTCTGCTTGGTGTGGGACTCCATCATGATGCTGACGAACGCGGTCACGCCAAAGCCCAGCGCCTTGGGTGAAAGCACGGCCTGGTATCCGTTTATGTACCCGCTCTCCTCAAGCCGCTTGACCCGCCGCCAACAGGGCGAAGTGGTCAGCGACACCAGGTCGGCCAACTCGGCGATGGTCAGGCGTGCATTGCCCTGCAGGGCAATCAGAAGGGCGCGATCGATACGGTCTAGCTCGGCAGGCATAACGTGCCCTCGAAAACAGCAGAATGGTGGTTTTGTTGTGAAATAAGCAGTGCTTGCAAGTTAGTTTGGAAAAATTCGCGCAACGCAGTGGCATAAGCTTAGATCAAACCAACAAGAGGCTGTTGCCATGCGCGACTCCCGTCACGACAACGGTTTTTCAACGCGTGCCATCCATCACGGCTACGACCCGCTCGCGCACGGCGGCGCACTGGTACCACCGATCTACCAAACCGCTACCTATGCCTTTCCCACCGTCGAATACGGCGCGGCGTGCTTTGCCGGTGAACAGGCCGGACATTTCTACAGCCGTATCTCCAACCCCACGCTGAGTTTGCTCGAAGCGCGCATGGCTTCGCTTGAAGGCGGGGAGGCGGGCCTTGCGCTGGCATCGGGGATGGGCGCCATCACGTCCACGCTCTGGACCTTGCTGCGCCCGGGCGATGAGTTGATCGTCGGGCAGACCGTGTATGGGTGCACCTTTGCCTTCATGCACCATGGCATCGGGGCGTTTGGCGTGACCATCCGCCACGTCGACCTCAACGATGCCGATGCGCTGCGCGCTGCGCTCAGTGACAAGACGCGCATGATCTACTTCGAGACCCCCGCCAACCCGACCATGCGGCTGGTCGACATCGCCGCTGTGGCAGAAGCGGTACGCGGCCGCGATGTGCTGGTGGTAGTCGACAACACCTACTGCACGCCTTACCTGCAACGGCCGCTGGAACTGGGCGCTGATCTGGTCGTGCATTCGGCCACCAAGTACCTCAGCGGCCATGGCGATATCACCGCCGGCCTGGTGGTGGGCCGCCAGGCACTGGTCGATCGCATTCGTCTGCAAGGGCTCAAGGACATGACCGGGGCGGTGTTGTCACCCCAGGACGCCATGCTGCTGATGCGTGGCATCAAGACCCTTGCCCTGCGCATGGACCGGCATTGCGCGAACGCCCAACAGGTTGCCGACTACCTGTCGCGTCAGCCGCAGGTGGAGTTGATCCACTACCCAGGCTTGCCGTCGTTTGCGCAGCACGACTTGGCCAAGCGGCAAATGCGCCTGCCCGGCGGCATGATCGCCTTCGAACTCAAGGGCGGCCTTGGCGCCGGACGCCGCTTCATGAATGCGCTGGGCCTGTTCGCGCGCGCTGTGAGCCTGGGTGATGCCGAGTCGTTGGCCCAGCACCCGGCAAGCATGACCCACTCAAGCTATACGCCCGAAGAGCGGGCGCAGCACGGTATCTCCGAGGGGCTTGTGCGTCTATCGGTAGGGCTTGAGGATGTCGAGGACTTGCTGGCAGACGTACGCCAGGCGTTGCGCGCTGGCGCATGAGATGGGGTCGAGCAAGCGCGACTGCGGGGGAAGCCTGGATTGACGGTGATCGTGCATTGAAAAGGCCTCTTTCGAGGCCTTTTTCAATGTCAGTGCTTCAGACCATAGCTCTCGTCGAGCATGCCCGGTGAGTTGGGCGTTTTCGGTGCATAGTCGCGCGGCACTTCGGCGGTGTCTCTGGGCGGCGTCAGGCGACTGTGCGGACCGTGGGAGCTTTCCGAGTGCAGCGCTGCCAGCAGGCGTTGACGCGTCACTTCGTCCAGGGCCAGGTTGTTGGCGCCGTCGGCCAGATGATCCTGGACATCCTGATAGCTCTGGTTGAGCTTTTTGACCAGTACGGCGGTGCTGTTGAAGTGCGTCACCACCTGGTTCTGGTAGCTGTCGAAACGCTGTTGGATGTCATCGAGCTGGCGCTGGCTGCTGCTGGGCGCAGCGTTGGGCAACAGGCGCGCCACGACGAAACCGACGACCACACCGATGACCAGGGCCAGGGTAGGCAACAACCAAACAAGGAGCGAGAGTTCCACGAGTCCTTCCTCTATAAACGGCTTTGCTTTACGTTAACGGCTCAGACCTGCGCTGTATACCGCGAGCGATCGCAAATCAGAACAGAATTCCTCACCTAGACGAATCGACCTCCCCCAAGGTCACGGAGTAGTGCCTTGCTTGTCCGCGAAACCCCTCTGTTCATCGACGGCCCCAGTGGCCCGCTCGAAGCCCTCTACCTGGACGTGGCAGACGCCCGTGGCGCCGTGCTGATCTGTCACCCCAACCCGGTCCAGGGCGGCACCATGCTCAACAAGGTGGTTTCGACATTGCAACGCACGGCCCGGGATGCCGGGTATGTGACCCTGCGTTTCAACTACCGCGGCGTCGGGCAGAGTGCCGGCAGCCATGACATGGGACAAGGCGAGGTGGCTGATGCTCAAGCCGCTGCCGCCTGGCTGCGGGCGGCGCATCCCGGGCTGCCCTTGGTGCTGATGGGCTTTTCCTTCGGCGGCTTCGTGGCGACCGCCCTGGCTGGCCGCCTGGAAGCCGAAGGCGTAGCCTTGCAGCATCTGTTCATGATCGCCCCGGCCGTCATGCGCCTGACCGAGCAATTCCCCGTGCCGCAACGGTGCCCGGTGACCCTGGTGCAACCCGATGCCGACGAAGTCGTTGCACCGACGCTGGTTTACGAGTGGTCCGACAGCCTGTCGCGCCCCCATGAGCTGCTGAAAGTGGCAGAATGCGGACACTTCTTCCATGGCAAGCTGACCGACCTCAAGGATCTGCTGCTGCCACGCCTTTCGAACTGAGCCAAGCCTGAATAAGCGAACACCCATGACCACGCGTATCCTTACCGGTATCACGACCACCGGCACTCCGCACCTGGGCAACTATGCCGGTGCCATCCGCCCGGCCATCCGAGCCAGCCAGCAGCCTGGCGTGGACTCGTTCTACTTCCTGGCCGACTACCATGCCCTGATCAAGTGCGACGACCCGCTGCGCATCCAGCGCTCGCGCCTGGAAATCGCCGCCACCTGGCTAGCCGGTGGCCTGGATCCGGACAAGGTGACCTTCTACCGCCAGTCCGACATTCCGGAAATCCCCGAGCTGACCTGGCTGCTGACCTGCGTTGCGGCCAAGGGCTTGCTCAACCGGGCCCATGCCTACAAGGCATCGGTGGACAAGAACGTCGAAAACGGCGAAGACCCGGACGCCGGCGTCACCATGGGCCTGTTCAGCTACCCGGTGCTGATGGCGGCGGACATCCTGATGTTCAACGCCAACAAGGTGCCGGTTGGCCGTGACCAGATCCAGCACGTGGAAATGGCCCGCGATATCGGCCAGCGCTTCAACCACCTGTTCGGCCAGGGCAATGAGTTCTTCGCACTGCCGGAAGCGGTCATCGAGGAAAGCGTGGCCACCTTGCCCGGCCTGGATGGGCGCAAGATGTCCAAGAGCTATGACAACACCATCCCGTTGTTCACCAGCGCCAAGGACATGAAGGATGCCATTTCGCGCATCGTGACGGACTCGCGCGCGCCGGGTGAAGCCAAGAACCCGGACGACGCGCACCTGTTCACGCTGTTCCAGGCCTTCTCCACGCCTGCACAGTGCGCCGAGTTCCGAGCCGAGCTGGAGCAGGGCCTGGGTTGGGGCGAAGCCAAGCAGCGCCTGTTCCAGCTGCTCGATGGCCAGTTGGCGGAAAAGCGCGAGTATTACCATCAGCTGATCGCGCGGCCTGCGGATCTGGAGGACATCCTCCTGGCAGGCGCGGCCAAGGCGCGCACCATCGCCACGCCGTTCCTGGAACAGTTGCGCGAGGCCGTTGGCCTGCGTTCGTTCCGCAGCAGCGTGCAGACCACGGCGAACGTCAAGAAGAAGGTCGCCAAGAGCGCGCGCTTCGTCAGCTTCCGGGACGAAGACGGCAGCTTCCGCTTCCGCTTGTTGGCTGCCGATGGCGAGCAACTGCTGTTGTCCCGCAGCTTTGCCGATGGCAAGAGCGCCGGTGCCGCAAGCAAGCTGTTGCAGCAAGGCGATGGGGTCGATATCCGCGCCGAGGGGCTGGGCTTTGGTGTGTGGCTCAAGGGTGAGCCGGTTGCCGACGGTGCCTCGTTCGACAGCGAACAAGCCCGTGATGCAGCCATCGAGCGTCTTCGTGCAGCGCTTGAGCCGCAACAGGACTGATCGACGGACGGAATGTGCCCGCCCTCTGGCCCGATGATCAGGGCACTATCATCGGGCTCTGGTTACCGGTATGGGGCATATTGACGCAAGTCGCATTGCCATTAGGCGGGCCGCTCGCTACAGTGACGGCCCGTTTTTTGTTGCCTCGCTAACGAATCATGACTCCCCTAGAACGCTATCAAGCAGATCTGAAACGTCCCGATTTCTTTCATGACGCGGCGCAGGAAACTGCGGTGCGTCACCTGCAGCGCCTGTACGACGACCTGGTGCAGGCCCAGAACAACAAGCCGGGTGTATTCGGCAAGTTGTTCGGCAAGAAGGAGCAGACCCCGGTCAAGGGCCTGTACTTCTGGGGCGGGGTAGGGCGAGGCAAGACTTACCTGGTCGACACCTTCTTCGAAGCGCTGCCGTTCAAGCAGAAGATGCGCACGCACTTCCACCGCTTCATGAAGCGTGTCCACGAAGAGATGAAAACCCTCAAGGGCGAGAAGAACCCCCTGACCATCATTGCCAAGCGCTTCAGCGATGAGGCCAAGGTGATCTGCTTCGACGAATTCTTCGTCTCGGACATCACCGACGCCATGATCCTGGGCACCCTGATGGAGGAGCTGTTCAAGAACGGTGTTTCCCTGGTGGCCACTTCCAACATCGTGCCGGACGGCCTCTACAAGGATGGCCTGCAACGTGCACGCTTCCTGCCGGCCATCGCCATGATCAAGCAGTACACCGATGTGGTGAACGTCGACAGCGGTGTCGATTATCGCCTGCGCCACCTTGAGCAGGCCGAACTGTTCCATCACCCGCTCGACGAGGCGGCGCAGCAGAGCATGCGTGCCAGCTTCAAGGCGCTGACGCCCGAGTGCACCGCAGCGGTCGAGAACGACGTGCTGATGATCGAGAACCGTCCCATTCAGGCGCTGCGCACTTGCGACGATGTGGCCTGGTTCGACTTCCGCGCCTTGTGTGATGGGCCGCGAAGCCAGAACGACTACATCGAACTGGGCAAGATCTTCCATGCGGTCCTGCTGAGCAACGTCGAGCAGATGGGCGTGGCAAGCGATGACATCGCGCGTCGCTTCATCAACATGGTCGACGAGTTCTATGACCGTAACGTCAAGCTGATCATCTCGGCCGAGGTGGAACTCAAGGACCTGTATACCGGTGGGCGCCTGAGCTTCGAGTTTCAGCGCACGCTGAGCCGACTGCTGGAAATGCAGTCTCACGAATTCCTGTCCCGCGCGCACAAGCCTTGAGACCCTGGGGCTGCCTGGCAGTCCACCGCCTGATTGCCGGCGGTGGGCTGTCAGGCAGCCCGATTGCGCTCAGGCTTCTTGCATAAACTGCTGGCGATACTGGTTCGGCGACAGGTCGGTGTGCTGGCGAAACAGCCGGGCAAAGAAGCTGGCATCGTCATAGCCCACCTCGTAACTGATGGTCTTGATGCTCTTGCGCGTGCTCGACAACAGTCCCTTGGCCGTCTCGATGCGCAAGCGTTGCAGGTAATGCAACGGCTTGTCCCCGGTCGCGCCCTGGAAGCGGCGCATGAAGTTGCGAATGCTCATGCCGTGGTTACGGGCCACGTCCTCGAAGCGGAACTTGTCGGCGAAGTGCTCTTCGAGCCAGTGCTGGATCTGCAAGATGATCAGGTCCTGGTGCAGCTTCTGGCCGCCAAAGCCCATGCGTCCCGGCGTGTAGTTGCGCTGCACTTCGTACAGAATGTCGCGCGAGACGGCCCGCGCAACATTGGCCCCGCAAAAGCGCTCGATCAGGTAGATGTACAGGTCGCAGGCCGATGTGGTGCCGCCGGCGCAGTACAGGTTGTCGGCGTCGGTCAGGTGTTTGTCCTGGGTCAGGCGTACTTGCGGGAAGCGCTCGGCAAAACTGTCGAAGAAGCGCCAGTACGTGGTCGCTTCCTTGCCGTCGAGCAGACCTGACTCGGCCAGCCAGAACACGCCACTGGCCTCTGCACACAGCACGGCGCCCCGGGCATGCTGTGCCTGCAGCCAGGGCAGCACCTGCGGATAACGTTGCAACAGGTTGTCAAAATCGTCCCAGAACGCCGGAAGAATAATCACGTCGGCATCATCCAGGCCGCCGTCCACCGGCAGCTGCACGTTGCTGAAGCTCTCGACCGGCAACCCGTCAGGGCTGACCAGGTGGATCTCGAACATGGGCTGCAAGCCCAGGCCTAACTGTTTGCCGTAGCGCAAGCTGGCCAGGTGAAAGAAGTCCTTGGCCTGCATCAAGGTCGAAGCGAATACCTTGTCAATGGCCAGGATGCTGACGCGCCGCAACGACGCGGAGGGTTGGGTAAACATCATTGTCATTGTTCTTATAGGATGGAGTGGTCAATCACTGGCTGGATCGTCTTATTTTTTACGGGTCGTGTCTAGCCTGGTAGATCGCGCCGCCCGCTGCACGGGTAAGCCGTGAAGCAAGCGGCGTTGGGTGCGTGCTCAGGGCGCGGGGTTGGGCTGGTCCTGATGAATGGCCTCGATGGCTGCCAGCAGCTCGTCATCGAGGGTGAGTTCGAGGCTGGCCAGGTTGCTGTCCAGTTGCTCGAGGCTGGTAGCGCCGATGATGTTGCTGGTCACGAATGGCTGACGGGTAACGAAGGCCAGGGCCATCTGCGCCGGATCGACACCGTGTTCACGGGCCAGCAGTACATAACGTTCGCAAGCGGCCACCGTCTGTGGGTTGGAATAGCGAGCAAAGCGGCTGAACAGGGTCAGCCGCGCCTTCTCCGGGCGGGCGCCGCCTTCGTATTTGCCGGAGAGCATGCCAAAGGCCAAGGGCGAGTAGGCCAGCAGACCGCACTGCTCCCGGATGGCGATTTCGGCAAGCCCCACCTCGAAGCTGCGATTGAGCAGGTTGTAGGGGTTCTGGATGGAGACGGCCCGAGGCCAGCCACGGCTTTCGGCCAGCTGCAGGAATTTCATGGTGCCCCAGGGGGTTTCGTTGGACAGCCCGATGTGGCGGATCTTGCCCGCGCGCACCTGCTCGTCGAGCACCTCCAGGGTTTCTTCCAGTGGCGTGAAATGGTCCTGGGCCAGGTGCTGGTAGCCCAGCTTGCCGAAGAAGTTGGTGCTGCGTTCAGGCCAGTGCAGCTGGTAGAGGTCGATGCGATCGGTCTGCAGGCGCCGCAGGCTCTCTTCCAGTGCCGCGACGATGTGTTGCCGGTTGTGCCTGAGTTGACCGTCGCGGATATGGCTGATGCCATTGCCGGGGCCGGCCACCTTGCTGGCCAGTACCCAGTCGTCCCGATCGCCCTGGCGGGCGAACCAGTTACCGATGATGCGCTCGGTAGCGGCACAGGTTTCCGGCCGCGGGGGTACCGGATACATCTCGGCGGTATCGATGAAGTTGATGCCCGCGGCCTTGGCCCGGGCAATCTGTTCGAATGCCTGGGTCTGATCGTTCTGCTCGCCCCAGGTCATGGTGCCCAGACACAGCGCGCTGACTTGGAGGTCGGTGCGACCCAGCTGACGGTAGTCCATCGGTTGCTTGCTCCTTGGCTATGGTCATTCATCAAAGCAGGTTGATATTTTTCCCGCAATCTGGATAATTCAGCCCCTCTCCGCGTGGCGGAAGTGATGCACCATCACGCAGGAAGAACCCCGTCGAACATTGGCGTGCCTGACCCGAGCCCCCAAAAGCGTCAGCGTTCGGCTGCGCGCTTGCCCTTGGCAAGCTGTGCACTATCCAGTAAGATTCGCCGTCTATTTTTCGCTGGGCGGCCTCTGAGGCTTTAGAGAATGAAAACTTTTACTGCTAAACCGGAAACAGTAAAGCGCGAGTGGTTCGTAGTCGACGCCGCTGGCCAGACCCTGGGTCGTCTGGCTACCGAAATCGCTAGCCGTCTGCGTGGCAAACACAAGCCAGAATACACCCCTCACGTTGATACCGGCGACTACATCGTCGTCATCAACGCCGAGCAGGTTCGTGTGACGGGTGCCAAGTCTTCCGACAAAATGTACTACTCCCACTCCGGTTTCCCAGGTGGTATCAAGGAAATCAACTTCGAGAAGTTGATCGCCAAGGCCCCTGAGCGTGTTATCGAAACTGCGGTCAAAGGCATGCTGCCGAAGAACCCGCTGGGTCGCGACATGTACCGTAAGCTGAAAGTGTACGCGGGTGCTGCTCACCCACACACTGCTCAGCAGCCTCAAGAACTGAAGATCTAACGGGATAGTTCATTATGTCGGCGACTCAAAATTACGGCACTGGCCGTCGCAAGACCGCAACCGCTCGCGTATTCCTGCGTCCGGGTACTGGTAACATCTCCATCAACAACCGTTCTCTGGACGTGTTCTTCGGTCGCGAAACCGCTCGCATGGTTGTTCGCCAGCCACTCGAGCTGACCGAAAGCGTTGAGAAATTCGACATCTACGTCACCGTTTCCGGTGGTGGTGTCAGCGGTCAGGCCGGTGCGATCCGTCACGGTATCACCCGCGCCCTGATGGAATACGACGAAACCCTGCGTGGCGCTCTGCGTCGTGCTGGCTACGTCACCCGCGACGCTCGTGAAGTCGAGCGTAAGAAAGTGGGTCTGCGTAAAGCGCGTAAGCGTCCTCAGTACTCCAAGCGTTAATACCGCTTCGGCAGTCGAAAAAAGCCCGGTTCCTTGGAACCGGGCTTTTTTTTGCCTTAAATAATTTACCCGCTCGTCGGTGAGCGCCTTTCCCATAGACGTAGATCAAGCAAAGCGTGGGTAGTGGCCGTGCAGCCCGGTAATCACCTTGTCAGTGTGTGGTTTTGTTACTTACCATGGCGACCAATTTTTAGCGCCACAGACACAACGTAGGTACGAGCCTGGTTCAACAGGCCAAGCAAGCTGATGGGAGAGGACTGAATGAGCAATGACGGCGTCAACGCAGGCCGGCGCCGCTTCCTCGTAGCCGCGACATCCGTGGTCGGGGCAGCGGGAGCAGTGGGGGCTGCGGTACCGTTCGTGGGGTCATGGTTCCCCAGTGCCAAGGCGAAAGCTGCAGGCGCACCGGTAAAGGTCAACATCGCTAAGGTCGAGCCAGGGCAGCAGATGGTCGCAGAATGGCGAGGGCAGCCTGTGTTCATCGTGCGGCGAACGGCTGAGATCCTCGGCAACCTCAAGAAAATCACCGGCGAATTGTCAGACCCTGATTCTCAGGCATCGGACCAGCCGACCTACGTCGATCCGCAAGTACGCTCCATCAAGCCGGAGATCCTCGTGCTGGTTGGTCTGTGCACGCACCTGGGGTGCTCGCCCACCTTCCGCCCGGAAGTGGCCCCCGTCGACCTCGGTCCCAAATGGGTCGGAGGCTATTTCTGCCCGTGCCATGGTTCCCACTACGACATGGCAGGGCGAGTGTACAAGTCGCAGCCGGCACCGCTGAACCTGCCGGTGCCGCCCCATGCCTACGAGTCCGACGAGATCATCGTCATCGGTATCGACCAGGAGAACGCATGATGAGCAAGTTCATGGACTGGATCGACGCGCGTTTCCCTGCCACCAAGATGTGGGAAGACCACCTCAGCAAGTACTACGCGCCCAAGAACTTCAATTTCCTGTACTTCTTCGGCTCCCTGGCCTTGCTGGTGTTGGTCAACCAGATCGTCACCGGGGTCTGGCTGACGATGAGTTTCACGCCTTCGGCCGAAGAGGCCTTCGCCTCAGTCGAATACATCATGCGTGACGTGGAATACGGCTGGATCCTGCGCTACTTGCATTCGACGGGTGCGTCGGCCTTCTTCATCGTGGTCTACCTGCACATGTTCCGCGGCCTGTTGTATGGCTCCTACCAAAAGCCCAGGGAGCTGGTATGGCTGTTTGGCATGCTGATCTACCTGGCGCTGATGGCTGAAGCGTTCATGGGCTACCTGCTGCCATGGGGGCAGATGTCGTATTGGGGTGCCCAGGTGATCATCTCGTTGTTCGGGGCCATTCCCGTCATTGGTGATGACATCACCCAGTGGATTCGCGGCGACTACCTGATCTCGGGCATCACGCTCAACCGCTTCTTCGCCCTGCATGTAGTGGCATTGCCGATCGTCATCCTGGGCCTGGTGGTGCTGCATATCCTGGCCCTGCACGAAGTCGGCTCTAACAACCCCGATGGCATCGACATCAAGAAGCACAAGGACGAAAACGGTATCCCGCTGGACGGTATTCCGTTCCACCCGTACTACACCGTCAAGGATATCGTCGGGGTGGTCGTGTTCCTGTTCGTGTTCTGCGCCGTGGTGTTCTTCTTCCCGGAAATGGGCGGGTACTTCCTGGAAAAACCCAACTTCGAACAGGCCAACGCCTTCAAGACCCCCGAGCACATCGCGCCAGTGTGGTACTTCACGCCGTTCTACGCCATCTTGCGCGCCGTACCGGACAAGCTGATGGGCGTGATCGCCATGGGCGCAGCCATTGCCGTACTGTTCGTGCTGCCCTGGCTGGACCGCAGCCCGGTTCGCTCCATGCGCTACAAGGGCTGGATAAGCAAACTCTTCCTGCTGGTGTTCTGCGTCGCCTTCATCGTCCTCGGCGTGCTGGGGGTACTGGCGCCAACGCCTGGGCGTACCTTGCTGTCGCAGGTGTGCACGTTCCTGTACTTCGCCTACTTCCTGCTGATGCCGTTCTACACAAGGCTCGAGAAGACCAAACCGGTTCCGGAAAGGGTGACTGGCTGATGAAAAAGTTGATTGCTGTATTTCTGTTGGCAGTGATGCCTGCATTCGCCCTTGCTGCAGAGCATGGCGTGGAGCTGGACAAGGTCGATATCGACCTGAGCGACAAGGCAGCGATGCAGGACGGTGCGCGCACGTTCGCCAACTACTGCATGGGGTGCCACAGTGCCAAGTTCCAGCGCTATGAGCGGGTGGCTGATGACCTGGGCATTCCCCACGACGTGATGCTTGAAAACCTGGTGTTCACCGGGGCCAAGATTGGCGACCACATGCAGATTGGCATGAAACCCAGCGATGCCAAGACCTGGTTCGGTGCCGCGCCACCCGACCTTACCCTGGTGGCACGGGTCAGAGGCGCCGACTGGCTGTACAGCTATCTGCGCAGTTTCTATGAAGACCCATCGCGGCCCTACGGCGTGAACAACAAGGTCTTCCCGAACGTCGGCATGCCGAACGTGCTGGTTGGCCTGCAGGGAAACCAGGTGATCGGCTGCAAGCAGGTGCAGACGGTGGTGGACGGCAAGAAACAATTTGACCCATTGACCGGCACGCCGTTGACCCATGAAGCCTGCGATCAGCTGACCATCACGCCGAATTCCGGTACCCTGACCACCGAGCAGTTCGACGAGAAGGTCAAGAACCTGGTGACCTTCCTGGCCTATTCGGCCAACCCGGTCAAACTGGAAAGCCAGCGCATTGGTACCTACGTATTGCTGTACCTGGCTTTCTTCTTCGTATTCGCCTACTTGCTCAAGCGTGAATACTGGAAGGACGTGCACTGATCACGCAGTAACCTCTGGTTGTTGAACGCGCCTGTGGCGCACTGGTTGTTATGCCAGTGCGCCACAGGCGCGTTTTCATTTACAGTTTTACAAGCATCCCTCGAGAGGAGGCGCTACATGGGCGTAACCAATGGGTTAGCCTGCTATTCCGACCCTGCCGATCAATACTCGCATCGGGTTCGCCTTGTGTTGGCCGAAAAGGCCGTTGACGCGCACATCACCGACGTCGATACCGACAAGATTCCGCCGCGGCTCGCCGAACTGAACCCGTATGACAGCGTGCCGACCTTGGTTGATCGGGATTTGGTCCTGTATGAGTCGTCGGTGATCATGGAGTACCTGGAGGAGCGCTATCCGCATCCTCCGCTGATGCCGGTCTATCCGGTGGGGCGTGGCAATAGCCGGTTACTGATGCACCGTATCCAGCGTGACTGGTGCAGCCTGGCTGATCAGATTCTCGACCCACGCACCGGTGAGGCTGCCCGTGCAGAGGCTCGCAAGGCGCTGCGCGAGAGCCTGACCGGTGTCTCGCCGCTGTTTGGCGAGTTCGCCTGTTTCATGAGCGATGAGCAAAGCCTGGTCGATTGCTGTCTACTGCCCATACTCTGGCGTCTGCCGATGATGGGTATCGAATTGCCGCGGCAAGCCAAGCCGCTGCTGGATTACATGGAGCGACAGTTCGCCCGGGAGTCATTCCAGGCAAGCCTGTCGTCCGTTGAACGCGAAATGCGCACGCTTTGAGGAGCTGTTGATGAACTCCAGTCGCCCCTATCTGGTTCGAGCACTGTACGAGTGGATCGTCGACAACGATTGCACACCCCATATGTTGGTCAATGCCGAGTACCCGAAAGTACAGGTGCCGGAAGGTTTTGCCAGTGATGGCCAGATCGTCCTGAATGTGTCGCCCAGCGCTGTGCGCAGTTTGCACATGGACAATGACGCCGTCAGCTTCGAAGGCCGTTTTGGCGGCGTGCCCCATTCGTTGTTCGTGCCCATTGGCGCGGTACTGGGTATTTATGCCCGCGAAAATGGTCAGGGCATGGTTTTCGAGTTGGAGTCTTCGATGATGGAGGACGAGGAAATCGAGGACGATCAGGAGCAGCCTGATGATGATGGGCCGCCAGAAGGCGGCGGGCAGCCACCGCGCCCGAGCGGTCGGCCAAGTTTGAAAGTGGTGAAATAAGAAAAGGCGATCCGCAAGGATCGCCTTTTTAGTACTGGCAATAGGCTAGGTGCGCGAGGGCCTGCGCGGCCTGGCGTGCTCAAGTGTTCAGTCGATGTACTCGAACAGTTTCACGATTTTTTGCACACCAGACACGCTTTGCACGACGGCAGTGGCGGCATTGGCCTCCTGCTGGGTGACGAGCCCCAACAAATACACGATGCCATTCTCGGTGATCACTTTGATCCGCGAGCTGGGTACTGCTGTATCGGCCAGCATCTGAGTCTTGATCTTGGTGGTCAACCACGCATCGTTGTTGCGCGCCAGGATGGAGGAGGGCTGCATGACCTGCAGTTCGTTATGCACCTTCTTGACGCGCTGGACTTGGCTGGCCGTCTGTTCGGCAAGGCTCTTGAGGTCGGCGCGTGGCGTCTGGCCAGCCAACAGAACGATGCCGTTGTAGCTGCTGACGACGATGTGCGAGCCCTTGTCGAGGTCCGGGCTTGCCTTGGCGATGTTCACCGATGCCTTGGTCTCGATCAGTGAATCGTCGATCTTGCTGCCAATGGTGCGAGTGCCTCGGTCGTCCTCGATGGGCGAATTACGAGCAGAGTTGAGTACCGAACTGCAGCCGGTGACGCTCAGGCACAAGGTCAAGGCCATGAGGCCAATGCGCATAGGGGTCATTCTTCACTCCCGAACAGTTGGCTGTCGATCAGATCGCACAGGCAATGGATCGCCAGCAGGTGGACTTCCTGGATGCGAGCGGTCACCGTCGAGGGTACCCGAATCTCGACGTCCTCTGGCAGCAATAGCGAGGCCATGCCCCCGCCGTCGCGGCCCGTCAATGCTACGACAATCATTTCGCGGTCATGTGCGGCCTGGATGGCCTGGATGACGTTGGCGGAATTGCCGCTGGTGGAGATGGCCAGCAGAACATCCCCGGGTTGGCCCAAGGCGCGGATCTGCTTGGAAAACACCTCGTTGTAACTGTAGTCATTGGCAATCGAGGTCAGGGTCGAGCTGTCAGTGGTCAGCGCGATTGCTGGCAGGCTGGGGCGTTCGCGTTCGAAGCGGTTGAGCAGCTCCGAAGAGAAATGTTGCGCATCGCCGGCCGAGCCGCCGTTGCCGCACGCGAGCATCTTGCCCTCGTTGAGCAGTGCGTTGACCATGACCAGGCTGGCCTGCTCGATGTGCGGTGCCAGGATGTCCATTGCCTGTTGCTTGGTATCGATGCTGGCCTGGAACAGCCGGCGGATTCGGGATTGCATGTCCATCTGGTGACCTTAAATGGGGCGGAGGCCGTCGCGGCACGCGACGGTAATCAGCCCGCGAAACATAGAGCAAAAAGAACGAAGTGGGTTCAGCATTCGAAGGCGTTTTTCAACCATTCGAGCGGCTTGCCAGCATGATGGCTGCCTTGAAGGGCGACCACGTCGAAGCGGCAAGGACAGTCGCCCCATTGAGGTTTCTGATGCAGGAACAGGCTGGCGGCAAGCACCAGCCGCTTCTGCTTGCGCTGATCGATACTGCCGAGGGCGCCACCGAAGTGCGCGTGCAACCGATAGCGGACTTCGACGAATACTACTGTATCGGCGTCGAGCATGACCAGATCAAGCTCGCCTCCTTTGCATCGCCAGTTGCGGTCAATCAGCTTCAGGCCATGCCCTTGAAGGTACTCAAGGGCATGGTTTTCCGCCGCTTGCCCAGCATGGCTTGGCGGGGCAGCGGTCATCAGCGGGGCGTGTCAGGGAGGCGCTTGACCTGGCCGCCGGCGAACTCTGCCCACGGCAACTGACGCTCAACGCGCTGGCTGGCATTGATGCCGAGGTTGCCAGACAGGCCCTGGATACGGCTGTCCGGCAGGGCCTTGAGCTGACCGAGGCGCGGGGCCAGGCTGTAGGCGTCTACACCCATGGCATACAGGCGGCCCAGGCTGCCCGCCGCTTGCGGCCATTGCTGTACCACCTGCTGGCGGAGGCTGTTGCTGCTGTCGAGCAACCATGGGGTTTCACAGAAACGGATGCCGTTCATGTCGTTGTACTGGTTCACATCGCCGCTGGCGCTGTACAGGTTGGAAGTGGCATAGACTGGCACGTCACCTGCGTACTGGAAGTTCAGCGTCGGCTTGATCTGCTGCGCCTGCTGTGGGGTGGCTGCCAGGAACAGGAAGTCGATGTCCTGGCGACGTGCCGGCTGGGCAGCGATGCTGCCGCCCACGGTGCTTTGCACGCTCTTGGCGCGCCCTTCGCTTTGGCGCAGCTGGAACAGGTCGGCAATCTGCTGGGCCAGTGCCACGGGCTGGGCAATACGCTCTGCAGCCAGCAGTGTACCGCCGTTGCTCTCCCAATCCTGACGGAACGCGGCCAGGACACGATCGCCCCATTCACCGCTCGGCACCATGGCAACGGCGCGGACCATGCCGTCTGCGCGGGCCCTGCGGGACACCTCGCGGGCCTCGTCCTCGGCGGCAAGGCCGAACTGGAACAGTTGAGGCGGCGCCTTTTGACCCGCGTCGGCATAGTTCAGTGCCAGGGTGGTGATCGGAAGCTGCGGCTTGGCAGCCAATTGCTTGACCAGGGGTTTCTCCAATGGGCCAATGACAAGCTGCACGCCGTCGGCCTGCGCCTGTCGGTAGAAGTCGTCCAGCGACCCGATGCGGGAGCTGTCGACCATCTGCACGGACGGGGCGGGTTGCCCGGATTGCTGGGCCTGGAAGTGGGCGGCCATGAACCCGTCACGCAGCGCGCGCGCCACACCGGCCAATGGGCCTTCCTGGGGAAGTAGCAGGGCGATACGCGTCAGAGGCTGGCTAGCCAGCTCCTTGAGCTTGGTGAGGGCAGTGGGCAACTGTTTCGCGGCAGGATGATCCGGGTGCTGTTTGACCCAGTCGTCGATGGCTGCCTGTTGCTGCTCCAGGGTGCCGGCGCCCTTGACGGCCAGGGCGAGGCTGGACCAGCCCGCCAGGACCGGATCGTTGGCGGGCTGTTGCAGCTGCTCGGTCGACAGCGAGGCGACAAGTGACCAGATGGCATCGTGGTTGGCGCTGGCGGCTTGCCCGCTGAGCAGCGGTGCCAACAGCACACGCTGCTGGGCAGCGGCCATGGCCTGCCCGTCGGCCTCCAGAGCGGCGGCATGTACCGAATAGGTGCGCACCTGCTGTTGCGCAGGCAATTCGGGCACGTGCTGCAGGCTGGGATGCTGCAGCGCGCTCAAGGCAGCCTTGGGTTGGTTGCGGCTCATGGCAAGTTCGGCGGTCAGCGTGACGGCGAACACCTGCTGGGCGGGCTTGAGCGTGTCTACCTGGACTTGTTCGAGAATGCGTGCGGCGCGCGGGAAGTCCTTCTGCTGGTAGGCCATGTCTGCGGCGCTCAGGCGCAGCAGTGCGGCATCTTCGGCAGACTTGCTGGAGGTCGCCCGTTCGAGCAGTTGCTCGATGCTGGCATCCGGCGTACGGGGCAGCTCGCCAAGGCTGGATGAGGGCGAACTGGCGCAGGCTGCCAGCAGGGCAGCGAGACAGAAGGCTGTGAGCAGCCGCAGGCAGGCGATCATGTAATTGTCCTGTTACTCGATCAAGTTGGCTGGCGATTGTACCCAAGCGCTGGCCCGGGCGCGATGTCGCCGTGTGGAAGCTTCACTATAGGCCTGCTGTGGCGCAGCGGCGTTCAACTTCTTTGCGCGCTGTTGCGGGTGCTCGGGCTACAATGCCTGCTTTGATTTCAATGGCAGGTGCGTGCAGTGACTGATGTGGCCGGGGCTTCGACCGCCCCAGTGGGAACGCTTTATGTGGTGGCAACGCCTATCGGCAATCTTGATGACATGAGTGCCAGGGCGCTGAAGGTGCTGGCAAGCGTGTCACTGATCGCTGCCGAGGACACGCGCCATTCGATCCGCCTGCTGCAACACTTCGGCATCGACACACCACTGGCCGCCTGCCATGAACATAACGAGCGGGATGAGGGGGGGCGCTTTCTGACCCGGCTATTGGCCGGCGACGATGTGGCGCTGGTGTCTGACGCAGGCACACCGCTGATTTCGGACCCCGGTTATCACCTGGTGCGACAGGCTCGCGCTGCAGGTGTGCCCGTGGTGCCGGTGCCTGGCGCCTGTGCCTTGATCGCCGCACTGTCAGCGGCAGGCTTGCCTTCGGATCGCTTCATCTTCGAAGGTTTCCTGCCCGCCAAGACAGCGGGGCGCCGCGCCCGTCTGGAGCAGGTCAAGGAGGAGCCGCGTACCTTGATCTTCTATGAGGCGCCGCATCGCATCCTGGAGTGCCTGGACGACATGCAGGCGGTGTTTGGCGCAGACCGTCCAGCGGTGCTGGCGCGCGAAATCACCAAAACGTTTGAAACCCTCAAGGGCCTGCCTTTGTCCGAGCTACATGCGTTCGTTGCCGGCGACAGCAATCAGCAGCGCGGCGAATGTGTGGTACTGGTAGGCGGCTGGAGCGCGCCGGAAGGCGAACAGGGTATCGGCACAGAAGCGCAGCGCGTACTTGACCTTCTGCTGGCCGAGCTTCCGCTCAAGCGGGCAGCGGCGCTGGCGTCGGAAATAACGGGCGTACGCAAGAACCTGCTGTATCAAGTTGCACTGGAAAAACAGAAAGCGCAGTAGTGGCTAGTTGATATAAAAGGCGGTAACGCTTGTTCTTGGCAGCATCTGCCGGTACTCTTTGCGCCGGAGAGTCGATCGGACAGTCGCTGCCCGTTTAAGTTCCACCGCATTGCGGTGTCGCTGGCGGGGGGAGGAAAGTCCGGGCTCCGCAGGGCAGAGTGCCAGGTAACGCCTGGGAGGCGCGAGCCTACGGAAAGTGCCACAGAAAACAACCGCCTAAGCACTTCGGTGCCGGTAAGGGTGAAAAGGTGCGGTAAGAGCGCACCGCACGGCTGGCAACAGCCCGTGGCTAGGTAAACCCCACTCGGAGCAAGACCAAATAGGGTTCCATCAGGCGTGGCCCGCGTCGGAACCGGGTAGGTTGCTAGAGGCGTCCAGTGATGGCCGTCGTAGAGGAATGACTGTCCTCGACAAAACCCGGCTTACAGATCGACTCTCCACCTCTTCCCTCCTGCTTGAATCGATAGCAGATCTCATCTTGTAATGCCGAAAAAATCTTACTCTTGATAAATCACTTTAAGTTCGGCCCGCATCGGGTTGTGCGCATTTGATTTCTCAAGTCTTTTTATTCCCCAGATAGTCTTTCCACATTCCTTTAACGCGCTAAATCTCGGTCATGTAAGGCTTTTCCTTCCGAACGTGCCTTGACGGTGCTGCGGGCGGATTCCTATAGTGTGCGCAGGTGGCAGGAAGTGGGATGAAGTGGGTTTTCTGACACAAAAAAGCTAATATTGTGGGGAATCGCAGCCGTGTTTCGCGGAGCCAATGCCGTCAGTCTCGATGCCAAGGGCCGTCTCGCCATGCCGAGCCGGTACCGTGACGAGCTCGATTCGCGTTGCAACGGCCAGCTGATCGTGACCATCGACGCTGTCGATCCCTGCTTGTGCGTCTACCCGCTCGATGAGTGGGAGCAAATTGAAGCCAAGTTGCGAGCCTTGCCATCGCTTCGTGAGGAAAACCGCCGCCTGCAGCGCTTGCTGATTGGTAATGCGGTCGACCTAGAGCTTGATGGCAGTGGTCGCTTCCTGGTGCCGCCCCGCTTGCGTGAGTACGCCCGGCTGGACAAGAAGGCGATGCTGGTGGGGCAACTGAACAAATTCCAGCTGTGGGATGAGGAAGCCTGGAACACGGTTTCGGCAGCCGACCTCGCAGCTATCCAACAACCGGGCGCCATGCCCGACGAATTGCGTGACCTGATCCTGTGACCATAGATAGCGGCTTCAACCACATTACCGTCCTGCTCGACGAAGCTGTCGAGGCACTGGCCTTGCGCGCCGACGGTTGCTATCTGGACGGCACCTTTGGCCGTGGCGGACACAGTCGGCTGATCCTCAGCAAGCTCGGCCCAGAAGGGCGGCTGTTGGGATTTGACAAAGACCCACAAGCGATTGCCACAGGGCAAGCGCTGGCGGCCGAAGACGGCCGCTTTGTCATTGTGCAGCGCAGCTTTGCCGAGCTGGGTGCAGAAGTGGCCGAGCGTGGCCTGCACGGTAAGGTGAGCGGGATACTGATGGACCTGGGCGTGTCTTCACCACAGCTTGATGACCCGGAGCGTGGCTTCAGCTTCCTTAATGACGGGCCGCTGGACATGCGCATGAACCCCGACCAGGGCATCAGCGCCGCCGAATTCATTGCCACCGCGCCGGTCGAGGAAATCGCCCGCGTATTCAAGGAGTATGGCGAGGAGCGCTTCGCCGGCCGTATGGCCCGTGCAGTCGTCGAGCGCCGTGAAAAGCAGCCGTTCACCCGCACAGGCGACCTTGCCGAGGTTCTCAAGGTGGCCAACCCTGCATGGGAAAAGGGCAAGAACCCAGCCACCCGCGCGTTCCAGGGCCTGCGTATCCACGTCAACAACGAACTCGGCGACCTGGAAACCGGCCTGCAAGCGGCCATCGACGCACTGGAGGTTGGCGGTCGCCTGGCCGTGATCAGCTTCCACTCGCTCGAAGACCGCATCGTCAAGCTGTTCATGCGCAAACTGGCCAAGGGCGAAGCTGACAACCTGCCGCGCAACCTGCCCGTGCAGCACAAGGTGTTCGAGCCCACCATCAAGCTGATCGGTAAAGCCCAGTTCGCCTCCGATGCAGAGCTCAAGGCCAACCCCCGCTCACGCAGTGCGGTGATGCGTGTTGCGGAGAAATTGCGGTGAGCAAGTTGTTCGCCAAACCTCTGCCTGGCGGCAGCTTCCTCATGCTCATGCTGTTCGTCGGCGTGCTGGGCTCGGCCATTGCCGTGTCGTACAGCGCGCACTGGAACCGACAATTGCTCAATACCCTGTACGGGGAGCTCAACGAGCGGGACAAGGCCCAGGCTGAATGGGGCCGGTTGATCCTGGAGCAAAGCACTTGGACAGCGGCCAGTCGCATCGAAAACCTGGCTACCGAGCAGCTCAAGATGCGCGTGCCAGCCGCTGACGAAGTGCGGATGGTGGCGCCATGATGAAGCTCGAAGGCGCACTCTATCCCTGGCGGTTCCGTGTGGTCGTCGGCCTGTTGGCGCTGATGGTCGGTGCCATTTGCTGGCGCATCATCGACCTGCAGGTCGTCGACCGCGATTTCCTCAAGGGGCAGGGCGATGCACGCAGCCTGCGCCACATTCCCATCCCTGCGCACCGTGGCTTGATCACTGACCGCAACGGTGAGCCGCTGGCGGTCAGCACGCCGGTCACCACGCTGTGGGCCAACCCCAAGGAAATGCAGGCTTCGCGCGACCGCTGGCCGCAGTTGGCAACCGCTCTGGGGCAAAATCCCCAGCAGCTCACCGAGCGCCTGACCCAGCAAGCCAACAAGGAATTCATCTACCTGGTCCGCGGCCTGACCCCGGAGCAGGGGCAGCATGTGCTGGACCTGAAGGTACCAGGCGTCTATGGGCTGGAAGAGTTCCGCCGCTTCTACCCTGCCGGCGACGTGACCGCCCACATGGTCGGCTTTACCGACCTGGACGATCACGGTCGCGAAGGCGTCGAGCTGGCCTATGACGAGTGGCTGGCCGGTGTACCGGGCAAGCGGCAGGTGATCAAGGACCGGCGCGGCCGCCTGATCAAGGACATCCAGGTCACCAAGAACGCCAAGGCAGGGAAGACCTTGGCGTTGTCGATTGACCTGCGCCTTCAATACCTGGCTACCCGCGAACTGCGCAACGCCATCGCCGAGCAGGACGCCAAGGCCGGCAGCCTGGTGATCATGGACGTCAAGACCGGTGAGGTTTTGGCGATGGTCAACCAGCCTACCTACAACCCCAACAACCGCCGCAGCATGTTCCCGGCGGCCATGCGCAACCGGGCCATCATCGACGTGTTCGAGCCTGGCTCCACGGTCAAGCCGATCTCGATGAGTGCCGCACTGGAAAGCGGCCGCTGGAAGCCTACCGACAAGGTCGAGGTTTACCCGGGCAGTCTGCAGATCGGTCGCTATACCATCAAGGACGTGTCCCGAAGCGAGGGTCCGATCCTCGACCTGACCGGCATTCTGATCAACTCCAGTAACGTGGGCATGAGCAAGATCGCCTTCGATATCGGCGGCGAAGCCATCTACCGTGTCATGTCCCAGGTCGGGCTGGGCCAGTACACCGGCCTGGGTTTCCCGGGCGAGCGCGTCGGCAACCTGCCCAACCACCGGGAGTGGCGCAAGGCCGAAACAGCCACGCTGTCGTACGGCTACGGCGTTTCGGTCACCGCCCTGCAGCTGGTGCACGCTTATGCAGCCTTGGCCAACGACGGCAAGATGGTGCCGCTGTCGATCCTCAAGGTGGACAAGGCGCCCGAAGCCGTCCAGGCGATTCCCAAGGAAACCGCAGAAACCGTGCAGGGCATGCTCCAGCAAGTGATCGAGGCGCCGCGCGGCGTGTTCCGTGCCCAGGTGCCGTTCTACCACGTGGCCGGCAAGTCCGGTACCGCGCGTAAAGCCACGGTGGGTTCCAAGGGCTACACCGAAAATGCCTATCGCTCGCTGTTCGCAGGCTTCGGCCCGATGAGCGACCCGCGCTATGCGATCGTCGTGGTAATCGACGAACCCGGCAAAGGCGGCTACTTCGGCGGTCTGGTATCGGCACCTGTGTTCAGCAAGGTCATGTCCGGCACCCTTCGGTTGATGAACGTGCCGCCAGACAACCTGCCGCCACCTGCGCCGGCAGCGCCGGCAAGCCAATCGCAAGTCAATGCAGCAGCCGCCAACGGAGGGCGTGGATAATGACAATGCCATTGAGCAAGCTCTTCGCCCATGCCAGCCGCGACCCGCTGATTCGTGAACTGACCCTCGATAGCCGCAACGTGCGCCCAGGCGACCTGTTCCTGGCAGTGCCTGGGGCCAAGGTTGATGGCCGCGAGCATATCGCCGACGCGCTGGCCCGTGGCGCTGCCGCCGTGGCTTACGAGGAACAGGGCGCCACGGTGCTGCCGCTGACCGATGTACCGCTGATTCCAGTCAAGGGCCTGATCGCCCAGCTGTCGGACATCGCCGGGCGCTTCTATGGCGAGCCCAGCCGCCAGTTGAACCTGGTAGGCGTGACCGGCACCAACGGCAAGACCAGCGTCACCCAACTGGTGGCACAGGCGCTCGACCTGTTGGGCCAGCGTTGCGGCCTGGTGGGTACCCTGGGGACGGGTTTCTACGGCGAGCTGAAAAGCGGTCGACTGACCACGCCTGACCCGATCGCCGTGCAGTCGACCCTGTACGACTTGAAAAAACAAGGCGCCAAGGCCGTTGCCATGGAAGTGTCCTCCCATGCCCTGGAGCAGGGGCGTGTAGCGGCCTTGGCGTTCGACATCGCGGTGATGACCAACCTGTCCCGTGACCACCTCGACTACCACGGCAGCATGCAGGCCTACGAAGCGGCCAAGGCCAAGCTGTTTGCCTGGCCAAGCCTGCGTTGCCAAGTGGTCAATCTGGACGACGACTTCGGTCGCCGCCTGGCTGACGCCTACGCTCACAAGCCGATGGCCGAGCGCATCGATACCCGGTTGATCACCTACAGCCTGGAGCACTCGGACGCCTCGCTGTACTGCCCCAAGGCCAAGTTCGACGACGATGGCGTCTGCGCCACCCTCGTCACCGCCCAGGGCGAGCGCACGTTGCGCACGCAGCTGCTGGGTCGCTTCAACCTGAGCAACGTATTGGCGGCCGTGGCGACCCTGCTGGCGTTGGACTACGCCCTGGACGAGATCCTCAAGGTCATGCCGCAGTTGCACGGCCCTGTTGGCCGCATGCAACGCCTGGGCGGCGGCGACAAGCCCCTGGTGGTGGTCGACTACGCGCACACGCCCGATGCCCTGGAAAAAGTGCTCCAGGCCCTACGCCCCCATGCCCACGGCCAACTGCTGTGCCTGTTCGGCTGTGGCGGCGACCGTGACCGGGGCAAGCGCCCGCTGATGGCAGAAGTGGCCGAACGTCTGGCCGACCGGGTGCTGGTGACCGACGACAACCCGCGTACCGAAGACCCAATGCGCATCTTCGACGATATTCGGCCCGGCTTTACGGCGCCGGCCGAGGTGGCGTTCGTGGCCGGTCGCGGTGAGGCCATCGCCCAGCTGATCGCCGGTGCCGCTGCCGACGACGTCATCGTGCTGGCCGGCAAGGGACACGAGGACTATCAGGAGATCAACGCGCAGCGCCATGCGTTTTCCGATTTGACCGAGGCCGAAAAGGCACTCGCAGCCTGGGAGGCCCCCAATGCTTGAGGCGATGACGCTTAGCCAGGTGAGCGCCACCTTGAAGGGTCGCCTGACCGGCGCCGATGCCCGCTTCGATGGCGTCAGCATCGACAGCCGCAGCGTCGCGCCGGGGCAACTCTTCGTTGCCCTGGCCGGCCCGCGCTTTGACGGTCATGACTACCTGACGGACGTCAAGGCCAAGGGCGCCGTGGCGGCGCTGGTCGAACGCCAAGTGCAGGGCGTCGACCTGCCGCAATTGGTGGTCGCTGATTGTCGCCTGGCCCTTGGCCAGCTCGGTGCACTCAACCGGGCGGCCTTTGACAAGCCCGTGGTGGCCATTACCGGGTCCAGCGGCAAGACCACGGTCAAGGAAATGCTCGCCAGTGTCCTGCGCACGCGCGGCCTGGTGCATGCCACACGCGGCAACCTGAACAATGACCTGGGCGCGCCGCTGACCTTGTTGGAAATCGCCCCCGAGCACAGCGCCGCCGTCATCGAGCTGGGCGCCTCGCGCATCGGCGAAATTCGCTACACCGTGGGTTTGACTCAGCCCCAAGTGGTCATCATCAACAATGCCGGCACCGCGCACGTGGGTGAATTCGGCGGCCCGGAGAAAATCGTCGAGGCCAAGGGCGAAATCCTCGAAGGACTGGGTGAGGGCGGTACCGCTATTCTCAACCTGGCCGACAAGGCCTTCGACACTTGGCGAACGCGTGCCGGCGATCACCGGGTCGTGAGCTTTGCGCTCGACGATACCTGTGCCGACTTCCATGCCAGTGACATTGGCCGTGACCCCCGCGGCTGCCCGTCCTTCACCCTGCACGGGGCCGGCGGGCAGGCGCAGGTGCAACTCAACGTCCTGGGCGTGCACAACGTCAGCAACGCCTTGGCCGCCGCCGCCGCCGCCCATGCCGTGGGCATCAGCCTGCAGGGCATTGCTGCCGGCCTGGCTGCGGTCCAGCCGGTCAAGGGCCGCACCGTGGCGCAGGTCACCCCGAGCGGCGCTCGCGTGATCGACGACAGTTACAACGCAAATCCCACCTCCATGTGTGCCGCCATTGATATACTCGCCGGCTTTTCCGGACGCACCGTCCTGGTGCTTGGAGAAATCGGCGAGCTGGGTCAGTGGGCGCAGGAAGGTCACCGTCAGGTGGGTGACTACGCCCGCGGCAAGGTCGACGCCTTGTATGCGGTGGGTGCCAACATGGCGCACGCCGTCGAGGCGTTCGGTACCCATGGCCACCATTACGCTACGCAGGCCGCGCTGATCGAAGCAGTCAGTGCCGAAAATGCCGGCGATACCACTATCTTGATCAAGGGCTCGCGCAGCGCTGCGATGGAAAATGTCGTGGCCGCACTGTGCGGTGCCAGCGGGGAGAAACATTAATGCTGCTGCTGTTGGCCGAGTATCTGCAACAGTTCCACAAAGGCTTCGCGGTCTTCCAGTACCTCTCCCTGCGCGGGATTCTCGGGGTGCTTACCGCGTTGTCGCTGGCGCTGTGGCTGGGGCCGTGGATGATCCGTACCCTGCAAATTCGCCAGATCGGCCAGGCCGTTCGCAATGACGGGCCGCAGTCGCACCTGTCCAAGTCCGGTACGCCGACCATGGGCGGGGCATTGATCCTGTCTGCCATTGCCGTCAGTACCTTGCTGTGGGCTGACCTGACCAACCGTTATGTCTGGGTGGTGCTGATCGTTACCCTGGCCTTCGGTGCCATCGGCTGGGTCGACGACTACCGCAAGGTCATCGAGAAGAACTCCCGCGGCCTGCCAAGTCGCTGGAAGTACTTCTGGCAGTCGGTGTTCGGCCTGGCTGCGGCCGTGTTCCTCTACAAGACGGCCCCGACCAGTGTCGAGACCACCCTGATACTGCCGTTCATCAAGGACGTTACCATCCCCCTGGGCATCGGTTTCGTGGTGCTGACCTATTTCGTCATCGTCGGCTCCAGCAACGCCGTGAACCTGACCGATGGCCTGGATGGCCTTGCCATCATGCCGACCGTGATGGTCGGCGGGGCGCTGGGCATCTTCTGCTACCTGTCAGGCAACGTGAAATTCGCCGAGTACCTGTTGATCCCGTACGTACCCGGCTCTGGTGAGCTGATCGTGTTCTGCGGCGCACTGATCGGTGCCGGCCTGGGCTTTCTGTGGTTCAACACCTACCCGGCACAAGTGTTCATGGGCGACGTGGGCGCACTGGCGCTGGGCGCGGCGCTGGGCACCATCGCCGTGATCGTACGCCAGGAGATCGTGCTGTTCATCATGGGCGGTGTATTCGTGATGGAAACCCTGTCCGTGGTCATCCAGGTCGCTTCCTTCAAGCTGACCGGCAAGCGCGTGTTCCGCATGGCGCCGATTCACCACCACTTTGAACTCAAGGGCTGGCCAGAGCCACGCGTGATCGTCCGTTTCTGGATCATCACCGTGATCCTGGTGCTGATTGGCCTTGCCACCCTGAAACTGAGGTAGATGCGCGTGTCACTGATCGCTTCCGACCAATTCCGCATCGTTGTCGGCCTCGGCAAGAGCGGCATGTCCCTGGTTCGCTTCCTGGCGAGCCGGGGCATTGCCTTTGCGGTCGCCGATACCCGCGAGCAACCGCCGGAACTGGAAACCCTGCGCCGAGACTACCCGCAGGTGGAAGTACGCTGTGGCGAGCTTGACGTGGACTTCCTGTGCCGCGCCAGCGAGCTGTACGTCAGCCCAGGCTTGGCCTTGGCTACGCCGGCGCTGCAACAAGCCGCTGCCCGCGGGGTCAAGCTGTCCGGCGACATCGAGCTGTTTGCGCGCAACGCCAAGGCACCGATCATCGCCATCAGTGGATCGAATGCCAAAAGCACCGTCACCACCCTGGTCGGCGAAATGGGCGCCAGGGCGGGCAAGCGCGTAGCGGTTGGCGGCAACCTCGGCACCCCGGCCCTCGACCTGTTGGCCGATGACGTCGAGCTGTACGTGATGGAGCTGTCCAGCTTCCAGCTGGAAACCACCGACCAGCTCAATGCCGAAGTCGCCACGGTGCTGAACATCAGCGAAGACCACATGGACCGCTACAGTGGCCTGCCGGCCTACCACCTGGCCAAGCACCGCATCTTCCGGGGTGCACGGCAGGTGGTGGTCAATCGCCAGGACGCGCTCAGTCGTCCCCTGCCGGTCGAAGGCCGCCCCTGCTGGACCTTTGGCCTGGGCGAGCCCGACTTCAAGGCCTTCGGCCTGCGCGAGGTGGACGGCGAGAAATACCTTGCCTTCGCGTTCCAGGCCCTGATGCCGGTGCGCGAACTCAAGGTGCGCGGTGCTCATAACCAAAGCAATGCGCTGGCCGCACTGGCCCTGGGCCATGCTGCAGGGCTGCCCTTCGAGCCGATGCTGCAGGCGCTGCGTGAATTCACGGGGCTCGCTCACCGCTGCCAGTGGGTACGTGAGCGCAACGGGGTGAACTGGTACGACGACTCCAAGGCCACCAACGTGGGCGCCGCACTGGCAGCCATCGAAGGCCTGGGTGCCGATACAACAGGCAAGCTGGTGCTGATTGCCGGAGGCGACGGCAAGGGCGCCGATTTTGCCGCGCTGCGCGAACCGATCCGGCGCTATTGCCGCGCCGTGGTGTTGCTCGGCCGTGATGCTGAACGCCTGGGCCAGGCCCTCGGCGATGCCGCGCCGCTGGTGCGGGTAGCCTCCCTGGACGACGCTGTGCAGCGCTGCGCCGAATTGGCACAGCCCGGTGATGCCGTGCTGCTGTCGCCAGCCTGCGCCAGCCTCGACATGTTCAAGAACTTCGAAGAACGCGGGCGCCTGTTTGCCCAGGCAGCGGGAGCACTGGCATGATCTTCGGCATCCTCAAGCCTTACCCGTCGCCGCTGATCAGCGGCCGTGGCATCGACCTGGACTTCCCTCTGCTGGCCGGTTGCCTGGCGCTGCTGGGCCTGGGCCTGGTAATGATCACCTCTGCCTCCTCGGAGGTGGCCGCCGTCCAGTCCGGCAACCCGCTTTACCACATGTACCGGCACCTGGTTTACGTCTTCCTCGGGCTGGTTGCCTGTGGCGCGACCATGATGGTGCCGATCGCCACCTGGCAGCGCATGGGGTTCATGATGCTGCTCGGTGCCTTTGGCCTGCTGGTCATGGTGCTGGTGCCCGGCATCGGGCGCGAGGTCAACGGTTCGATGCGCTGGATCGGCTTCAGCTTCTTCAACGTCCAGCCTTCGGAAATCGCCAAGGTATTCGTGGTCATCTACCTTGCCGGCTACCTGGTACGCCGGCAGACCGAGGTACGTGAGAGCTGGATGGGCTTTTTCAAGCCGTTCATCGTGTTGCTGCCCATGGCCGGTTTGCTGCTGATGGAGCCTGACTTTGGCGCCACCGTGGTGATGATGGGGGCCGCGGCTGCCATGCTGTTCCTGGGTGGGGTGGGGCTGTTCCGCTTCAGCCTGATGGTGGTGCTGGCGGTCGTGGCGGTGTTTGTGCTGGTGCAGGCGCAGCCCTATCGAATGGCGCGACTGATCACCTTCACCGACCCCTGGTCCGATCAGTTTGGCTCCGGCTACCAGTTGACCCAGGCCCTGATCGCATTCGGGCGGGGCGAGTGGCTGGGCGTGGGCCTGGGCAACAGCGTGCAGAAGCAGTTCTACCTGCCTGAAGCGCACACCGACTTCGTGTTCTCGGTGCTGGCCGAAGAGCTGGGTGTGGTTGGCTCGCTGGTCACCATCGCACTATTCGTCTTCGTCACCATTCGCGCGCTTTACATCGGGCTGTGGGCCGAGAAAGCCAAACAGTTCTTCGCCGCGTACATGGCCTTTGGCCTGGCCTTCCTGTGGATTGGTCAGTTCCTGATCAACATTGGCGTGAACGTCGGCCTGCTGCCGACCAAGGGCCTGACCCTGCCGTTCCTCAGCTATGGCGGCAGCTCGCTGGTCATCTGCTGCGCGTGCGTGGGGCTGCTGCTGCGTATCGAATGGGAAAGCCGTACCCATCTGGGCAGCGAAGAACATGAATTCAGCGAGAGCGACTTTGCCGAGGAGCCTGCCCATGGCCGCTGAAAACAAGAACGTGTTGATCATGGCCGGCGGAACCGGCGGTCACGTGTTCCCAGCGCTGGCTTGCGCGCGCGAGTTCCAGGCGCGTGGCTACACCGTGCACTGGCTGGGCACCCCGCGAGGGATCGAGAATGAACTGGTGCCCCAGGCCGGCCTTACCCTGCATCGGATTCAAGTCAGCGGCCTGCGTGGCAAGGGCAAGCTATCGCTGCTCAAGGCCCCTTTGACCCTGGTCAAGGCCGTGCTGCAGGCCCGGCGCATCATCCGCACGCTCAAGCCTGCCTGTGTGCTGGGCTTCGGCGGGTATGTCACAGGTCCCGGCGGCGTGGCGGCGCGCCTTTGCGGGGTACCGCTGATCATTCATGAGCAAAATGCCCGCGCCGGCACCGCCAACCGCTTGCTGGTACCCCTGGCCGCACGGGTATGTGAAGCCTTCCCCGACACCTTCCCGGCCAGTGAAAAGCGCCGCACCACAGGCAATCCGGTGCGTGCAGAACTGTTCATGGATGCCGGGCGTCCTGCGCTTGGCCAGCGTCAACCGCACCTGCTGGTGCTCGGCGGTAGCCTGGGCGCGGAACCCTTGAACACATTGTTGCCTAAAGCGCTGGCCGAAGTGCCCGAAGCCGTACGGCCCCAGGTGTTCCACCAGGCTGGCAAGCAACATGCGTCGATCACCGCCGAGCGATACCGCCAAGCCGGTGTCCAGGCGCAGGTCGAGCCCTTCATCAAGGACATGGCCCAAGCCTATGGCTGGGCCGACCTGGTGGTGTGCCGTGCCGGGGCCCTGACCGTCAGCGAGCTGGCGGCAGCGGGCCTGCCCTCGATGCTGGTGCCCTTGCCCCATGCGATCGACGACCACCAGACCCATAACGCCCATTATCTGGCCCGCGAAGGCGCTGCCTTCCTGATGCCACAAGCGACAACTGGCGCAGCGCAGCTCGCTGAACGCCTGAACGAGGTGCTGATGCAACCCGAGAAACTGACTGTCATGGCCGGTACCGCAAGGCGCCTGGCCAAACCTGCTGCAACCAGCACCGTCGTCGATATCTGCCTGGAGGTGGCCCGTGGTTGAGAGCCAGAAAGCCATGCCCCAGCCCAAGATGGGCCGTATTCGTCGTATCCATTTCGTGGGTATCGGCGGTGTCGGCATGTGCGGTATCGCCGAGGTATTGCTGAACCTGGGCTACGAGGTATCCGGTTCGGACCTCAAGGCCTCGCCTGTGACCGAGCGCCTGGAGTCGTTCGGCGCGCAGATCTTCGTTGGCCATCGTGCAGAGAACGCTGCGACCGCTGACGTGCTGGTGGTGTCCAGCGCCATCAACCCGGCCAACCCTGAAGTGGCCACTGCCCTGGAACGTCGCATTCCCGTGGTGCCACGGGCAGAGATGCTGGCCGAACTCATGCGCTACCGCCATGGCGTGGCCGTGGCCGGTACCCACGGCAAGACCACCACCACCAGCCTGCTGGCCTCGGTATTCGCCGCCGGTGGGCTGGACCCCACGTTCGTCATCGGTGGTCGCTTGACTGCAGCGGGCACCAACGCCCAGCTAGGCACCAGCCGTTACCTGATTGCCGAAGCCGATGAAAGCGACGCCAGCTTCCTGCACCTGCAACCGATGGTCGCCGTGGTCACCAACATCGACGCCGACCACATGGCCACCTACGAAGGGGACTTCAACAAACTGAAGAAGACCTTCGTCGAGTTCCTGCACAACCTGCCGTTCTATGGCCTGGCCGTGATGTGCCTGGATGACCCGGTGGTGCGCGAGATTCTGCCTCAGGTCAAGCGCCCGACGGTCACCTACGGCTTCAGCGAAGAAGCCGATATCCGCGCCATCAATGTTCGTCAGCAAGGCATGCAGACGCATTTCACCGTCTTGCGCCGCGACTGTGAGCCGCTGGAGGTTTCGGTGAACATGCCGGGCAACCACAATGTGCTCAATGCACTGGCGACCATCGCCATCGCCACCGACGAAGGTATTCCCGACCAAGCCATTCTCCAGGGGCTCTCCGGGTTTCAGGGCGTGGGCCGTCGGTTCCAGGTGTACGGTGAGCTGCCCGTGGAGGGCGGCAGCGTGATGCTGGTGGACGATTACGGTCATCACCCCACTGAAGTGGCCGCCGTGATCAAGGCCGTGCGTGGCGGCTGGCCAAGCCGCCGGCTGGTGATCGTCTACCAGCCGCACCGCTACAGCCGCACCCGCGACCTGTACGACGACTTCGTCCAGGTGCTCGGTGATGCCAACGTGCTGCTGCTGATGGAAGTCTACCCGGCCGGCGAAGAGCCGATCCCGGGGGCCGATAGCCGCCAGCTGTGCCACAGCATTCGCCAGCGCGGCAAGCTGGACCCGATCTACATCGAGCGCGGCGCCGAACTGGCGCCGCTGGTTCAGCCGTTGCTGCGTGCCGGCGACATCCTGATCTGCCAAGGTGCCGGCGATGTCGGCGGCCTGGCTCCGCAATTGATGAAAAGCCCGCTGTTTGCCGGCGCCGTGCAGGAGACGTCGAAATGACCAGCGCCTACGACACATTGCCCAGCACCCTGGACGTCAAGGCGTTCGGTCGCGTCGCCGTGCTCTATGGGGGCAAGAGCGCCGAGCGGGAAGTCTCGCTCAAGTCCGGCGCCGCCGTGATTGGCGCGCTCACCGAAGCTGGCGTGGACGTCGTCGCCATCGACGTGGGCGATGACCTGCTTGCGCGTCTGCAAAGCGAAAAAATCGACCGTGCCTTCATCATCCTGCACGGCCGCGGTGGTGAAGACGGCAGCATGCAAGGGCTGCTCGAGTGCCTGGGCATTCCTTACACCGGCAGCGGCATCCTGGCTTCTGCCTTGGCGATGGACAAGCTGCGCACCAAGCAGGTGTGGCAGAGCCTGGGTATCCCCACCCCGCGGCACGCGGTGTTGGCCAGCGAAAGCGATTGTTTGCGTGCCAGTACGGAACTGGGCTTCCCGCTTATCGTCAAACCTGCCCATGAAGGCTCCAGCATCGGCATGGCCAAGGTGAACAGCGAGCAGGAACTGGTCGCCGCCTGGCAAGAGGCCGCCAAATACGATTCTCAGGTACTCGTGGAACAGTGGATTCACGGCCCGGAGTTCACCATTGCGGTGTTGCGCGGGCAGGTGCTGCCGCCGATTGCCCTGGGAACGCCCCACGTGTTCTACGACTACGACGCCAAATACATCGCCAACGATACCCAGTACCGCATTCCCTGTGGGCTCGATAGCGCCAAGGAGCAGGAACTGATCGATCTGACTGCCCGCGCCTGCGATGCCATTGGCATCGAAGGCTGGGGACGGCTGGACGTGATGCAGGACGAGCAGGGCCGGTTCTGGCTGCTCGAAGTAAACACCGCCCCAGGCATGACTGATCATAGCCTGGTGCCCATGGCGGCCCGCGCGGCCGGCTTGGACTTCCAGCAATTGGTGCTGGCGATCCTGGCCGACAGCGTGGCGACGCGAGGTTAATCATCATGCAGGGCGCAATGGTACGTCAGCAGCAACCCGTTACCGGCCGCAGCAAGCCGGTGCCGCGTGGTGCCAGCCGGCTGGTGGCCGACGAGCCCGTATCGGCGCGCCTGCCGCGTCCAAGCCTGGGCGGCCTCAAGCGCCTGCTGTGGCCGGTGTTGCTGGTAGCCGCAGGCTTCGGCGCCTACGAGGGTGCCATACGGCTCATGCCGTATGCCGACCGGCCGATCACCAAGATCGACGTGCAGGGTGACCTGACCTACATCAGCCAGCAGTCGGTGCAGCAGCGCATCGCACCCTATGTGGCCGCAAGCTTCTTTACCGTCGACCTGCCGGCGATGCGCAAGGAGCTTGAGCAGATGCCCTGGATCGCCCATGCAGAAGTGCGCCGGGTATGGCCGGATGAAGTGGTGATTCGCCTCGAGGAACAACTGCCGGTGGCGCGCTGGGGCGATGCCGCCTTGCTCAACAACCAGGGCCAGGCCTTCACGCCGCGCGAACTGGCCAACTACGAGCACCTGCCACAATTGGCTGGCCCCCAGCGAGCCCAGCAGCAGGTCATGCAGCAGTATCAGATATTGAGCCAGATGCTGCGCCCCTTAGGCTTCTCCATCGCGCGCCTGGAGCTGCGCGAACGAGGCAGCTGGTTCCTGACCACCGGCGCGAGCAGCGCAGCGCCAGGTATCGAGCTGCTGCTGGGGCGCGACCATCTGGTCGAGAAGATGCGCCGTTTCATTGCCATTTACGACAAGACGCTTAAAGAGCAGATCGCCAATATCGCCCGCATTGATCTGCGATATGCCAACGGGCTTGCCGTTGGCTGGCGGGAACCGATTGCACCGACGACGGCCCAACCCGCCGTTGCGAAGAATTAGAGAGAGGCAGGACCATGGCAAACGCGCATAGCGGCAAAATGATCGTCGGGCTGGACATCGGTACCTCCAAGGTAGTGGCCTTGGTAGGTGAGGTGGGCGAAGACGGCACGCTGGAAATCGTCGGGATCGGCACTCACCCGTCCCGCGGCCTGAAAAAAGGCGTGGTGGTGAACATCGAGTCCACCGTGCAATCGATCCAGCGCGCCGTCGAAGAAGCACAGCTGATGGCGGGTTGCCGCATCCACTCGGCCTTCGTGGGTGTCGCTGGTAATCACATCCGCAGCCTGAACTCCCATGGCATCGTCGCCATTCGCGATCGCGAAGTCAGCCTGGCCGACCTTGAGCGTGTGCTCGATGCGGCCCAGGCGGTGGCCATTCCGGCGGACCAGCGGGTGCTGCACACGCTGCCGCAGGACTATGTGATCGATAACCAGGAAGGGGTGCGCGAACCGCTCGGCATGTCGGGCGTGCGCCTGGAAGCCAAGGTTCACGTGGTGACCTGCGCCGTCAATGCCGCGCAGAACATCGAGAAGTGCGTACGCCGCTGCGGCCTTGAAATCGACGACATCATTCTCGAGCAACTGGCATCGGCCTATTCGGTACTGACCGACGACGAAAAAGAGCTGGGCGTGTGCCTGGTTGACATCGGCGGCGGCACCACCGACATCGCGATCTTCACCGAAGGCGCGATTCGCCACACCGCGGTCATCCCGATTGCCGGGGACCAGGTGACCAATGACATTGCCATGGCCCTGCGTACGCCCACACAGTATGCCGAGGAAATCAAGATTCGGTACGCCTGCGCCCTGGCCAAGCTGGCAGGTGCGGGTGAAACCATCAAGGTGCCAAGCGTTGGCGACCGTCCTCCGCGCGAACTGTCGCGTCAGGCATTGGCCGAAGTGGTCGAGCCGCGTTACGACGAACTCTTCACCCTGATCCAGGCTGAACTTCGTCGCAGCGGTTACGAGGACCTGGTACCTGCCGGCATCGTCCTGACCGGCGGCACCGCCAAGATGGAAGGCGCAGTCGAGCTGGCCGAGGAAATTTTCCACATGCCGGTACGCCTGGGCGTGCCGCACAGCGTGCGCGGCCTGAGCGACGTGGTACGCAACCCGATTTATTCCACCGGTGTGGGCTTGCTTACCTACGGGCTGCACAAGCAGACCGAAGACCTGCCCTTGACCGGCAACAGCAGCAGCAACAACAGCTATGGCGATGAACCGAAGGCCCCAGTGCTTGAGCGCTTCAAGCGGTGGGTACAAGGCAACTTCTAAGTTTCAAAGCAGTAGTGGTAGGCGCGACAACTAGAGAACTGTAAGGAGAGGGAAAATGTTCGAGCTCGTAGACAACGTCCCGCAAAGCCCGGTCATCAAGGTGATCGGCGTCGGTGGTGGTGGTGGTAACGCCGTCAATCACATGGTCAAGAGCAGCATCGAGGGCGTGGAGTTCATCTGCGCCAACACCGATGCCCAGGCGCTCAAGAACATTGGTGCGCGCACCATCCTGCAACTGGGCACTGGCGTGACCAAGGGTCTGGGTGCTGGCGCCAATCCGGAAGTCGGTCGTCAGGCCGCGCTGGAAGACCGTGAGCGCATCGCCGAAGTGCTGCAAGGCACCAACATGGTGTTCATCACCACAGGCATGGGCGGCGGTACCGGTACCGGTGCAGCGCCGATCATCGCCGAAGTGGCCAAGGAAATGGGCATCCTCACCGTTGCAGTGGTGACCCGTCCGTTCCCGTTCGAAGGTCGCAAGCGCATGCAGATCGCCGATGAAGGCATCCGCATGCTGGCCGAAAGCGTCGACTCGCTGATCACCATCCCCAACGAGAAGCTGCTGACCATCCTGGGCAAGGACGCAAGCCTGCTGTCCGCGTTCGCCAAGGCCGATGACGTATTGGCCGGAGCCGTTCGCGGTATCTCCGACATCATCAAGCGCCCGGGCATGATCAACGTCGACTTTGCCGACGTGCGTACCGTGATGGGTGAAATGGGCATGGCCATGATGGGTACTGGCTGCGCCAGCGGCCCGAACCGCGCTCGCGAGGCGACCGAGGCGGCGATCCGCAACCCGCTGCTCGAAGACGTCAACCTGCAGGGCGCCCGTGGCATCCTGGTCAACATCACCGCAGGTCCGGACCTGTCCCTGGGTGAGTACTCCGACGTGGGTAGCATCATCGAGGCGTTCGCCTCCGACCATGCCATGGTCAAGGTCGGTACCGTGATCGACCCGGACATGCGCGACGAGCTGCATGTCACCGTCGTGGCCACCGGTCTGGGTGCGCGCATCGAGAAGCCGGTCAAGGTGGTGGATAACACCCTGCAGACTGCCCAGCAGGTCTACGAGGCATCCAACCCTGCCCCTGCGCGTCAGGAGCAGCCAGCGGTCAACTACCGTGATCTGGAGCGCCCAACCGTCATGCGCAATCAAGCGCACGCGGGTGCGGCAGCTGCGGCCAAGCTGAACCCTCAGGATGACCTGGATTATCTCGATATTCCGGCCTTCCTGCGTCGTCAGGCTGATTAATGAAATTTATCAGGGCTATGAAGGTGATTGGTATTCATCAAAGGTTGGGTCTGGTATTATCGCCAGCCTTTGTTGATAACTGTTCGCAATTTGCGCTGAAGCGGCCAATGCCATGATTAAACAACGCACCCTGAAGAATACCATCCGTGCCACAGGTGTCGGCCTGCACTCTGGGGAGAAGGTCTACCTGACCCTCAAGCCTGCGCCTGTTGACACCGGCATCGTCTTCCGCCGCGCCGACCTTGACCCTGTGGTCGAGATCCCGGCGCGTGCGGCCAATGTCGGCGAGACAACCATGTCCACGACGCTGGTCAACGGTGACGTCAAGGTCGATACGGTCGAGCATCTGCTCTCCGCCATGGCGGGCCTGGGCATCGATAACGCCTACGTCGAGCTCTCCGCCTCGGAAGTACCGATCATGGATGGCAGCGCCGGACCTTTCGTATTCCTGATTCAGTCTGCCGGCCTGGAAGAACAGGACGCAGCCAAGAAGTTCATCCGCATCCTGCGTGAGGTGACAGTGCAAGAGGGTGACAAGCGCGCCACCTTCCTGCCTTTCGAAGGGTTCAAGGTGAGCTTCGAGATCGACTTCGATCACCCGGTGCTTCGCAACCGGACCCAGAGCGCAAGCGTCGACTTCTCCAGCACCTCGTTCGTGAAGGAAGTCAGCCGCGCCCGCACCTTTGGCTTCATGCGTGACATCGAATACCTGCGCAAGCACAACCTTGCGCTGGGCGGCAGTGTGGAAAACGCCATCGTGGTCGACGAGGAAGGCGTGTTGAACGAAGACGGTCTTCGCTACGAAGACGAGTTCGTCAAACACAAGATTCTCGATGCCATTGGCGACCTGTACCTGCTGGGCAACAGCCTGATTGGCGAGTTCAAGGGCTTCAAGTCCGGCCACGCGCTGAACAACCAGCTGTTGCGCAAGCTGATTGCCGAAACCGATGCCTGGGAAGTGGTCACTTTCGAAGATGCCAGCACGGCGCCGATCTCGTATATGCGTCCTGTCGCGGCTGTGTAAGCTCGAACACTCTCTAGTTCATTGAGGCCACCTTCGGGTGGCCTTTTTTATGGGCGGCTTCGTGCAGCAATTGCCAGGACGTTAGTGGGCAGTGCGCCTGACCAAGCTTCGCAGTCCTTCTGCCTGCTGTCTTGGGCATCGTCTGGCCTGCTCCGCACGCCAGAACTGGCGCTCAGTCCTTGGCCTGCGCATGCGCCGCCAGGCGCTCCAGTGCAGCCCGCAGTTTCGCGTCAGTGATGCCTTCGGCCGTCTGCAGCAGGCTCTGGGCTGCGCTGTTGGACAACTCGGCCGCATGCCCGCCGCGCTTGGCGGGCACCAGGGGTGGCTGCACCTTGAAAAGAATACGCCTGAGGTTGCCGAACGCATCGGTTGCCTGCAATGCCGCCATCAGGCGCTTTTGCTGGTAACGCAGGCGCGTGGCCCAGTGTCCGTCGGTGACCACAAGCAGCAGGGTACCGTCGCGCCATGACGCCACGTGGCAGTGCTCGCGTGCAGCCGGTTGCAGCTGGCCTTCGACCAGGCGTTGCAGGTGCTCCAGGCGCTCGGCCTGGTTGAGCAGCAGGCGCAGCGGGCGAACCTGGCGCAGTAGCGCCGATGGCGGCTGGGCGGGGGAGGGTTTGTAGGCCATGGGTGTACGCATGAGGTTACAAGTTGGGCAGTCTAACACTTCAGCGTCAGTCCCGATCACCTGGCGGTTGAGCCCACTGGCCAAGCGCAGGGCTCGACGTACAGGCGCCAGGCCCTGCAAGGTACCCGGCACAGGCGAGTGTTGAACGCTTTCATCTTTCCAGGTCTTGAACTCAGGGGAAATGCCCCTATCTAAGACACGCCCCTGTAAAAGCGCCGTGCCAGCATCGTGGAATCCACCACTTTCATCACCATCGTTTCCGGGTAGAATGCTCGTTCGCATGCGGCCTTAGGGCTGCACGGGCGACTCATGGGGCCGCCCTCCATCCCTACGTGTGGAAGATCCTGCCAATATGTTTGCGCCTTTGTTAAAGAAACTTTTTGGAAGCAAGAACGAGCGTGAAGTCAAACGCATGCTCAAGACGGTGAGTATCGTCAATGCCTTCGAAGAGAAGATGGTGGCCCTCTCCGACGAGCAGCTGCGTGGCAAGACTGCCGAGTTCAAGGAGCGTTTGGCCAAAGGCGAAACACTGGACCAACTCCTGCCCGAAGCCTTCGCCGTCGCCCGTGAGGCCGGCAAGCGCGTGATGGGCATGCGTCATTTCGACGTTCAGCTCATTGGCGGCATGACCCTGCACGAGGGCATGATCGCGGAGATGCGCACCGGTGAGGGCAAGACCCTGGTCGGTACCTTGGCCGTCTACCTCAATGCATTGTCCGGCAAGGGCGTGCACGTGGTCACCGTCAACGACTACCTTGCTCGTCGTGACGCCAACTGGATGCGCCCGCTGTACGAGTTCCTCGGCCTGTCGGTCGGTATCGTCTCAGCGTTCCAGCCGCCCGAAGAAAAGCGCGCAGCCTACGCTGCCGACATCACGTACGGTACCAACAACGAATTCGGCTTCGACTACCTGCGCGACAACATGGCGTTCAGCCAGGACGAGAAGTTCCAGCGTGAACTGAACTTCGCCGTGATCGACGAAGTGGACTCGATCCTCATCGACGAAGCCCGTACGCCGCTGATCATTTCCGGCCAGGCCGAGGACAGCTCCAAGCTGTACATCGAGATCAACCGCCTGATCCCACGCCTGACCCAGCATATCGAGGAAGTCGAAGGCCAGGTCACCCAGGAAGGCCACTTCACCATCGACGAGAAGACCCGCCAGGTCGAACTCAACGAAGCCGGTCACCAGTTCATCGAGGAAATGCTCACCCAGGTCGGTCTGCTGGCCGAGGGCGAGAGCCTGTACTCGGCGCACAACCTGGGCCTGCTGACGCACGTCTATGCCGGTCTGCGCGCACACAAGCTGTTCCACCGCAACGTCGAATACATCGTGCAGGATGGCCAGGTGCTGCTGATCGACGAGCACACTGGGCGTACCATGCCGGGTCGCCGTCTGTCCGAAGGCCTGCACCAGGCCATCGAGGCCAAGGAAAATCTCAACATCCAGGCCGAGAGCCAGACCCTGGCTTCCACCACGTTCCAGAACTACTTCCGTCTGTACTCGAAACTGTCGGGCATGACCGGCACCGCCGATACCGAGGCCTTCGAGTTCGCCCAGATCTACGCCCTGAACGTGATGGTCATTCCGCCGAACAAGCCCCTGGCGCGCAAGGACCACAACGACCTGGTGTACCTGACAGCCGAAGAGAAGTACGCCGCGATCATCGCCGACATCAAGGAAACCCTGAAGCAGGGTCGGCCGGTGCTGGTGGGTACGGCGACCATCGAAACCTCCGAGCACATGTCCAACCTGCTGCACAAGGAAGGCATCGAACACAAGGTACTGAACGCCAAGTACCACGAGAAGGAAGCCGAGATCATCGCCCAGGCCGGCGCGCCAGGCGCGCTGACCATTGCCACCAACATGGCCGGTCGTGGTACCGACATCCTGTTGGGCGGTAACTGGGAAGCTGAAGTGGCCGCACTGGAAAACCCTACGGACGAGCAGATCGCGCACATCAAGGCCGACTGGCAGAAGCGTCACCAGCAGGTTATCGAGTCCGGTGGCCTGCACGTCATCGCCTCCGAGCGTCACGAATCGCGTCGTATCGACAACCAGCTGCGCGGTCGTTCCGGTCGCCAGGGTGACCCGGGTTCCAGCCGCTTCTACCTCTCGCTCGAAGACAGCCTGATGCGCATCTTCGCCTCTGATCGGGTGAAGAACTTCATGAAGGCGCTGGGCATGCAGTCGGGCGAAGCCATCGAACACCGCATGGTCACCAACGCCATCGAGAAGGCCCAGCGCAAGGTCGAAGGCCGCAACTTCGATATCCGCAAGCAGTTGCTCGAATACGACGACGTGGCCAACGAGCAGCGCAAGGTCATCTACCACATGCGCAACAGCCTGCTGGCCGCAGAGAACGTCGGCGACACCATTGCCGAATTCCGCAAGGAAGTGCTCGATGCCACCATCAGCCAGCACATCCCGCCGCAGTCGCTGCCTGAGCAGTGGGACGTGGCCGGCCTGGAAGCCTCGCTGTCCAGTGACTTTGCCATGAAGTTGCCGATCCAGCAGTGGCTCGACGAAGACGACCACCTCTACGAAGAAACCCTGCGCGAGAAACTGCTGCACGAAATCACCACGGCCTACACCGAGAAAGAGGACCAGGCCGGGATAGAAGCACTGCGCACCTTCGAGAAGCAGATCCTGCTGCGCGTGCTGGACGACCTGTGGAAGGACCACCTGTCGACCATGGACCACCTGCGTCATGGTATCCACCTGCGCGGCTACGCCCAGAAGAACCCGAAGCAGGAGTACAAGCGCGAGTCGTTCACCCTGTTCCAGGAGCTGCTCGAGTCGATCAAGCGCGACGCCATCCGTGTGCTCTCGCACGTTCAGGTTCGCCGTGAGGATCCTGCCGAGGAAGAAGCACGTCTGCGCCGCGACGCCGAAGAGCTGGCCAGCCGCATGCAGTTCGAGCACGCGCCAGCACCTGGTCTTGAAAGCGAGCAGTTGGCCGAGGAGGGTGCTGAGGTAGCCGTAGCCGCCGAGCCTGTGCGCAATGAGCAGAAACTGGGTCGCAACGAGCCGTGCTGGTGTGGTTCGGGCAAGAAGTTCAAGCACTGCCACGGCCAGATCGAGTGATCTGACCGCCGGGCCGTCACAAGGCGCACGGCGTCTTGTGGGCCGCTCAATGCCAAGGGGCTACTGCGCAGCTCATCGCCGGCACGCCACTGCCGGACTGGGTTGCGCCGATTCAAGCCATACGGTGTGCCTGGTTCGGCCGGGCTTGCCAGAGATGGGCCGCACAGCGGCCCTTTTTTTCACCAAACGTATTTTCTAGGAGCGCTCCAATGGCTGTTGGTCTTGGTCCTTTGCCTACGCTGCACCCTGTCCCGGGTTTCGAACTCGGCATTGCCTCTGCCGGCATCAAGCGCCCGGGGCGCAAGGATGTGGTGGTCATGCGCTGCGCCGAGGGTTCGAGTGTGGCCGGTGTGTTCACCCTCAACGCCTTCTGCGCCGCCCCCGTGATCCTGGCCAAGCAGCGGGTACAGGGCACTGTGCGCTACCTGCTGACCAACACTGGCAATGCCAATGCCGGCACGGGCGCCCCCGGCCTGGAAGCTGCACAGCGGACCTGCGCTAAACTCGCCGAGCTTGCCGGTGTGCCTGCCGAATCGGTTTTGCCGTTCTCCACCGGCGTGATTGGTGAGCCACTGCCGGTCGAGAAGATCGAAGGCGCCTTGCAAGCTGCCCTGGATAACTTGTCGGAAAACAACTGGGCTGAAGCGGCCACCGGCATCATGACCACCGACACCTTGCCCAAGGGCGCGAGCCGTCAGTTCCAGCACGACGGCGTGACCGTGACCGTGACCGGTATCAGCAAGGGTGCGGGCATGATCCGCCCGAACATGGCAACCATGCTGGGCTACATCGCCACCGACGCCAAGGTCGCGCCAGGGGTACTCAAGGACTTGATGCTGGACGGGGCCAACAAATCGTTCAACCGCATCACCATCGACGGCGATACCTCGACCAACGACTGCTGCATGCTCATCGCCACCGGTCAGGCCGACCTGCCGGAAGTCACCCAGGCCAGCGGTGCCCTGTTCGACGCCTTGAAAAAGGCAGTCTTCGAGGTTTGCATGGAGGTGGCCCAGGCCATTGTCCGTGACGGTGAAGGGGCGACCAAGTTCGTGACCGTGCAGGTCAACGGCGGTGGCAATCATCAGGAATGCCTGGACGTCGGCTACGCGGTGGCGCACTCGCCGCTGATCAAGACCGCACTGTTCGCCTCCGATCCGAACTGGGGCCGCATCCTTGCAGCGGTTGGACGTGCCGGCGTGCCCGCGCTGGATGTGAGCCTGATCGATGTGTACCTGGATGAGGTGTGCATTGCCAGCCAGGGCGGCCGTAGCCCAAGCTACACCGAAGACCAGGGCGCCCGGGTGATGGCCCAGGAAGAAATCACCATCCGTATCGACCTTGGCCGCGGTCAGTGCAGTGAAACCATCTGGACCACCGACCTTTCTCACGAATACGTGAAGATCAACGCCGAGTACCGCACCTGATGCCGCCGGGGCCGTTCGCGGTCCGATGTTTCAATGCCAAGGGAGCAAAACCATGAGCTTTATGCCAACCCCATCGTCCATGGTCGGCGTGACGGAGCGTGATCGATGAAACGGGTTCACGTCGTTGCAGCCGTGATTCGGGGTATGGACGGGCGGATACTCATCGCCCGTCGCGCCGACACCCAACACCAGGGCGGCCTCTGGGAGTTTCCGGGAGGCAAGGTGGAGCCAGGGGAAAGCGTCGAGGCCGCGCTGGCGCGTGAGCTCGACGAGGAGCTGGGCATCCAGGTAACCCGCTCGCGGCCCTTGATCAAGGTCAGTCACGATTACCCCGACAAACACGTACTGCTTGAGGTACGCGAGGTCGAGGCCTTCACCGGTGAGCCCCATGGCGCCGAGGGGCAACCGCTGGCCTGGGTCGCGCCGCGCGAGCTGCCGGACCATGCGTTTCCCGAGGCCAACAAGCCCATCGTCACCGCTGCCCGGCTGCCGGATCAGTACCTGATCACACCGGACGGCCTGGACGTGCCTGACATGCTCAAGGGGATCCAGAAGGCCGTGGCCAATGGCATCCGGCTGATCCAGTTGCGTGCACCGGACATGTACGACCCCAAGTATCGGGATGTGGCGGTGGATGCGGTGGGGTTATGCGCGGGCAAGGCTCAGCTGATGCTCAAGGGGCCACTGGAATGGCTGGGCGACTTCCCGTCGGCAGGCTGGCACCTGACCGCGGCGCAGTTGCGCAAGTATGCCGACAAGGGCAGGCCGTTCCCGGTCCAGCGCTGGCTTGCCGCCTCCTGCCACAACGCCGAGGAGCTAGCCCTGGCCAAACAAATGGGGGTGGACTTCGTCACCCTGTCGCCGGTCCAGCCTACCGAAAGCCATCCACAGGCCGCGCCGCTAGGCTGGGAACAGGCCCAGCGCCTGATTGCCGGGTTCGACCGGCCGGTGTACCTGCTCGGTGGCGTGGGGCCAGAGGCGCGCGAGCAAGCCTGGCTAGCCGGGGCGCAGGGCGTTGCGGGTATCAGGGCGTTCTGGCCGGCTCTTTGACGGCGGGCCAGTACGGCAAGCGCCAAGGCGTCAGCCCTGAGGTTTTTCGGCGGGCTGCCACAGCACTTCAGCGATCCCTTGCCGCCTACCAATGATGCGGGCGGCAACGAACAGCAGGTCCGATAGGCGATTGATGTACGCCAGGCCGACACCTTCCAGTGGCTCTACGGTGTTGAGGTGCTGGCAGCGTCGCTCGGCGCTGCGTGCCAGGCTGCGGCACACGTGCGCCTGGGCGACCAGCGCCGACCCGCTGGGCAGGATGAAGTTCTTCAATGGGCCCAGTTCGTCGTTCCACACATCGATGGCCGCCTCCAGCCGCTCCACCTCTGCGGTGGTCAGGGCCTGGTAACTGGGCATGGCCAGCTCCCCACCCAGGTCGAACAGGCGGTGCTGACAGGGCGCCAGCACGCGGCTGACTTCGTCCAGACCTTGTTCATCCAGGCCAGCCAGCAACAAGCCAAGCTGGCTGTTGAGGCTGTCCACCTCACCGATGGCTTCGATGCGTGGATGATCCTTGGGCACTCGCCGGCCATCGCCCAGGCCGGTTTCCCCAGTGTCGCCAGTGCGGGTATAGATCTTGGACAAGCGGTAGCCCATGTCATTGCTCCGTGTTGACCGGCAGCGGCGGATGCGGCTGGCCGAGGGGCAGGCGCAGGGTGAAACAGGTTCCCTGCCCAGGTGTGGAATGCACCTCCATCTGCCCCTTGTGGTTATTGGTGATGATGAAGTACGACACCGAAAGCCCAAGGCCGGTGCCCTGGCCGATTTCCTTGGTCGTGAAGAAAGGCTCGAAGGTGCGCTTGCGCACGGCTTCGGGCATGCCCACGCCATTGTCCTCCACCTGGATTTCTGCCCAGGGTGGCGCAAGCCGTGTGCGCAGGATGATGCGGCCTGGCTCGCAAGGTGCCGGGCGCTGGTGAATAGCCTGGGCGGCGTTCTTGAGCAGGTTGAGCAATACCTGCTCCAGTTCGTTGGCAGTACAGGGCACAGGCCCCAGCGCCGGGTCGAACTGGCGCACGATAGCCTGGCCCTTGAAGTCGAAACCGATGGCCAGGTCGAAGTCGTTGCCTGCTATGTCCACCGCCTGGTCGATCAGGGCAGGCAGGTCGCAGGGCGTCAGTTCGCGCGTGCTGCGGCGGCTGAAACTAAGCATGTGGGTGACGATCTTGGCGGCCCTGGCCCCCGCTTGCTGGATGCCATCGAGCAACTGAGGCACTTCGCGGCTTTGCAGGTAGCCGTTGACCGTGGCCAGGTCGATCCCCAACGCCTGGGCCTGCTCAAGATTGCGCGGCAGGTCGGGTGACAGGCGGCGGCGGATGTTCTGCACGTTGTGCAGGATGGCCCCGAGCGGGTTGTTGATTTCGTGGGCCATGCCGGCCGCCAGGCCTCCGACCGAGAGCATCTTTTCCGACTGCACCATCATATCTTCGAGCGACAGGCGCTGGGTGATGTCATCGATCCGGATCACCACGCCCCGGCCTCCACCGCCGGTGAGCGGGTAGAAGGTCAATGCGTAATGTCGCGGCTCGTCATCCTTGTGCCAGGTGACACGGTCGATTTTTGCCACCCGGTGCCGCTCCACCGTGTCCTTCAACTGTGGCAAGAAGGGTTTGAGTGGCGCGAAGGCCATGAACACCGGCTGGTTGAGCGCCTCGTTTAGGGTCGTGCCGGATAACGCCGTTGCCTCTTGATTCCACTGGGTCACGTACAGCTGCTCATCCAGGGCGATCAGGGCCGAGGGCATGGAGTCGATGATGCTGTTCAGGTAGTTCTGAAAGCCTGTGAGCTTCTTCTCGATTTTGCTGCGCACCTGCACTTCGAGCTCGAGTTTGCGATTAGTATGCCGCGTTTCCTCGGCCAACCCCTGGGCCTGGTCGTAGGCGCTCTGGAACTCGTCCCGGGCACGCTTGAGCTGGTGCTCGCGGGCTTCGATGCGCGAGAGCATGGTATTGAAGGCATTGGCCAGGCTACCGATCTCGTCGTCGTTGCCGCGTTGGGCCCGCAGCGCATAGCTCTCCTCACGGGTGACCTGGCGGCTGAGTTCTTCGAGCTGGTTGATCGGTTGGGTGATCAGGCGTTTGATCTGCCGGGCAATGAAGAGCCACAACAGCACACTGAACACCAGAATGGCCAGGCTTGCACTGAGCGTCCCGGTATAGAAGGCCGTGGGCAGTTCGCTGCTGGCCACCAGCAGCAAGTGCGCCGGCGGGCTACCGGCCCGCGGCAGGCGAATCAACTGCGTGCTGCGAAACTCCATGAATCGCCAGCCTTCTATGTTGCGAAAGCGCTTGGGCAGTGTCAGGGGGTCGCCATGCTGCAACTGGGCGAGCATGCGCCCGTCGCTGCCATACAAGGCGGCGGCGCGCAGCGGCGCATAGCTGTCCAGTTCATCGAGCAACGCCTGGGCCGAGGCGGAATCGTCTGCCGCGCGGGTCGACAGCTCGGGGTTGGAGACCAGCCGCCCGATGGTCTGAAGCGCTTGCGGTGCCATGCTTTCCTGGGTGATCCAGTAGGCGGCGCTGATGAAGGTCAGGTTCGCCACCAGCAAAATGGTCACCAGCAACACGAGCAAAGCTGCCAGCAGCTTCTGCCCGACGGGGAGGTTCTCCAGGCGTTGACGCAGCGTCATGGGCAAGGCGATGTCCGTGTGGGTTCAAGGGCCGCGTCAGTCGCAGGGCAAGCCCCGCGCGCGCAAGTTATCGACCAGGCGTTGGTGCAGGTGTTCCAGATACGGCAGGTGCAGCCCATGTCGGCGGGCTGCCTGGCAGGCATAGCCAAGCAGGTACTGCACTTCGGTGCGCCGCCCGGCCTGTACATCCTGGTACATCGAAGCGTAGTTGCTGGCGGTGGCCAGGAGCACCCGTTGTACGTCCTGCTCAAGGTCCTGGGCGGCCTGCGGCTGGCCGCACTGAAGCAACAGGCTCTCGAGTTCAAGGCACAGTGCCTGCACCTGATCGAGGTGGCCGAGCAGGCCCCCGTTGCGACACTGGTGCAGCACGGTCAGCGGGTTGATCGCGCAGTTGATGGCCAGCTTGCGCCAGAGCCGGGTGAGGATGTCGGGCGTCCATTGGGCAGGGATACCCGCCGCTTGCAAGTCCTCGAGCCACGGCGGTGGTGCAGGATTGCCAGGGTCCCCCAGCCAGTTGTACCCCTGCCCGGCGAAGCGCACCTGCCAGTCATGTTCCCGGTAGGCGCCTTCGGTGCTGGAGACGAAGATGCAGCGGGCCTGCGGCACCTGCCTGGCCACCTCGTCCTGGCTACCCAGGCCGTTCTGCAACAACAGCACCTCGGCCCCCGGCACCAGGCGGCCGGCAACGCTGGCCACGGCCGGCGCCGCGTCATAGGCCTTGCAGGCCACCAGCAGGCGGTGGATCGGCCCATTACCCTGGACGGTCTCGGCGGGGATGGCGTAGTGGGCGGTCAGGTCTTGTTCCAGCAAGCCAAGGCTGCCCACTTGCTGGTAGGCCTGCAACCGCGTGCTGTCACGCAAGATCAGGCGCACGGCCTTGCTGGCCCGCGCCAGACGACAGGCCCACAGGCTGCCCAGGCTACCTGCGCCGAGAATGTGCCAGGTGCTGCTCATATGCGTTTCGCAACCGTTATAATGAGCCCGCATTTTAACCGTCAAACCCAGCGCGCTCCATCTTCAGTCCGAGCGCGCTTTTATTTTGGGAGAGTAACCATGCCTTCGTTCGACGTGGTATCGGAACTGGACAAGCACGAAGTGCAGAACGCGGTCGACAATGCCATCAAGGAACTCGACCGCCGCTACGACCTCAAGGGCAAGGGCAGCTTCGAGTTCAAGGACAAAGAGCAGACCGTCATGCTCACCGCCGAGGAAGAGTTCCAGCTCGAGGCGATGCTCGAAATCCTGCGCCTGGCCCTGGTCAAGCGCAAGATCGACGTCAAGTGCCTGGAGACCAAGGACCCCTATGCGTCCGGCAAGGAGAAAAAGCAGGAGGCCAAGTTCCGCGAGGGCATCGACAAAGACCTGGCGAAAAAGATCGTCGCCACCATCAAGGATGGCAAGCTCAAGGTCCAGGCCGCCATTCAGGGCGAGCAGGTACGGGTTACCGGCAAGAAGCGCGATGATCTGCAGGAAGCCATCGCCTTGCTGCGTACCAAGGAATTCGACATGCCCCTGCAGTTCAACAACTTCCGCGACTGACCCGGGCCGCCGGAACCCCCATGCAGTTGCGGCTGTCCATGGGGGCCTGGCCGCTGAAATGCAGGCGGCCGACGTATTGTGCAATCGCCGTTCGGCATCAGGAGATGAATATGGATTTGAGTGCTGAAGTCGATCAGCTGGTCCGCCAATCCGAAACCTGGATTCCCATGATCATGGCGTACGGCAGCCGCCTGCTGCTGGCGCTGGTGACCCTTGCCATCGGCTGGTGGGTGACCAACATCGTCAGCGACCGGCTGGCAAGGCTGGTGGGCCTTAAAGTCCACGACCCGGCGCTGCAGAATTTCATCCGCACGCTGGCCAACATCGTATTGAAGATCCTGCTGGCCATCAGCGTGGCCTCGATGATCGGTATCGAGACGACCTCCTTTGTGGCGGCCATCGGTGGTGCCACCCTGGCCATCGGCCTGGCGCTGCAAGGTAGCCTGGCGAACTTCGCAGGCGGCGTCCTGATCCTGCTGTTCCGCCCGTTCCGTATCGGCGACTGGATCGAGGCCCAGGGCGTAAGTGGTACCGTGGACAGCATCCAGATCTTTCACACGGTGCTGCGTACCGGCGACAACAAGACCGTGATCCTGCCCAACGGCTCCCTGTCCAACGGGATCATCACCAACACCAACCGCCAACCTACCCGCAAGGTGGTGTTCGACGTGGGGGTGGACTACGAGGCTGACCTGCAGAAGGCGCGCAACGTCCTACTGGAACTGGCCCAAGACCCACGTGTGCTGGCCGACCCCGCCCCTGTGGCGGTGGTGTCCACCCTGGGTGACAGCTCGATCACCGTCTCGCTGCGTCTATGGACAAAGACCTCGGACTACTGGGACGTGATCTTCATGCTCAACGAGCAGGCGCGTGACCGTTTGAAGGCAGAGGGGATCGACATTCCATTCCCGCAGCGGGTCATTCGCGTGGTGCAGGAAACGGCCGCGCAGTAAGACCTCAGCGCAGGCTGGCATCGATCGAGCCCGCCCTGCGGGTTCAGCAGCGTCCTTCAGAGGGCCTGCTGGGCGCGCAGAGCGGGCTTCGTTGCTCAAGGCGCTCAATGGACGCGCGCTTACACTTGCTCACAGTCAGTCATTGCGATTTCTGGCATATAGCCTCGTTCCCCGTCATCTTCGTAAACCATCATGAAACCACTGCTGTACATCACCCCGTTGCGGGCCTTGTTGTTCGGCCTGACTCTCGCACTGTTCGAACTGCTGACCTACCTGGCCAGCGACGCCGTCATGCCGGCGATGCCCGTTGTGGTGGGCGAGCTCAAGGCCGGCCCCGAATACATTCCGCATGCGCTCAATCTCTACCTGCTCGGTGGTGTCTTGCTGCAATGGCTGATCGGGCCGTTGGCCGACCGCTACGGCCGCCGACCGCTGCTGCTCATAGGTTGCGCATTCTTCGGCCTGGCGTGCCTGGGCACCTTCTGGGTCCATGACATCGGCCTGTTCAACCTGCTGCGTCTGCTGCAAGGCATCGGGCTAGGGTTCGTGGTCACGGTCAGTTATCCCGCACTCAACGAGGCATTCAGCGAGGCGGATGCCGTGCGCATGATGGCCCTGCTGGCCAATATCGCCTTGCTTTCGCCACTGCTGGGGCCTTTGGTGGGGACGTTGCTGCTGCAATGGCTGGACTGGCGCTGGTTGTTCGTGGCGTTCGCCATTGGCGCCGTGGTCGCCTGGTTGCTTCTGTATCGGTTGATGCCCGAAACCCTGGGGGTGGAGCGGCGCGACGGCTCGCGCCTGGCTTTTACCCCGATCCACCTGCTGCCCTTGCTGGCCGGATACGGGCAGCTGCTGTCGAACCGACGCTTCGTCGCCGGGAGCGCCGCCCTGGGCCTGGTTGGCCTGCCATTGATCGGCTGGATTGGCCTGTCCCCGGTGCTGCTCATCCACGATGAGGGGCTAAGCACGCTCGCCTATGCCCTGTGGCAGTTGCCGGTGTTCGGTGGGCTGATTCTGGGCAACCTGATCATCAACCACATTGCCGACCGTTATCCGCTGCCGACGTTGGTGCGCGGTGCGCTGTGGCCGTATGTGGCCGGGCTTTGCCTGATGGTGGTGGCAACCTGGGTATGGCCGAGCGTCATCAGCCTGGTGGCGGGCCTGTCGCTCTACGCACTGGGCCTGGGTGTCGCCAATGCCGTGCTCTATCGCATGACATTGTTCGCCAGCACGCAAAGCAAAGGCCTGGTCTCGGCCATGCTCGGCATGATCACCATTGCGCTGCTGGGATTGGGCGGGGCTCTGCTGGCCATGATTGGTGCCGGTGCCAGCCTTTTGCACTTTGCCGTGGCGGCCGGTGTGGCAGGGGGGGTGGCCCTTTGCCCGCTGTGGTCGCTGTTGAGGGGGCGCAGTGCCCAAGCGGCTGTGATGCCTTAGGTCGATACACAGGCCTTGCCCTTGCAAGGCATGCTGTTCAGGGCTGCTCGCGGGCCGGGGCAGGCTGGCTTGCCGGCTGGCCGGGCGTGCCGTCCTGGCGCCACTGCAAGGCGATCAGGATCAAGGTCGGCACCCCAAGCAGCGCGGTGATCAGGAAGAAATCGTGGTACCCGAACTTCTCCACCATGACACCGGAATAGCCGCCGATCAGGCGTGGCAGCAGCAACATGATCGAGCTCAGTAGCGCATACTGGGTGGCCGAGAACTTGAGGTTGGTCAGGCTCGACAGGTAGGCGACAAAGGCTGAAGTCGCCATGCCTGAGCTGAAGTTGTCCAGGGAAATGGTCACCACCAGCATTTCCAGGTTCGGACCCATGTCCGCCAGCATCAGGAACAGAATGTTGGTGCCGGCAGACGCCACGCCACCGATGAACAGAATGGGCATGATGCCGAAGCGCACGATGAGCAAGCCGCCCACACCGGCGCCCACCAAGGTCATGATCAGGCCGAAAATCTTGCTGACACTGGCGATCTGGTCCTTGGTAAAGCCCATGTCGATGTAGAACACGTTGGCCATGACGCCCATCACCGTGTCGGACATCCGGTAGGTGGCGATCAGGCCGAGTAGCAGCAGGGCTTGCCAGCGGTAGCGCACGATGAAGTCATTGATGGGCGTGAGCACCGGCGCGAGGCCGCGGCGGCCGAGACTCGACAGGCAAGCCCAGGACAGCAGCACGTACAGGATCAAGCGCAGGAAGGCGCGGTCTTCGAGCAGCAGGTCCAGGGGCGTGGCGTCGCCCGAGATCACGCTCGACCAGCCTGTATTGAACATCTGCGTGAAGCTGGCCGGCACCGACACCAGCAGGATGATAAGCACGAACACCGAAGCCAACTGGTGGGCCAACCCGTAGCGGGCTGCCGACAGTTGGGTGCGCAGGGGCACGGGCGGTTCACGCATGACCAGGGTCGTGAAGAGGGCCGGGAGCATCATGACTGCGAACATGACATAGGTGCCGGCCCATGCCTTGTGCAGGTAGCTGAACCCGGTGGAGCCAAACCATTCTGCAAAGAACAGCGCGCCGGCCGTGGCGAGCAGGGCGGCGACGCGATAACCGGCCATGTAGCTGGCGGCCAGGGCCGCCTGGCGCTGGTCATCGGCGATTTCCAGGCGGTAGGCATCCACGGCGATATCCTGGGTAGCCGAGGCAAAGGCCACCAGGACGGCCAGGGCGATCAGCCAGGAAAGGTGCTGCTGCGGGTCGCACAGGCTCATGCCGACCAGGCCCACCACGACCAGGGCCTGGGATAACAGCAGCCAGGAACGGCGACGCCCCATCCCGCCCAGAAGCGGTAAACGCCATTGGTCCAGCAGCGGCGACCACACCCATTTGAAGGCATAGGCCAGGCCGATAAGGCTGGCATAGCCGATGGTTTCCCTGGCTACGCCGGCTTCGCGCAACCATACGGAGAGGGTCGAGAACACCAGCATGTAAGGCAGGCCGGCCGCGAAGCCGAGCAGCAGAAGCACCAGGGTTGACGGGCTGGCATAAGCAGCGAGCGCAGCGCGCCAGGTTTTACGGGGCATGGACCAACATCTGCCTCAAGTTTCCAGGACAAAGCGCGCACTCTAACCGCTGTGCTCCATCGGGCGCCAGCCATGGCGCGTCATATCCACGCGATTGTTGGCCACCTGCACACCTTCGGCACGCAAACGGGCCCGTTGCTCATCGCCCGATGGCGTACCCGAAGGCAGGCTCAGGCGACCACCTGCGCCCAGCACCCGATGCCAGGGCAAGCGCGTGCCCTGGGGCAGTTGCGACAGCGTGCGGCCCACCCACCGTGCGGCTTTGCCAAGCCCAGCAAGCTCGGCCAATTGGCCATAGCTCACCACATGCCCGGCAGGCACCTGGCCGAGCACCGAATAAAGTGCCGTCCGTCGGCCCTCTGAAGTTTCCAAGGTATGACCCATCGCGTCGGACACCAGACCCTCCCTGGGGTGTAGATGAAACCTGACCAACGGCCAGTAAATGAGAGTGGAACTCATCGGCACATTGCAGGTCTTTGCTTGCTCTTGCCGGTTGCATCCGGATAATGCCCGGTTTTCTCGCCAAATCGAACCTGTAGCCTGCTTATGTCACTTAAATTACTGCTGTCATTGCTTGCCGCGTCCTGCTGCGCATCCCCGGCGATTGCCGATACCGTCTGGATGAAGAACGGCGACCGTCTGAGCGGCAAGATCAAGGTGTTCGACGGCGGCAAGCTGTTGCTCGAGACGCCTTACGGCGGTTCGATCGCCTTGGACTGGAAACAGGTCAAGACCCTGGAAAGCGACCAGGAGCTGCTGGTCAAGCAGGATGCCTACTCTGGCGAGAAGGCCAAGTCGCTCAAGGCAGCCGAGGCCGGCAAGGTGACCCTGGCCAACGGCGAGGCACCCAAGACGGTGGACCTGGCGAGCATCGAGCAGATCATGAAGCCCAAGCCGGTGGTCGAGGACCTGGTCTGGAAAGGCAATGTCGATGTGGCGCTGGACTACAAGCGGGCCGAGAACGACACCGACGACTACGACGTCAGTTTCAAGACTACTGCGCGTCATGGGCGCTGGCGTCATAACGCCGAAGGCGAATACAACCGCGAGACCAAGGACGATGTCACCACCACCGACAACTGGAGCGCCGAGTACGCGCTGGACCGCTTCCTGACAGAGAAATGGTTCTGGCAGGGGCGCGCCGAGTACAAGCGTGACCGTATCGAAGACCTCGCCCGCCAGCGCACGGTGGGTACCGGCCCTGGCTACCAGTTCTGGGACGATGAGCTGGGTGCCTTCTCGCTGGGCTCGTTGATCAACCGCACCGACTTCGAGTACCAAGACGGTGAGAAGGACAACTTCTATTCCGCCGCTGTGAAGTGGGACTACACCCGGTACCTGATCGGCAAGAAGGTGCAGCTGTTCACCAACGGCGAGCTGGCAAAGCCCCTGGGTAATGTTGCCGACTATTCCCTGGACGCCGAAGTCGGCTTGCGCTACAAGGTCACCGACTGGGCGTCGCTGAACCTCAAGGCCGAGAAGGACATCATCAGTGGCACCCGCGAAAGCGACCTGGACAAGACCCGCTACACTGCAGGCTTTGGCGTTACCTGGTAAGCCGTCGAGGTCAAGCCGGGCGATTGGCGCCAGGCCTGCCTTGGTCGCGCTTGTGCCAGCCATCACTGCCTGCTGCCTACCGGGTTTCAGCGAGGGGTTTTGAAGTGAGTGAGAACGCCGTCCGTCCTGCACGGGAATTGCTGCTCAAGGAATACCGGGGAGTCTTGTCGACCCATTCCAAGTCCATGCCGGGTTTCCCGTTCGGTTCGGTCGTGCCCTATTGCCTCGATGCAGAGGGCAGGCCCCTCATCCTGATCAGCCGTATCGCCCAGCACACGCATAACCTGAGTAAAGACGCCAAGTGTTCGTTGCTGGTGGGCGAACGCGAGGCGCAGGACGTGCAGGCGGTCGGGCGGCTGACCGTAATGGCCGAGGCGCGCAAGCTGCAGGACCCGGCCAACATCGAGGCAGCGGCCCTGCGCTATTACCGCTACTTTCCGGACGCGGCCGACTACCACCAGGCTCACGACTTCGATTTCTGGGTGCTTGAGCCGGTGCGCCACCGGTACATTGGTGGCTTCGGTGCTATCCACTGGCTCGATCAGGTGACCTTGGCCAATCCCTTCGCCGGCAAGGTCGAGAGCGGCATGATCGAGCACATGAACAGCGACCACGCCGCCGCCATCGCGCACTATGTGCAGCTTGCCGAGCTTCCCAGCCACATCCCTGCGCAGTTGGTCGGTATCGACAGCGAGGGGATGCACCTGCGCATCGGCCAGGCGACCCACTGGTTGGCATTCCCGAGCCGTTGCAATACGCCGACACAAGTGCGCGAAGCCTTGGTTTTGCTGGCCCGCGCCGATCACTGGCCGGTCTTGAGCGAAATACCTGCTTGAAAAGCGGAGCACACGCATCCATTTGTAGGTCTTACTGCAAGGGTGTCTTGCGACGAGGAATGCTTTGATGCGTGTTTTTCTACTGCTGCTTCTGCTGTTTCCCGTGCTGGAGCTGTTCGTCTTCGTGAAAGTCAGCGCCGCCATCGGTTTTTTCCCCGCGTTGCTGCTCATCATCGCCGGCTCCGCCCTCGGGGTCCTGGTCATGCGAGTGGCCGGGTTGGCCACGGCCCTGCGTGCACGTGAAAGCCTGCAGCGCGGTGAGCTGCCTGCCGAGGACATGTTCCATGGCATGATGCTGGCGGTCGGCGGCGGGCTATTGATGATCCCCGGTTTTATCAGCGACGTGCTTGGCCTGCTGTGCCTGTTGCCCTTTACCCGCCAGTTGGCGGCTCGCAAGATGCGCGAGCGCGCCCAGGCCCAAGCGACCCGCCAGCGCGCGTTCCAGGATGACCCGTTGCAGGGCCAGCCCCCGCATGGCGGGGGCCATCGACCCAATGTGATCGAAGGCGAGTACGAACGCCGCGATCAGTGAGAACAGGGCCGCCAAGCGGCCCTTTTTCATGCCTGTGCAAAAAAATTTCCCTACCAAGCCTTGTAATCGATTCGGTCGGCCTCATGTAGTGGTCACCGCAAGGTTTCTGGTGGCGACACCAGACATGACTCAGGCCGTTTGCTCGTGGCGAGCGGCCTTCCGGCAACGCCGGACAGCATCAAACCGCCGGTGTCGACACCGGCCGATGAAAACCACAATTTGGGAGAGATCGACAATGAAGCTTCGTCCTCTGCATGACCGCGTCGTCATCCGTCGCAGCGAAGAAGAATCGAAAACCGCTGGCGGTATCGTCCTGCCAGGTTCGGCCGCTGAAAAACCAAACCGCGGCGAAGTCGTCGCCGTCGGCACCGGCCGCGTCCTGGACAACGGCGAAGTACGTGCGCTGGCCGTGAAAGTGGGTGACAAAGTGGTTTTCGGCCCGTACTCGGGTAGCAACACCGTGAAAGTCGACGGCGAAGACCTGCTGGTCATGGCCGAAAACGAAATCCTGGCCGTTGTTGAAGGCTGATTTCCACCGACTTCCCGTTACTCCAAAGATTTATCAAGGATTAAACGATCATGGCTGCTAAAGACGTAAAATTCGGCGATTCCGCTCGCAAGAAAATGCTGGTTGGTGTCAACGTTCTGGCTGACGCGGTAAAAGCGACCCTGGGCCCGAAAGGCCGTAACGTGGTACTGGCCAAGAGCTTCGGCGCGCCGACCATCACCAAGGACGGCGTTTCCGTCGCCAAGGAAATCGAGCTCAAGGACGCCTTCGAGAACATGGGCGCCCAGCTGGTCAAGGAAGTCGCTTCCAAGGCCAACGATGCAGCCGGTGACGGCACCACCACCGCGACCGTGCTCGCTCAGTCGATCGTCAACGAAGGCCTGAAGGCCGTCGCTGCCGGCATGAACCCGATGGACCTCAAGCGCGGCATCGACAAGGCCACCTCCGCCATCGTCGCCGAGCTGAAGAACCTGTCCAAGCCATGCGCCGATTCCAAGGCCATCGCCCAGGTCGGTACCATTTCCGCCAACTCCGACAGCTCCATCGGTGAAATCATCGCCGAAGCCATGGAGAAGGTCGGCAAGGAAGGCGTCATCACCGTCGAAGAAGGTTCGGGCCTGGAAAACGAGCTGTCCGTTGTAGAAGGCATGCAGTTCGACCGCGGCTACCTGTCCCCGTACTTCGTCAACAAGCCAGACACCATGGTTGCCGAGCTGGACAGCCCGCTGCTGCTGCTGGTCGACAAGAAGATCTCCAACATCCGTGAGCTGCTGCCAGTGCTGGAAGCCGTTGCCAAGGCCGGCCGCCCACTGCTGATCGTTGCTGAAGACGTCGAAGGCGAAGCCCTGGCTACCCTGGTCGTCAACAACATGCGCGGCATCGTCAAGGTTGCAGCGGTCAAGGCGCCAGGCTTCGGCGACCGTCGCAAGGCCATGCTGCAGGACATCGCCGTCCTGACCGGCGGCCAGGTCATCTCCGAAGAAATCGGCCTGTCCCTGGAAACCGCTACCCTGGAACACCTGGGCAACGCCAAGCGCGTGACCCTGTCCAAGGAAAACACCATCATCATCGACGGCGCTGGCGCTGAAGATGATATTCAGGGTCGCGTCAAGCAGATCCGTGCCCAGATCGAAGAAACCTCTTCGGACTACGATCGTGAGAAGCTGCAAGAGCGTCTGGCCAAGCTGGCTGGCGGTGTTGCCGTCATCAAGGTCGGTGCTGGCACCGAAGTCGAAATGAAAGAGAAGAAAGCCCGCGTCGAAGACGCCCTGCACGCTACCCGTGCAGCGGTCGAGGAAGGCGTGGTGCCTGGCGGTGGTGTTGCCCTGGTGCGCGCCCTGTCTGCAATCGTTGACCTCAAAGGTGACAACGAAGACCAGAACGTCGGTATCTCGCTGCTGCGCCGTGCTATCGAAGCACCACTGCGTCAGATCACTGCCAACGCCGGCGACGAGCCAAGCGTTGTGGCCGACAAGGTCAAGCAGGGTTCGGGCAACTACGGCTACAACGCTGCGACCGGCGAGTACGGCGACATGATCGAAATGGGCATCCTGGACCCAGCCAAGGTCACCCGTTCGGCACTGCAAGCTGCTGCTTCGATCGGCGGTCTGATGATCACCACCGAAGCCATGGTTGCCGACCTGCCGGAAGACAAGCCAGCAGGCGGCGGCATGCCTGACATGGGCGGCATGGGTGGCATGGGCGGCATGATGTAAGCCAGCCTTACCCCCGCTGTACCCCAAAGCCCCGGCTCGCTAGAGCCGGGGCTTTTTTGTTCAGGGCTCGGCATTCTATCGGTGGGTGCTGGCTCAGGCAGGGCGGGGCTCTGTGGCTGGCCTGTTCTGCGCGCGTCTGCGGTACAGCACCAGGTAGTAGGCACCCAGGCCGATCAGCCAGCAGAACACAGCCGTCCAGACGTTGTGGGACAAAAAGTGCGCCCCTTGCATCATCCTGCCCACCGACAGCACTGTACCGGCGATCAGGGCCACCGCAAACGCGACGCGCGCAAGACGCGGTTTACGATCACGCAACGCGAAAAACAGCGCGAACAGGCAGAACCCGGTGGTCGCATGACCGCCCGGCCAGCACAGCCCCGGCTTGTCGGTAGCAGGCCTTGGCTCAAGCAGCTTGCTGTAGGTTTCCGAGCCGCCGAACTGCGTGAGGCTCCAAGGGCACTGCACCTGCGTCAGTTTCTTCAGCGGCGTGACGAAGGCGGTGGATACCCCCAGAGCGAGTACCAGGCAGCCCAGTTCGCGGCGCCAGCCGTACAAGCCCCTGACCAAAAAACTTGCCACAAAAACAGCCAGTGCCAGGACGCCCAGCAAGATAACGCCCTGCTTGACCCGGTCATGCAGGATGTTCTCCAGCAGGTAGCTGTGCCGACCGATGAACTGCCCGGTGGCGGTATCGAAGAACAGATTGGCCACGTCCATGTCCACCGAGGTCCATTCGAGCGCCACCAGCGCAAGCATGGTGGCCAGTGGAATACCCAGGTACAGCCACAGGTTCAAGGGGCGAGGGCAAATTGGTTGCTGCATGGCGGCTCCAGGGCACGGAAAGGTCGCGCATTGTCGAGCCGCTCCTATGCTGTGTCCGTGAAGGTTCAGTGAAAAAAACGTCAAGCCGCCTGAATTCATCCAAAGGCTGGCACCCCGCAGGCTTAGGCCTTAAGCTGCGCCTGCCGCGCATCACCGCGAGCAGCGTCGCACAGGAGAAATTCATGCGCATCCTCTTGGTTGAAGACAACCGCGATATTCTGGCCAACCTTGCCGACTACCTTGGCATGAAGGGCTATACCGTCGACTGTGCCCAGGATGGGTTGTCGGGCCTGCACCTGGCAGCGACCGAGCACTATGACCTGATCGTGCTCGACATCATGTTGCCGGGTATCGATGGCTATACGCTGTGCAAGCGCCTGCGCGAAGACGCCCGCCGCGACACGCCGGTGATCATGCTTACCGCCCGCGATCAACTGGACGATCGGCTGCAAGGCTTCCGCTCCGGCGCCGATGACTACCTGCTCAAGCCCTTCGCCCTGTCCGAGCTGTCCGCGCGTATCGAGGCTGTGCTGCGCAGGGCGCAGGGGGGTGGCCGTCGCACGCTGCAGGTCGCCGACCTGAGCTACGACCTCGACACACTGGAGGTCAGCCGGCAAGGCCGCCTGCTCAAGCTCAACCCGGTCGGCCTGAAACTGCTGGCGGTACTCATGCAGAAGAGCCCGCACGTGTTGCGGCGCGAAGTACTGGAAGAGGCCCTGTGGGGCGATGACTGCCCTGACAGCGACAGCCTGCGCAGCCATGTACACCAGTTGCGTCAGGTGATCGACAAACCTTTCGAAAAACCCCTGCTGCATACCGTCCATGGCGTCGGCTATCGCCTCGCCGAGGGTCGCGATGGAGTTTAAACAGAGCCTTGCCCAGCGCATCATCATTGCCTTTGCGCTGATGAGCGCGCTGGTGGCCGGGGCTTTCGCGGTGGGTATCGTTTCCACCGTGCACCTGGTGGAAGAGCGCCTGATTTCCTCGGTGCTCGGCGGTGACCTGCAGCGGCTGTTGCGCATGGACAGCGTCAGCGACTGGAGTCACCGCCCGCGACCGGACCAACTGTTCTACTTCAGCGGGGGGCGGGACGACTTCGAGCTGCCCAAGGACCTGCGCCATCTGGACCGAGGTTTCCACGAGGTCTTTCGCGACCAGCTTTCGTATCACGCCATGGTGGAGATCGTGGACGGTCGTCGTTACGTGCTGTTGCAGGATCAAAGCGACTTCGAGGAGCGAGAGCGGCTGCTGTTCGCCGTAGTGGTCGTAGGGTTCGTATTGAGCCTGGTGCTCGCCGTGATCCTGGGCTGGTTGGTGGCGCGTCGGGTGATGGCACCGGTCATCCGCCTGGCGCGCCAGGTGCGCCATCGCGACCAGCTGCTTGGGTTGGCGCCACCCTTGGCACCTGACTACGCCGCTGACGAGGTCGGGCAGTTGGCAGTGGCCTTCGATGACACCCTGGGCCGTCTGCGCGATGCCTTGACGCGCGAGCGCCTGTTCACAAGTGACGTCAGCCACGAGTTGCGTACACCACTGATGGTGCTGGCGACCTCATGCGAGTTGCTCATGGAAAACCCGGCCTTGGATGCGCGTTCGCGCAGTCAGGTCGAACGGGTGGCACGCGCCACCGAGGAAATGCGCGAGCTGGTGAAAACCTTCCTCATGCTGGCCCGGGCCCAAAGGGACGAAGGTGCTGTGGCATCGCGGGCAACCCTGCGCGAAGTAGGGGACGAATTGATCGGGGTTTGGCGCGACACCATCGAACAAAAGGGGCTGACGCTGCATTACGAAGGCCGTGGCAACGCAGGTCCGGTCTTGTACAACGCCACCTTCCTGCAATCGGTTATGGGCAACCTGCTGCGTAACGCCGCCCATTACACCGACAGCGGTTACATTCGTCTGACTCTGCAAGCCACAAGTTTCACCGTGGAGGACAGCGGGGTAGGCATCCCCGAGGAGCAGCGCGAGGCCATGTTCAAGCCCTTCGTACGCGGGGAAGAACGCCGAGGGGAAGGCCTTGGCCTTGGCTTGTCGTTGGTCCAGCGCATTTGCGATGACCAAGGCTGGCAGGTCACGCTGACCTCGACCCATCCCCATGGCTGCCGATTCCAAGTGGACCTCAGCAGTACCGTGGTCAAGGGTGAGCTGAATACACTTTCGTAATAGCCTGTAAGAAATATCCTGTTGAAGAACGCTTTTTTCACAACGTCATAACCTGATTCCAACGCTTGGCTGCTTAGTCTGGCCGCCATTGGAATCAGGAGATGCCCGATGCGCAGCCCCATCAACCTCGAGTTTTCCCGTAAATACGACAAGGCCCATGCCCAACAGTATTTTTTGAAGCACCAGGCCGGCTTGGCCAGGCGCCTGTCCCATAAACGCGATGAGCAGTTGGCTCGCCGGGCCCTGATGCTGGCGGGCGAACCGGGCTTGGTCTTGGACCTGCCCTGCGGAGCGGGTCGCTTCTGGCCACTGCTGGCGGAAAAAGCCAACCGCGTGATCATTGGAGCAGACAATTCCGCCGACATGATCGAGACGGCATGCGCGTCCCAACCACCGGAAGTCGTGGCCCGGGTACGACCTTTGCAGACCTCGGCCTTTGCCATCGAGTTACCGGATAACGCGGTGGACAGCATTTTTTGCATGCGTCTGTTTCACCATACTGGCGAAGCGGCTCACAGGAAAGCGATTCTTAAGGAGTTTCAACGGGTTAGCCGAGACAGCGTGATTGTGTCGCTGTGGGTGGATGGCAATTTCAAAGCCTGGCGGCGCAGGAAACTCGAGCACCGTCGCGATACCGAGCACGGGCCGGACAGTTACCAGAACCGTTTTGTGTTACCTGCCGAAACGGTTGAGGCGGAGTTCGCAGCCGCTGGTTTCAGGATCCAGGAACGCCTCGACTTCCTGCCGTTTTATGCCATGTGGCGCGTGTATGTGTTGCGCAAGGGTTGAGGTGCATGACGGTTCACAAGGCCTGTACCCTTTGCGCAGGCACCCACGATACCGGTGCTGCCATTCGTCGTTGAGCGGTGCAAAGGCGCCTAGGTTGCACTACGTTTATCCAATGGCGTTTGGCAGCGCTGTCAAAGGGTTAGGGCAATGAAACTAGAAATAGCTCGAACTTTGTTTCTGGTTGGGGGCTTGGCGCTCACCACGGTTGCAGTGGCAGCCTGGGAACAACCGAAAACCGTGGTGTTCAGCCAATCGGAACTGGCTGAGCAATGTGCTTTGCCGCGCGAGGTAAAGCCACAGCAGCATGCCAAGGTGCAGCCTGATCACGACCTGCTGTTGTTCCTGTTCGGCATGCGCCAGGGGCTGCGGCCGTTTGGTTGAGCCGCAGGGCACAGCCTGACGCCCGTTTCAGATCACATGCAGGTGATTGTCCCAGAAGCCTGAAGGCAGGTTCAGGGGCTGGCCGACGAGCTGGTGCTTGCGGCAATCATAGAACCGGCAGCGGCCTTGGCCCGATGTCACCACGAACCCGTCCTTCACCGCGCCAACGCCGGCACAGTCGGGCATGGGCGCATCCAGACGCACGGCGCCGCTGTCCAGGTCCCAGACGAACAGGCGGTTGGCCCGTGGTGCTGTCAGTGCCACCAGGCGCAGTTCGTCGTGTATGGCCACGCTGGCCGTATACTGGGCCATGGCCTGTAACTGGTGGTGCGGAACTGGGAAGGCCTGGAAAGCCTGGCCTGGTCGTTTGATTGCCAGCAGCTCGGCAGTTTCCGAGGCATCCCCCATGAACTGCTGACACGCGGCAATGGTGCCATCGCGGGCTACCGCCAAGTGACGAACACTGTTCATCTGCTGGGCCAGGGTTTCCTTGCTCAACAAGGTGCCGTCGCGCTGCATCAGCACCAGGCTCGGCTCCATGGCATCAAGGTTCATCTCCACTCGGCTTTCGGCCTCGGTGCGGATACCCCCGTTGGCGACCACCAGCGTTTCGCCGTCCGGCAGCCAGGCGACTTCATGCGGGCCAATGCCGTGGGTGCTGAGCTCGCCGGTGCGCACCAGGCGCTCGTCGTCGAAACGGTAGACCCCCAGCACGCCACGGCCGGGGTCTCGAGTATCGTTTTCGGTGGTGTACAGCCACTGACCGTCCTTGTGCAGCACGGCATGACCATAGAAATGCCGGTCAGGCGGCGATACCACCGTCTGCAACAGCTTCCCGTCGCGCAGGTCGACCAGGTAGCTTTCAGTCCCTGGGCGGCGAGCCACGAACAAGGCAATGGGCCGCTCCGGGTGATCGATGATGGCATGGCAACGCTGGGCCACCTGGGTACTGAACACCTGGGTGCCGTCCAGGCGATAGCCCACGGCATAGTGCTTGCCGTCGGCGTCGTCGCGTGCCGACAGCAGCAAGGGCTCGCTGCCTTTTTTGCGCAGAAGACTCCAGCCGCCCAAGGTGAGGGCACTGAGTACAACGCTACCGAGTTTCAAGGCCTGGCGTCGCAGCATGATCAGTCACCGTCGTTGGCGTTGAAGCCCAACTGAATGTTAAGCGCCTTGGCCAATTCACCTTCATGCAGGCGATGCACGACGTTGAGGCTGTCGTAGATCTGGTTGAGGGTCTGCTGACCTGCATCGTCGGCCAGTAGCTCGCCCAAGGTTTTCTGGTTATCAGCCAGCAACTTCAATGAATTGGCGTAGGCATCGTCTATCTTTTGCGCAAGCGCCTTCTGATCGCCTGGCAGCAGCCCGCGCAGCCCTTTATTGTCCACACCCACCCAAACCGCCTGGGCCGCCTTGAGGCTGGCCTGGAGGCTATTCATGGAGTTGTGGCTACGCCAGGCTTCCGCTTGCAGGGGCTGTGGGATGCCTTTGCTTTGCCGTCCCATGGGCGCACCCAGCTTCTTCTTCAGCGAGTCCAAAGCGGTTACCTGTGCACGCAGCAGGTCGGCGATGGCTTCGTGCGAATCGGCGTAGCGCTGGTTGGGGAACTTGGTCATCTGCGAGAGCATGCCCTCGGTGCTGTTCCAGCCCTTGAGGATTTCCTCGGCCAGCCCCTTCTGGTGCTCGGCGATGGCCACCAGCATCGGGCAGTAACGCGCCTTCTGCTCGGCCGTGGCGATGTCCGGCTTGCTGTCGAACAAGATGTACTCATAGGCTGACAAACCGCGGACCACAACGCTCGCCTTGGCGAGGGAGGCCGCATCGACAGGCTTGTCCCCATTGACCAATTGCTCGACCTGACGGCCGACCAGGTTCTTCTTGTCAGGCCAGAACTGTACTTGCCATGCACGGTTGCCCTCGGCCAGCGGGCCCACCAGCAAGGGCTGCAGCTCGGCCCAGGCCTTTTGCGCATTGAGGAAATCGGCACGCGCCTTTTCCAGGGTTTCCTTGCCTTCGCAGAACGCCAGGGCGCTGGCGGCCAGCATGCGGTCGGCTTCGACCCAGCGGCTGTAGGTGGGCAGGATCACCTGCTTGGCGATGGCCGCGGAGGTGACGGCCTGCGGATCCTGCGGGGAGCAGGCGCCAAGGGCCAGGGCAGCGAGGCTGGTAAACAACAGTTTGGGTCGGAACATGGCCGGCTCCTGTGCATGTTTAAAGTGATTTCAAAAACGCCAGCAGGGCAGCGCGCTGCTCGGCATCGAATGTAAGGACGAAATCGCGTGCTGCCTGGGCTTCGCCGCCGTGCCACAGCACCGCTTCGAGCAGGTTGCGCGCGCGTCCGTCATGCAGAAATTGCGAGTGACCGCTGACCGTTTCGCTCAGGCCGATTCCCCAGAGCGGGGCCGTACGCCAGTCCTGGCCGTTGGCGGCAAATTCGGTTCGTTCATCGGCAAGGCCGGGGCCCATGTCATGCAGCAGTAGATCGGTATAGGGCCGGATGATCTGGCCGGCGAGTTCCGGCTCGGCGGCATCGCTGGCGGTGGTGAACTGAGGGATATGACAACCCTGGCACCCGGCCTTATAGAACAGGTTCTTGCCTGCCAGCACCTGGGGGGTGGCCACATCCCGACGGGCCGGCACGGCCAAGTGGCGGGTATAGAAGGTGACCAGGCGCAGGATGTTGTCACTGACTTCCTTTTCCCCTGCCACGCCGTCGCCATTGGGCGCGGCGCGGCATTCGACCTGAGCCTGGGTGCAGTCGTCGTTGGGCTGCAATGTCGTCGTCAGGCCCATGTCGCCGGCGAACGCATGCGCATTCTGCTGGTTCACAGTGGGCTGGCCCGCTTTCCACCCAAAGCGGCCGACAACCGTGCGCCCCAGCGCATCGTCCCACACGCGGTTGGCGCGTCCCCGAATCCCATCGCGATTGCGGTCGTCCGGGTCTTCGTTGGCCAATACGTCAGCCTCGGGAATCGCCTCGAGCAGGCCCAGGCCGATCATCGGTGGCGCCACGCGCGCCGAAAAGCGCGTGTCCGGGTGCATGGCCCCGTAGCCCAGTTGGGTGATCTGCAACGCCGGCATGCGCAGCTCGACCTGATGGCCATCCTTGAACGAGACCGTCTGCGCCGTGTAGGTCATGCGCACCTTGCCTTCAGGCGCTACGCCAGGGATGGCCATGTCCTGAAGCTGGGTGCCGTATACAGGTTCTGGTACCACCCCCAGACGTTCGATGACCTTGGCCAGGTAGGGTTGGTCAGGTATCGACAGGCGCACGAGCATGCCGACCGCATTGCTGGCACTTGCCGCGGGTGGGTGACCGCGCCCGTCGCGCACATGGCAGTTCTGGCAGGCGTTGGTGTTGAACAAGGGGCCCAGGCCGTCGCGCGCCGTGGTGGTGGAGGGGGCGATGACCCAAGGGTTGCGAAAGAAGCTGTTGCCTACTGCAAAGTCCAGGCGCCGCTCATGGGAGAGGTTGGCGGCGGGCAGCGAATACGCATTGCGGTCACTGCGCAACACGGTCGTCTTGCCACCTGACAGCGCTTCGCCCGGCTCGGCCTGGGTAAAACGCGGGGCGTCGTCACAGGCGGCGAGGGCAAAGACCAGCAGCAGAGGGGCAAGTCGGGACAGCGGCAGGGACATGCAGAATCCTGGGCCTGAACGAAAATCCGGCGTGCAAGCTTATCAGGCCCAGGATCATTGAATAAGAGCAATTTGCGTTTGCTAGATGAAATCGTCGACGTGAGTGCTCCTGTCGTAAGTAATGCTGGCCATGGTTTAACCCCTCTACGGCCCAGACATGAAAACGCCCGGCTCAAGGCCGGGCGTCGGGTGCCGCACCAGATGGGATCAGAATTCGTGGTCGGCTGTGTCGGGGTTCAGGTTGTCGATGCCCAGTTTGCCGGCGGCCTGTTCGATGGCACCGGTCTGCTTGACCAGGGCTGCAATCGCATCACGCACGATCTGGTTGCCGGCGGCGTTGTCGGCGGCGATCAGTTGGTCATAGTGCTCGCCCTTGAGGGCGTGGTCGACGATCACCTGGATCTTCGCTTCGGTGGCTTCCAGGTCTGCGCGCAGGGTCGCATCGGCAGCAGGGTCGGCCTTGGCCACCAGTGAAGACAGGCTAGGCCCGGTCAGCTTGGTACCATCAGGGCGGGTGTACTCGCCCAGGTAGACATTGCGAATGCCCTTGGCATCGTAGAAATGCGAGTAATGGGTGTTGTCGCTGAAGCAGTCGTGCTCGTCCTCGGGCGAGTTCGCCTCCAGGGACACCTTCATACGCTCGCCAGCCAGCTCACCGAGCGAAAGGCTGCCCATGCCGAACAGCATCTTGCGCAAGCCGTCGGTGGCAGGCGCGGCTTCGAGCTTGGCGCGATAGTTGTCGGCCACGTTCGGCGCCCAGTTGGCCACCATCTCGTCAAGGTCGGCGACCAGAAGGTCGGTGACCGCCTTGAGGTAGGCGCGGCGGCGGTCGTTGTGGCCACCCGTGGCGCCCTCGCCTTCGAGGTAGTCCGACGCCGGACGATTACCCGCACCTGGGCCGGTACCGTTCAGGTCCTGGCCCCACAGCAGGAATTCGATGGCGTGGTAGCCGGTGGCGACGTTGGCTTCGGAGCCGCCCAGTTCGTTGAGGCTGGCCAACTTCTCGGGGGTGATGTCCTTGACGTCGATTTTCTCTTCGCCCACCTGGATCTCGGTGTTGGCGATGATGTTGGCGCTGGCTGCCGGGTTACCCAGGGCGTGCTCGTAGCTGGTGTCGACGTAGTCGATCAGGCCTTCGTCCAGGGGCCAGGCGTTCACCTGGCCTTCCCAGTCGTCGATGATGGTGTTGCCGAAGCGGAACACTTCGCTTTGCAGGTAGGGCACGCGCGCAGCGACCCAGGCGTCCCTGGCGGCCTTGAGCGTCTGATCGTTGGGCGTGGCGAGGAATGCGTCGACGGCGGCCTGCAGGGTCTTGGCGGTGCTCAGCGAGTCGCTGTACACGGCATGGACCATCTCGGCGTAGTGCTTGACCACGGCCTTGGCAGCGGCTTCGTCGACAGCCCCTGGCGTTGCTGCAGGGGTGCTGGCGGCAGCGGGAGCCTGGGCTTGCGGCGCGGCGGCCTTGTCGTCCTTGCCTTCACCGCAACCGGCGAGAGCGATGGCAATGGCCAGCAGACTGGCAGAGGCCAGGGGCATTCGAATCATTGTTGGTTTCCTGCGTCGTGTGGTTGGACCATGGGTGAACCGTGCGCGATGGCACGCTGAACCGACACATCATGCGAAAGATTTGCATTTGCTGTAAAGGGTTCAGCCTGCGATTCATGTAAAAGCAGGTCACGGCGTTTCACCTGTGCATTCAGAGCATGGAAACCTGATTGCGCTGGGCCTGCCTGAGGAAGCTGGTCAGTTCCCGGGCCGACAGCGGCTTGCTGTAGTGGTAGCCCTGGCCCTCGTGGCAGCCTTGGGCAATGATGTAGGCTTCCTGTTCGGCGGTTTCCACGCCTTCGGCAATGACCTGCATGCCCAGGCTTTTGCCCAACTGAATGATGGCGCGCACGATGGTCGCGTCATCGTCGTCATCGAGCAGGTCCTGCACGAAGCTCTTGTCGATCTTGATCTTGTCCAAGGGCAAGGACTTGAGGTAGCTCAAAGACGAGTACCCGGTACCGAAGTCGTCGATGGCGATCAGGGCGCCCGAACGCCGCAGGCTCAGCAAGTGCTGGGCTGCGGTGCTGATGTCCTCCATCAGGCCGGTTTCGGTCACCTCCAGTTCCAGGCTGCGCGGAGGCAGGCGATAGGCCTGGAGCAAATTGTTCACCACCCGCGGCAGTTCGCTGTGGTGAAGTTGCACAGTGGACAGGTTGACCGCCATGCGCAGCTCGCTGAAGCCCAGGTCGTGCCATTCGCGCAACTGCCGGCAGGCCTGATCCAGCACCCACTCGCCGATCCCGATGATGCTGCCGTTCTGTTCGGCCAGCGGTATGAACTGATCGGGCGGCACCATGCCCAGTTCCGGATGCTGCCAGCGCAGCAACGCCTCGACCCCTACAACGCGATGATCGCAATAGCTGATCTGCGGTTGGTAGACCAGGTACAGCTGGTTGCGTGGCAGGGCCTCGCGCAGGTCCTTTTCCAGTTCGCGGCGCCGGCGCATCTCGGTGTCCACGCTGGCGATGTAGAACTGGTAGCGATTGCGTGAACGCGCCTTGGCCAGGGTCATGGTCTGCTCGGCTTTTTGCAGGAGCTTCTCGGTGCTGTCGCCGTCTTCCGGGAACAGGGTGATGCCAATGGTGGCGCGCAGGCGGATCTGCTGGTGGTGGTCCAGGTCGAAAGGCACCTCCAGGTCGTCCAGGATGCTTTGCGCAAGCTCTGCCGCTTCGTAGGGCTGTTCGATGTTGGCCTGCACCAGGGCGAACTGGTCGCCCCCCAGCCGCGCCAGCGCGCCCAAGCGTCCGCTGTGGGCCCTCAGGCGATCGGCCAGGGCCAGCAGCAGCTGATCGCCGACCTGATAGGTGAACTGCTCGTTGATGCCCTTGAAGTCGTCAAGGCCTACGCAGAGCACGGCCACCCGATGTTGCAGGCGCCCACCGTCCACCAGGATCTTGTCCAGTTGCTGCTGCAGTTGCTGGCGATTGGGCAGGCCGGTGAGGAAGTCGTACTGGGCCATGCGCTGCAGACTGTTCTCGGCCTCATGGCGCAGGTGGGTATTGCGTTCGATTGATGCCAGCAACTGGTTGGCGGTGTTCACCCAAAGGCCCAGCTCGTTCTTCTCATGGCCCTTTATCAGTGGGAGCTGATGCTGGCTGGGGCGGTCTGGATTGATCTGGGTGAGGTGTTCGATGATTTTGGAGAGTGGCTTGGTCAACAGCCAGTGGTAGACCAGGTACAGCACCAGCCCCATGGCAAGCGCCCGAAGCACGCCAGAGATGAAGATGATCACGGCGTTGATCAGAAAGTCTTCGCCATAGGCGGCCGTGTCGAGGGTGATGTTGAGGTCGCCGTAATATTCACTGTAGGGCCCCCGGCCTACCAGCTGCGTGGTGTAGGTACGCTCCTGGCCAAGAATTAGATCGGTGAGCCAGCGCAGGGGCATGTCCTGCAACGGCCTGGACTTTTCTGCCAGCATGGTTTCGTTGGGGTGACCGATGGAGGCCATTCGCACCGACTCGTCCTGAAACAGACCTTCCATGACCTGCATGCCCATTTCACGGTCCAGGCTGTAGACCGCCTGTGTAGAAGGATCGCGGAACATGTCAAGAATGCGCTGGGCGTCATTGTTGACGGCCTGGCGGGTCTTGTAGGTGTCATAGACGATTTGCGCACAGCTGAGCACGACGCCGACCGCTAGCGCCGCCAGGAGCACGACCCTGAGCAACTTGACCGACAAGCTGTTACGCAATTCCAGCTTCAATGGAGGTTCCTTAATCCATGCAAATGACATTATTTTGCCATCAATCATGACCGTTCACTACGGGACGGTCATTAGCAGTGTATCGGTTGAAACCCTGGGTAACTTGAGTGGGACGTCGTCAAGAAACCGAAAATTTGATGTTAGCGCGCTATGCACGCTGAGCAAGTGCGGCATCGCCCAGTAGCAGGCATGAAAAAGCCCGGCACGTGGCCGGGCTTCAAGAACAGTGCTGGACTCAGGCCTTGAAGGTCTTGCCTTCGAACTGCTCAGCCACGAAGGCCCAGTTGACCAGGTTCCAGAACGCCTCGACATACTTTGGACGCAGATTGCGGTAGTCGATGTAGTAGGCGTGTTCCCAGACATCGCAGGTCAGCAGCGGGGTATCGCCGCTGGTCAGCGGGTTGCCGGCACCGATGGTGCTGGCCAGCGCCAGGGAACCATCCGCTTTCTTGACCAGCCAGCCCCAGCCGGAACCGAAGGTGCCGACGGAGGTCTTGGTGAACTCTTCCTTGAACTTGTCGAAGGAACCGAAAGCGGTGTTGATGGCTTCTGCCAGGGCGCCGGTCGGCTGGCCACCGCCGTTTGGCGACAGGCAGTTCCAGTAGAAGGTGTGGTTCCACACTTGAGCGGCGTTGTTGAAGATGCCACCCGACGACGAGGTGACGATCTCTTCCAGGGTCTTGCCTTCGAATTCGGTGCCCGGTACCAGGTTGTTCAGGTTCACGACATAGGTGTTGTGGTGCTTGTCGTGGTGATACTCCAGGGTTTCCTTGGAGATGTGCGGCTGCAGGGCATCGTGGGCGTAGGGCAGCGGCGGCAATTCAAAAGCCATGGTAGATCTCCTGATTCAGGTCTAGTTCGCGGTTTGCGCAGGGCCGATCACGGGCGGCCCTATGTGCGTCGGCGAGTTTGTACTCTTTGCGACGCAAGGGCTGGATCATAGCACCAAGCCTTGGCGCATAACCACGCAACAAACATAGGGATTAGAGGTTCCAGGTGCCTTGGCGGGCAGCGACCGGTGGCGGTCGTTTCCAGGCAGGATGGGCAGGGACGTCACGCGCTGGCACCCTGGGCTCGAATGATCAGTTGAAGATCAGTTGCGCTGCCACGGCAAACATCATCACGGCCACCATCAGGTCCAACAGACGCCAGGTGCCTGGCCGTGCCAGCCAGGGAGCCAGCCATGCCGCCCCGATCGCCAGGGTCGAGAACCACAGCAGCGAGGCGCTGGCAGCCCCCGCCACGTAGGCCCCTGGCGCCGTCTGCTGGGCCCCGAGCGAGCCGATCAGCAGCACAGTGTCAAGATAGACGTGGGGGTTGAGCAAGGTGACCGCCAGGGCACTGAGCAGCACGGCCCGCCGTGAACGCATGCCCTGGCCCTGCTGGTGCTGCAGGCTCTGGTCGGAGAAGGCACTGCGCAGGGCTTTGATCCCGTACCAGATGAGGAATACCGCGCCCCCCCAGCGGGCCACGCTCAGCAGCGTCGGATTATGGGCCAAGGCCGTGGCAAGACCGAACACACCTGCGGCGACCAACAGGGCATCACACAGGATGCACAGCGCCGCTACCGGCAAGTGATGCTCGCGGCGCAGGCTTTGCGCCAGAACGAATGCGTTCTGCGTGCCAATGGCCATGATCAGGCCCAGGGCGACCAGCAGGCCATTGAGATAACTCTGCCACATGGAAGACGACTCCTCGAAAGATGCTGGCCAGTGTGACAACTGGCGGGTTATAAGAAAAATCAATAAAGCTCACCGGTCATTAGGAAAATCGATGTTCGACTACAAGTTGCTTGCGGCCCTCGCTGCCGTCGTCGAGCAAGGCGGCTTCGAGCGTGCAGCGCAGGTGCTGGGCCTGTCCCAATCGGCCGTGTCGCAGCGCATCAAGTTGCTGGAGGCGCGCGTGGGGCAGCCGGTACTGGTTCGTATTGCTCCGCCTGGCCCGACGGAGGTAGGCCGGCAATTGCTCAACCATGTGCAGCAGGTGCGCCTGCTTGAGCGCGACTTGCAGCGCCAGGTACCCGCGCTCGAGGACGGGGGCATGCCGGAACGTCTGCGCATCGCGCTCAATGCCGATAGCCTGGCCACGTGGTGGGCCAGCGCAGTGGGGCAATTCTGTGCCGAGCACAAGGTGCTTACCGATCTGGTAGTCGAGGACCAGGAAGTAGGTCTCAAGCGCATGCGCGCCGGTGACGTGGCGGCCTGCCTGTGCGGCAGCGAACGCCCAGTGGCCGGCGCCCGCAGCCTGGCCCTGGGGGCAATGCGTTATCGGGCGTTGGCCAGCCCTGCCTTCATGAAGCAGCATTTTGCCCAGGGCTTCGATGCCCGCCGCCTGGCCCGCACGCCCGCAATCGTCTATGGCCCCGACGATTTTCTACAGCACCGCTACTTGGCTTCTTTAGGTATGCAGGACGGTTTTCTGCATCATTTGTGCCCCTCTTCCGAAGGCTTTTTGCGCATGACCGAAGCGGGGTTGGGTTGGGGGCTGGTGCCGGAGTTGCAGGCCCGCGAGCAACTGGCAAGCGGCCAATTGGTGGAAATCTGCAGCGATACCCCGATCGACGTACCGTTGTACTGGCATCATTGGCGTAACGGCGGGCAACTGCTGGCACAGCTGACCGACCACCTGCGCCACAGCGCCCACCACTGGCTGGTGCCGTTGTAGCGCCGAAGGGCGTCAAAGGCTTCTGAACATCAGGCAAGGCGGAGTGTTACATGCGAATTCTGGTCACTGGCGCGAGTGGCTTCATCGGCGGGCGTTTCGCTCGGCTGGCCCTGGAGCGGGGGCTGGATGTGCGGGTCAGTGGCCGGCGTGCCGAAGGTGTGGAGCATCTGGTGCGGCGTGGCGCGCAGTTCATCCCGGGCGACCTTGGCGACGCGGAATTGGCCCGGCGCCTGTGCCAGGGCGTCGAGGCCGTGGTGCATTGCGCCGGTGCTGTGGGGCACTGGGGGCCCTATCAGACGTTCGCCCAGGGCAACGTGGTGGTCACCGAGAACGTCGTCGAAGGCTGCCTGAAGGAACACGTACGTCGTCTTGTGCACCTGTCTTCGCCGTCGATCTACTTCAATGGTCGTTCACGCATGGCCATTGGCGAGGATCAGGTGCCCGGCCGGTTTGCCAATCACTACGCCAGGACCAAGTTCATTGCCGAACAGAAGGTTTTCGGCGCCCAGGAGTTTGGCCTCGAAGTGTTGGCGCTGCGCCCACGTTTCGTCATCGGTGCCGGCGATACGAGCCTGCTGCCGCGGCTGGTGCACCTGCAACGCAAAGGCAGGCTGGCAATTATCGGCAACGGCTTGAACAAAGTTGACTTCACCAGTATTCACAACCTGAACGAAGCGCTGTACAGCGCAGTGTTCGCTGACGGGCGCGCGCTTGGGCAAGCATACAACATCAGCAATGGCCAGCCCTTGCCGTTATGGGACGTGATCAACTATGTCCTGCGCCAGCTTCAGCTCCCCCAGGTCACCCGCTACCGAGGCTATGGGCTGGCCTACGGCCTGGCCGCGCTCAACGAGGCGGCGTGCGCCCTATGGCCGGGGCGGCCCGAGCCTACGCTGTCACGCCTGGCCATGCAGGTGATGAGTCGCGATTTTACCCTGGACATCAGCCGCGCCAGTCAGTACCTGGGCTACCAGCCCACCACTAGCGTATGGGCGGCATTGGACGAATTCTGCACCTGGTGGAAACACCAGCCGCCTGGCCGGTAAGCGCTCACCACGACGTCGGGCATCACCTGGCTGCGCGCGCGGTTTATAATCCCGCTTATTTGCAACCTCTGTGGTGGGATGCTCATGCGCTTTGATGCTCGCGATGATTTCGATGATGTACCGGCCTTGCGCGCAGGGACGCCGGATGACGACGATGAGGTGCTTGCGGCCCATGTCCCGCGCAGTCGTCGTCAAGCGACCAGGCCACCGAGCACCGGCCCGTTGTGGGCGATGCTGGTGGCCGCGTTCATCGCCCTGGGTTGTCTAGGGTGGTGGAGCTATCGGCAGATCTCCCTGATGGAGCAGCAACTGGTCGCCACCCAGGAGAGCTTCGCGCGCATCAGCGAAGACGCGGCAGGGCGATTGCAAGCGATCAGCGGCAAGGTCGAAGCCAGCGCCTCGTCCAACAACAGTGGCAGTGAAGCCCTCAAGCAGCAGATCAGCCAGTTGCAGGCCAGTCTGGCCGAACAGGGCAAGCAGCAGGCGGGTGTGGCGGGCCAGGCCGGGGACCTTGGCAAGCGCCTGGAGCAGGTCCTGGCCGACACCCGTGAACAGCAGAGGGCGGTGACAGAACTGCAAACGCAGTTGCAGGCGCAGTTGAAGGCGGTGAACGGCGAGTTGGCAGCGCTCAAGTCGGGCCAGGTCGATGGGGGCAAGCTCGACGGGCAACTCAAGAGCCTGAGCGAGGAAGTGGCGGCGCTGAAAAAACAAGGCAACCCCAAGGCCGCCATCGAAAGCCTGGAGCAGGATGTGCTGGTGCTCAAAAGCCAGCTGGACAACCGCCCCAATACCACGGCCGGCGGTGGCGCATCGGTGCAGGAGTTCGACGCGTTTCGTGGTCAGATGACCCGTAACCTGAACAACGTCCAGAGCCAGTTGCAGAACCTGCAACAGCAGATCAACGCCAAGCCTTGACCGGGAAGGACAGGGGCCGGGTCCTGGCCCCTGTCTAAGGCCTTACAGGCGTGGGTAATCGATGTACCCCACCGGACCTTGGCCATAGAACGTTTCTGGGTGAGCTTCGTTCAATGGCGCATCGCCAGCCAGGCGTGCAGGCAAGTCCGGGTTGGCGATGAACGGCACGCCAAAGGCCACGGCATCAGCCTTGCCATTGGCCAAGGCCGCATTGGCACTGGCCTTGTCGAAACCTTCGTTGACGATATAGACGCCGCCAAATGCTGCTTTGAGTGCAGGGCCAAGGCTGTCGTCGCGCTCACGTTCCCGTGAGCAGATGAAGGCAATGCCACGCTTGCCCAACTCCCGCGCCACATACGTGAAGGTCTGGGCACGGTCGGTATCGCCCATGTCGTGGGCATCGGCGCGCGGCGCCAAGTGCATCCCGACGCGCTGCGCTCCCCATACCTGGACTACGGCGTCGGTGATCTCCAGCAGCAGGCGGGCCCGGTTTTCCAGCGAGCCGCCGTACGCGTCAGTACGCTGGTTGGTGCTGCTTTGCAGGAACTGGTCGAGCAGATAGCCGTTGGCGCCATGAATCTCGACGCCGTCAAAGCCTGCGGCCTTGGCGTTTTCGGCGCCCGTGCGGAAGGCCTCGACGATGTCGCTGATCTCTTCGGTATCCAGCGCCCGAGGCGTGGGGTAGTCGCTGAGCGGGCGAACCAGACTCACGTGCCCCTTGGGTTGGATGGCGCTGGGTGCGACCGGTAACTGGCCATCGAGGTAGCGTGGATGGGAAATGCGGCCGACATGCCACAGCTGCAAGAAGATTCGGCCGCCAGCGGCATGCACGGCATTGGTGACATTGGTCCAGCCCCTGACCTGTTCAGCGCTCCATATGCCCGGCGTGTCCGGGTAGCCCACGCCCATGGGGCTGACCGAGGTCGCCTCGCTGATGATCAGGCCGGCACTGGCACGTTGCACATAGTATTCGGCCATCAGTGCGTTCGGCACGCGGCCGGCGTCTGCGCGGCAGCGGGTGAGTGGGGCCATGATGATGCGATTGGGCAGTTCCAGGTCGCCCAGGGTGATTGGATCGAATAGCGTGGTCATGACGGATACCTGAGAGTCAAAGGGAGTCGCAAAGCTTTAAGTGTTCCGAACAGATAGCCAGACGGTATATCGCTCGGCGGCGATGCATTCCAGGCAAGTGATAGACTGGCGCCATGAATTATCTTGCACACCTTCACCTTGGGGGACCAGCCCCACAGCAGTTGCTGGGCAGCCTCTACGGGGACTTTGTCAAAGGCTCGCTGGAAGGGCGGTTCGCGCCGCAAATCGAGGCGTCCATCCGCCTGCACCGACACATCGACAGTTTCACCGACGCACACCCTGTCGTGCTGGCCTCCCTGGCGCGTTTTACGCAGGTGCGACGCCGGTTTGCGGGGATTGCGCTGGACGTCTTCTTCGACCATTGCCTGGCGCGCCACTGGCCTGAATATGGGCACCAGCCGCTGCGTCAGTTCACCCATGGGTTCTATCAGGTGCTGTTGGCCGAGCCCGCGCTGCCGGGCCGGTTGGCCCACATCGCGCCTTCCATGGCGCAGTCTGACTGGCTGGGCTCCTATGCTGACTTCGCCACGCTGGAGCAGGTGTTCGCCGGGATCGCCCGGCGCTTGTCACGGCCTGAAGGCTTGGCAGGGGTCATGGAGGAACTTGATCGCCTGTACGTGCCGTTGCTCGATGATTTCCGCGCGTTCTACCCCCTGGTACAAGCCTTCGCTGCCAGCCATCGGGCACAGGCCGGCCCGCTCGTTGATTGACTGATCTGCCGCGTGGTTGGCGCCAGGGCGCTGCGTTCAGGTGGCGGTCGCACACGGCCTGTGAAGTACCGGTGGCTCTGGTGTGCCGTAGAGCGCCTGATGGATCGAACGCTGGGCCTGGAGCGCCAGCAGCGTGCGGCCCTTGCCATGACTTGTCAGTGGATCGAGCAGGTGAATGCGTACTTGGCCGCGAGGTTGTGCCAGCAACCGCAGCAGGTGTGACACTAGATCATCATCCCCCACGAAGGGCGCCAAGGAGTCGATCTGGCCCCGCCGCTGGTATTGGATGGCCACCGGTTGCACGGCGATGCCCTGGTCGATGGCTGCCGCCAACAGGCGCCCATGAAACGTCCTGAGCTGGTGCCCGTCGGTGGTCGTGCCTTCGGGGAACAGCAGCATGGGGTGGCCTGTGACCAACTGCTGGCCGATCTGCACGCGTAGCTGCTGCCCATCGCCGGCGCCGCGCCTGATGAACAGGGTGCCTGCCTGCTCGGCCAGCCACCCGGCAAGCGGCCAGTGCCGGACCTCCGCCTTGGACAGAAACGACATAGGCGCCAGCATGCCCAGCAGGGGGATGTCGGTCCAGGACACATGGTTGCCGACCCACAGCATGGGCGTGCTCGGCAGCTTGCCCGTCACGCAGACTTCGAAGGGCAGTGCTGCTACCAGGCGCCGCATGAACAGCCGGGTCCAGCGTTGCCGGCGTTCGAGCGAGGTTTTGATGCCAAGGTGCATCCCGATGACGAGCAGGCTGGCCATCAGCAGCCCCAGCACCACCACCAGCAGCATGTGAACCAGGCGCCCCACCTGCCGAAGACGGCCCCTCACACAGCGGCCTTGAAGTGACGGGCGTAGCGCGGGCACAGCGCCTCGCGCTTGAGCAGGATGAACACATCGGCGACCTGGAAGTCTTCATCCCAGCACGGCTCGCCACAGACCTTGGCGCCCAGGCGCATGTAGGCCTTGAGCAAGGCCGGCATCTGGGCGCTCACGTTATCCGGCAACGTCAGCGGCGGCAGCGGATTGCGGGGTTCGGCACGCAGGTCCTGGGTGCACAGGTGGCGTTCGCGCAGGCGTTGCATGACGGCATGCGCCTGCACCCCGCCGTCCTGCATCGAGATGCTGGCGCAACCCATCAGGTAGCGATAACCGCCTTCGTTGAGTACGTCGGCCAGCTCGCTCCAGAGCGTGGCAATGGTGCCCCCGTTGCGGTACGGCGCGGCCACACAGGTACGACCCACTTCCAGGATAGGGCCCTGGAGTTGCAGCAGCCCTTGCAGGCTGAACCCCTCCTCGCTGTAGAAGCGGCCCAGGTTGCTGGCCGCCTCGTGGTCGAGCAGTCGCGTGGTGGCCACCAGCCGTCCGCTGGTGACATCGCGTACGCCGATATGGCGGCAGTGCGGGTCAAATTCGTCCTGGTCCAGGCCGTGCTCGGCACCCTTGAACCTTGCGTCGAACGCTTCGCTGAAGACCTGATAGCGCAGGGCCTGAGCCTCCTGCAACGCGGCGTGACCCATCAGGCGCTCGGCGTGCAGGCGGTGTCCGGTGCAGGTGTCGGCAACATGAGCGATTCGCGTCATTACGAGTCTCCATAAAATCAGCCATGCAAGGGTGGCCGGTAGGCTTTTATGTGCGCGTTCAGGCTAGAAACACGGGATGTCATGGCGATGAAGGTTCGATGATGCTTGCATGACCCGCCGGTTGGGCGTGGCGGCGAACGTGCTGGCGCTTGCTGTGCCAAAGACCTGCGCGGTAAGGTGAGTCGCCTGCATTTTCGAGACCCCTCATGCTCAAGTCACTCCGCCTATGGCCTGCACTGCTGCTTGCGTTGTGCCTGCCTGCACACGCCAATTGGCACCTTGACGGCGAGTCGTCTCGCCTGTCGTTCATCACCGGCACCAATGGCGAAGCGGCGCAGGTGCACCGCTTCCTGGTGCTGCATGGCACGGTGGACCGCAAGGGCGCCGCTAGCCTTCGTATCGAGATGGATTCGGTCAGCAGCGGCGTCCCGTTGCGGGATGAGCGCATGCGGGACACATTGTTCGACGTCGCACGGTTTGCCGAAGCGACCGTGCAGGCGCAACTGGATCTGCGCCCGATCAACGACCTGGCCAACGGTGCGCAGATCGAATTGCGCCTACCGCTGACGGTAACGTTGCACGGTCAGTCCCACCGCTACGACGCCTTGCTGTTGGCCACCCGCCTGGACGAGCGTCGGTTCCAGGTCGTCACCCTGGAGCCTCTGGTGCTGCGCGCCGAGGATTTCGGCCTGATGCCGGGGCTGCAAGCCCTGCGCAAGTTCGCCAACCTTACGGCCATCAACCCATCCGTACCGGTCAATGCGGTACTGATCTTCACTGCACGCTGACATGCCGGGCCCGGTCTTCCCCTGGCGGGATGGCAACCAGTTCGAGCTGCTGATCGATGGGCCACAATTCTTCCCCCGCATGCTGTCGGCCATTGAACATGCCCGGAAGCAGGTCGACCTGGAACTGTACCTGGTCGAGTCCGGGGCCTGCGCCGAGGCTGTGGTCCAGGTGCTGGAGCAGACGGCCCACCGCGGGGTACGGGTGCGCTGCCTGTTCGATTATTACGGGTCGCTGGCCTTGAGCGCCAAGCTGCGGCAACGTCTGCTGGATGCCGGCGTTTACCTGCGCTGGTACAACCGGCTGCATTGGAAACGCGGGCTGCGCAATCTGTACCGCGACCATCGCAAGTTGCTTGTGGTCGACGAGCAGTGGGCGGTGGTGGGCGGTACCGGGGTTACCGATGAGTTCTGGCAACCGGGCCAGCCCAGCAGCGAATGGCACGAGGTGATGGTGCTGATGCAAGGCCCGGTGGTGAGCGACTGGCAATTGCTGTTCGATCGCCAGTGGCAGGCCAACCATCGCCGCACGGCCTGGCGCCCTGCCGAGGGCTTCGGCCTGCCGCGCCTGCCCAAGGTGCCTGCGCAAGGGCAGGGCATGGGCCGGGTGGCCTATGCCGACGCCCGCCAGCATCAGGACATCCTGCATTCATTGGTACGTGCCCTCAACAGCGGCAAGCAGCGCATTTGGCTGGCCACGCCTTACTTTCTGCCGACCTGGAGCGTGCGTCGCTCGCTGCGCCGCGCAGCTGGCAAGGGCGTCGATGTGCGGTTGCTGCTCACCGGCCCGCGCACCGATCATCCTTCGGTACGGTATGCCGGTCACCGGTACTATCCACGCCTGCTGCGCGCTGGCGTGCGTATTTTCGAGTATCAGCCGTGCTTTCTGCACCTGAAGATGGTGGTGGTGGACGATTGGGTAAGCATCGGCTCCTGCAACTTCGACCATTGGAACCTGCGCTTCAATCTGGAGGCCAATATAGAAGCGTTGGACCTGCCGCTGACGAGCGCGGTGGTCGAAAGTTTCGAACGCGATTTTGCCCTGAGCGAGGAAGTTGACCTGGCGCATTGGAACGCCAGGCCGTTCTGGCGACGGGTCAAACAGCGCATCTGGGGATGGCTGGACCGGTTGGTGGCCAACGTGCTCGACCGGCGCGACTGAGCGCAGCTATCGTGCAATGACGGTTCACAGGCAATCGAGGGAATGGATGCGATGACGGTTAAGAAGATACTCATGCTGGTGGGCGATTACGTCGAGGACTACGAGGTCATGGTGCCCTTCCAGGCGCTGAGCATGGTTGGGCATACCGTGCACGCCGTGTGCCCGGAAAAGGTGGCGGGCCAGACCGTGCGCACGGCTATCCACGACTTCGAAGGCGACCAGACCTACAGTGAAAAGCCGGGGCACCAGTTTGCCCTGAACCACGATTTCGTCCGGGCCCGCGCCGAAAGTTACGATGCACTGGTAATCCCGGGCGGGCGTGCCCCGGAATACCTGCGCCTTAACGAGAAAGTGCTCGAGCTGGTGCGAGCGTTCGACCAGGCAGGCAAGCCCATCGCTGCCGTGTGTCACGGCGCCCAGTTGCTAGCCGCTGCCGGGGTGCTCAAAGGCCGGGAGTGCAGTGCGTACCCGGCCTGCGCGCCCGAGGTGCGCCTGGCCGGCGGCACCTATATCGACATTGCGGTGGACCAGGCCCATGTGGACGGCAACCTGGTCACTGCGCCCGCCTGGCCGGCTCACCCTGCGTGGTTGGCGGCGTTTTTGAAGGTGTTGGGCACCCGTATCCTCTGACTCATCAGGCCGGCCAGTCCATGGGTCAGCCGACTTGCTCGACCCAATCGTTGAGGTTGTAGTAGTTGGTTACGCGGGCGATCTTGCCGCAATGGATATAGAAGAACGCGCCGGCCGGCAGGACATAGGTCTGGCCGGTGGCCGCAGGCAGGCCTTCGTCATCGGCCACATATTGCCCGTGCACGGTGAATTCCGCCGCCGCGCGACTGCCGTCGGCATTCTGCATCACCACGATGTCGGCCAGGCGCTCGCGGTAGCAGCGGTTCATCTTGTCCATGAAGGCGGCGAACCTGGCCTTGCCCATCTGCCGCTCACCCTGATTGATGTCGTGAATCACATCTTCGCTGAGCAGGGCCAGAAACCCTGGCATGTCACCTGCGTTGAACGCGGCGTAGTAAGCGTTTACCAATTCGGTAGCGGTCATGGAACATTACCTGTCGTGTAGGGAAAAGGCGTGTCGTTGGCCTGGATGATAGGGTTTCCCCTCAAGCCCGGCTTAGCCGAGCGCGTCATCCACATCGACAAAACGACCGCCAAGCATGCAAATACGCCTACTGCACGGCGCCGCCATCGCGCCCTATATCGATGACCTCGCTCGTCTGCGCCTAACTGTGTTCCGCGAGTTCCCCTACCTCTACGATGGCTCGCCCGAGTACGAAGCCGACTACCTGGCCGCCTATGCCCGTTCCGGGCGCAGCCTGGTGGTGCTGGCCATGGATGAGGACAAGGTAGTGGGCGCCTCCACGGGCCTGCCCCTGGTCGACGTTGCGCCCGAGTTCCAGGAGCCGTTCGTGGCCCAGGGCCGCGACCCGGCCAGCGTCTACTATTTCGGCGAGTCTGTGGTTCTGCCGCCATACCGAGGGCAGGGGCTTGGGGTACGTTTTTTCATCGAACGCGAATCCTATGCCCACAAACTGGCCGAGTTCGATTACTGCGCGTTCTGCGCCGTGGAGCGGCCCGGTGTACATCCGCGCCGCCCGGCCGACTACAAGCCTTTGCATGGGTTCTGGCGCAACCGCGGTTTCCTCCATGACCCATCACTGCGTACCCGGTATGCCTGGCGCGACCTGGACGAGCAGGAAAGCTCGGACAAGCTGATGTCGTTCTGGCTCAAGGAACTGCCCCTTTGATCCGTGTCGCGGCCTGCCAATACGCCATTGAGCTGCACGAAACCTGGGAGGCTTATGCCGACCACCTGCAGGGCTTGTGTGCAGAGGCGGTGGAGGCGGGCGCGCGCCTGCTGCTGCTGCCCGAATATGCAGGGCTGGTGCTCAGCGGGCAGCTGACACCCGAGCAGCGGGGGGACCTGAAGGCTTCCATTGCAGGCATCCAGCCTTTGATCGAGCCGTGGAAGGCCCTGTGTGCAGGCCTGGCCAAGCGTTGGGGCATCTACCTGCAACCAGGCACGCTTCCGGTACTGGACAGCGACGGCGCCTACCGCAACCGCGCCTGGCTGTTTGGCCCCAAAGGCGCGCTAGGGCATCAGGACAAGCTGATGATGACCCGCTTCGAGCGGGAACAGTGGGGCATTGCCGCAGGCCATGGGCTGACGGTGTTCGACACCGATCTGGGCCGTCTTGGCATCCTGGTCTGTTACGACAATGAGTTCCCGCTCTTGGCACGCCGGTTGGCAGAGCGTGGGGCCGACCTGATCCTGGCGCCCAGCTGCACCGACACCGAAGCCGGCTATCACCGTGTACGGATCGGGGCTCAGGCACGCGCCTTGGAAAACCAGCTGGCCGTGTTGCAGAGCCCGACCGTGGGGCTGGCACCCTGGTCGCCGGCATTGGACGAGAACCTAGGCCGGGCAGGGCTGTTCGTGCCGCCTGATCGTGGCATGCCGGGAGATGGGGTAATGGCACTGAGCGAATCGCTCGACCCGCAGTGCAGCCGTTGGCTGGTGTGCGATCTGGACCTGGAGGCCGTGCGCCGGGTCAGGCAGCAGGGGCAGGTATTTACCCGCAGGGACTGGCCCGAACAATTCGAACGTCTTTAAACGCAACGGCGGCGGGCCCTGGCATCAAGGTCCGCCGCCGCAGGTTGGGCTGCGCATGGCTGCGCACGCGAGCGGCCCGTGAAAGCGCCGCCCGCTGTTGCCATGGGTTACTTCACTTCGACGGCCAGGCTCTGGGCAATCTTGTTCTGCCACAAGGCGGGGCCTGTGATGTGCACCGACTCACCGTTGCTGTCCACGGCCACGGTCACGGGCATGTCCTTGACCTCGAACTCGTAGATGGCTTCCATGCCCAGTTCGGCAAAGGCCAGGACCTTGGATTTGCGGATGGCTTGCGCAACCAGATAGGCGGCGCCACCTACAGCCATCAGGTAGACGGCCTTGTTGTCCTTGATCGCTTCGATGGCGGTCGGGCCGCGCTCGGACTTGCCGATCATGCCCAGCAGACCGGTCTGCTCCAGGATCTGGCGGGTGAACTTGTCCATGCGCGTGGCGGTGGTGGGGCCAGCAGGGCCGACCACTTCGTCGCCTACCGGGTCGACCGGGCCGACGTAGTAGATGAAGCGGCCCTTGAGATCCACCGGCAGTGCTTCGCCGCGGTTGAGCATTTCGACCATGCGCTTGTGGGCTGCGTCCCGGCCGGTCAGCATCTTGCCGTTGAGCAGGATGGTTTCACCCGGTTTCCAGCTGGCCACTTCTTCGGGCGTGATGCTGTCGAGGTTGACACGACGGGCGCTTGGCCCCGCTTCCCAGACGATCTCGGGGTAGGCGTCCAGCGAAGGCGCTTCGAGCTCCGCAGGGCCTGTGCCGTCGAGCACGAAGTGGGCGTGGCGAGTGGCCGCGCAGTTGGGGATCATGCACACCGGCAGCGAGGCGGCGTGGGTCGGGTAGTCCATGATCTTGACGTCGAGGACGGTGGTCAGGCCACCGAGGCCCTGGGCGCCGATGCCCAGTTGATTGACCTTCTCGAACAGCTCCAGGCGGATTTCTTCCAGGCGGTTCTGCGGGCCGCGTGCCTTGAGCTCATGGATGTCGATGGACTCCATGAGCACTTCCTTGGCCATGACCGCGGCTTTTTCGGCAGTGCCGCCGATACCGATGCCCAGCATGCCAGGCGGGCACCAGCCAGCGCCCATGGTCGGAACGGTCTTGAGTACCCAGTCGACGATGGAGTCGGACGGGTTGAGCATGGCCATCTTGGACTTGTTTTCCGAACCGCCGCCCTTGGCTGCAACATCCACCTCGACCTTGTCGCCGGGGACGATGGAGTAGTGGATAACGGCCGGCGTGTTGTCCTTGGTGTTCTTGCGGGCACCGGCCGGGTCGGCCAGGATCGATGCGCGCAGCACGTTTTCAGGCAGGTTGTAGGCGCGGCGCACACCTTCGTTGATCATGTCGTCGACGCTCAGGGTGGCGCCGTCCCAGCGCACATCCATACCCACGCGCACGAATACGGTGACGATGCCGGTGTCCTGGCAGATAGGCCGGTGACCGGTGGCACACATGCGCGAGTTGATCAGGATCTGGGCGATGGAGTCGCGCGCAGCCGGCGACTCTTCGCGCAGGTAGGCCTCGTGCATGGCCTGGATGAAATCGACGGGGTGGTAGTACGAGATGAATTGCAGGGCGTCGGCCACGCTCTGAATCAGGTCGTCTTGCTTGATCACGGTCATGCAGCGCGCTCCTCTTAAAGACGGGAACATTCAGTGAGACGTTCGACGGAGCCGACCAGCCTGTCGAAACGCCTTGCAAAGGCGCGCCGACAGTCTGCCGACGCAAAAAAGGCGCGGCAGTATAGCGCGCCTGCCCCTGTGAAACACCTGCGAGTGGTCAGGACCATGGTCTGGCCGGTAGCCGGCATCCTTTTTGCTGCTAGGCACAGGACAGGGCATTAGAATCGACGGGCGCGCGGTCGCGTCCATCGGCACAAGGGGTTTGAACAGGTGAGTGAACATGCCCGAAATTAGGGTGGGCACGCGTTGTTGGGCGGTGCCGACGGGTGCCAACTTGCTCGATGCCCTGAACGAGGCAGGGCTCGGGGTGCCCTACAGCTGCCGCGCAGGGAGCTGCCATGCGTGCCTGGTACGGTGTGAGGACGGGTTGCCCCTCGACGCCCTGCCAGAAGCCCTGGCGCTGGACAGGCATGCCGTGGGATGGCGCCTGGCTTGCCAGTGCCGCGTGGTCGAAGACCTGCGCGTGGAGGTGTTCGATCCGTTGCGCGACGGCGTAGGTGGCACTGTCAAAGAACTGGACTGGTTCGGTGATGTGCTGCGGTTGCGCCTGCGGACCGAGCGCAGCGTCCGCTATCAGCCGGGCCAGCACGCGGTGCTCTGGTTGGGTGGGGTGGCGCGGCCCTATTCGCTGGCCAGCCTGCCGGGTGAAGATGATTACCTGGAGTTTCATATCGATTGCCAGCACCCCGGTGCATTCTGTGACCGGGCGCGGGCGCTGGAAGTGGGGGATGTGTTGCGCGTTGGCGAGGTGAGGGGCGGGGCATTGCATTACGACCTTGACTGGCAGGACAGACCGTTATGGCTACTGGCTGCCGGTACCGGGCTTGCACCGCTGTGGGGCATCGTGCGCGAAGCCTTGCGCCAAGGCCATCAGGGGGAGATCAGGTTGCTGCACGTGGCCCGCGACCGCGCAGGGCACTACTTGGCAGCGCCGTTGCAGCAGTTGCCAGGTGTAAACGTGGAATTGGTGATGGTCGCGCAGCTGGAGGAGGCACTGGCTGCGCTGCGGCCTTCATCGAGACAGACTTTGGCCTTGCTGTGCGGCGCGCCCGCCAGCGTCGAACGCTTTGCCCGACGGCTGTTCATCGCTGGGGTGCCGAGGGGGCAGGTGTTTGCAGACAGCTTTGTCGAGCACGCCTGAGCCGACGTATCTGCGGTGCCTGAACAGGGCCGCTTGCGCACGGGGGAACGCGCGCGAAGCAACCCTGGCTCGTCAGCCGATCAGCCGACCAGCGGATCACCGACATGCAGGATCTTCATGCCGTTGGTCCCGCCGATGGTGTGGTAGCTGTCGCCCTTGGTGAGGATCACCCAGTCACCTTGCTCGACCAGCCCACGCTTGAGCAGTTCGTCCACGGCGGCCTGGCTGACCTTGTCGGCCGGCAGTGATGCCGGGTCGAAATCGATCGGGTAAACACCGCGGAACATCGAGGCACGGGCCTGGGTGGCGCGGTGCGGAGACAGGGCGAAGATTGGCACGTGCGAGCGCAGACGGGACATGATCAGTGGGGTATAACCGCTCTCGGTCAGAGCGATGATCGCCTTCACACCCGGGAAGTGGTTGGCCGTGTACATGGCTGCCAGGGCGATGCTTTCGTCGCAGCGCTCGAACGTGGTGTGCAGGCGGTGGCTGGAGCGCTGGCTGGTCGGGTGCTTCTCGGCACCCAGGCAGATGCGCGCCATGGCCTGGACCGCTTCGATCGGGTATGACCCGGCGGCGCTTTCGGCCGACAGCATCACGGCATCGGTGTTGTCGAGCACGGCGTTTGCCACGTCGGACACTTCGGCACGGGTCGGCATCGGGTTCTGGATCATCGACTCCATCATCTGGGTCGCGACGATCACTGCCTTGTTGTTGCGGCGGGCGTGCTGGATGATCTTCTTCTGGATGGCGATCAGCTCGGCGTCGCCGATTTCCACGCCCAGGTCACCACGGGCAACCATGACGGCGTCGGAGGCTGCAATGAGCTTGTCGAGGGTTTCGTCGTCGGCAACCGCTTCGGCGCGTTCGATCTTGGCCACCAGCCAGGCGCTGCCACCGGACTCGTCACGCAGTTTGCGGGCGTATTCCATGTCGCTGGCGTCACGCGGGAAGGATACGGCCAGGTAGTCCAGGTCCATCTCGGCAGCCAGCTTGATGTCGGCCTTGTCCTTCTCGGTCAGGGCCGGTGCAGTCAGACCGCCACCTTTGCGGTTGATGCCCTTGTGGTCCGACAGCGGGCCACCGATGATCACCACGCAGTGCAGGGCGTCGGCGGTGGCGGTTTCGACGCGCATGACCACGCGGCCATCGTCGAGCAGCAGTTCGTCGCCAACGCCACAGTCCTTGACCAGGTCGGGGTAGTCGATACCGACGATGTCCTGGTTGCCTTCTGTCAGCGGATGAGCGGTCGAGAAGGTGAAGGTGTCACCGACTTTCAGTTCGATGCGCTTGTTGGCGAACTTGGCGATGCGGATCTTCGGACCCTGCAGGTCGCCGAGCAAGGCCACGTGACGGCCATTCTTGGCAGCGATTTCACGGATCAGGCGGGCGCGTGCCTTGTGCTCGTCCGGAGTGCCATGAGAGAAGTTCAGGCGAGCCACGTCCAGGCCGGCGAGGATCAACTGTTCGATCACTTCCGGCGAATTGCTGGCGGGGCCAAGGGTGGCGACGATTTTGGTACGGCGGATGGTCATGCACAGACTCCTATAGTGAAGCGCAGCGAGAGGCTACTCCTGAATCGGGCTGTAGTCATCGTTAGGTTGCACTACCTGCCTTTGGAAAACTGTGCAGGTGACAGGGGCACGGGTTTGTTGGCTGGTATGTGTCGGTCAACAAACGCGGTAAGTGCCGATCGTTGAAGAATCCGATGGGTCGGCCGATATGCTGTTCAGCAAAGGAGAGTCCCATGCGCATGCTGATCGTTTTAGCCCTCGCGGCCAGTGCCGTCGGGTGTACCCGCTGGTCCATGGACCACCATCTCAACAATGCCTACCGCGCTTATGATCGGGGTGATTGCCAGCGGGTAATGCTGGAGCTGTCCCAGGTCGATCGTACCAGCCGCGCCCGGCCGTTCATCCACCCGGAAGTCGCGTTGCTGCGTGGGCAGTGCCTGGAGCGGCAAGCGTTGTATGTGGATGCCGCACAGACCTACCAGTACCTGATCCAGCGCTATCCGGGCAATGAATATGCCTACCGTGCCCAGGCGCGCCTGCAAACACTGGAGAAACTCGGCCACTACCGCGGCGGTGAACCGGCCGTGACCAGGCCAGCGACGAGCGTACCTTGGCGCTAATGCCAAGGTGTGTTGTATTGACAGGGAGATTTGCCGCAGCGTGCGCTAACCTGTCACTCAACTGATACAACAACCGCCAGTACCAGGCATTCCTGGCATCGCGGACGGACTGCCCTTGACGCTATTCAATAAACGACTTATCGACCGCCACCAGCTGCCCTTTGTCCTGAAAGTGTTCAATCGCTTCAACGGCCAGGAGATGGGCCAGCTCGGCAACGCCTCCGAAAACGGCATGATGCTGATCAGCGAACTGCCGGTCATGGTGGGCCCCGATTACGAATTGCAGTTGCGCCTGCCGTTGACGGGGGGTGGGCATCAGTTCGTCAATCTTACGGCCAGTTGCCTGTGGTGCCGCGAGGACCAGACCCCTGGGTATTACGATTCGGGTTTCATGTTGTTGCAGGCCCCTCGCGAATACGATGGCTTTGTACGCTCCCTGCAGGAGTATTTCAGTTTTCGCGCTTCCTCTACCTCGGTTTGACAGGTCGGTATTGCCAACGCTGATGCCTGCCCATGGGACTGGCCCGGGCCAATAGGGGCTGCATAGCACCGCCTACTGGCCCCAGGTCGCTTCATCGGCTCGACGTCAGGCCCGGCTCAACGCGTTAGAATCAGGGCGACCCTGCAACAGGACGGCCCTGTGACCTCAAGCATCTTCTGGCATGACTACGAAACCACTGGCATCAACCCGCGCTGCGACCGGCCCGTGCAGATGGCAGGGGTACGTACTGACCTTGACCTCAATGAAATCGACGATCCGGTCAACCTCTATTGCCGCCTATCGGACGATATACTGCCGCACCCTGCTGCCTGCCTGGTGACGGGCGTCACGCCGCAACAGTTGGCCGAAAAAGGCCTCGGCGAGGCCGAGTTCATGGCGCGGGTGCACGCCGAGCTGGCACAACCCGGCACCTGTGGCGCCGGCTACAACACGCTGCGTTTCGACGACGAGGTCACCCGCTACAGCCTCTACCGCAACTTCTTCGACCCTTACGCCCGCGAATGGCAGGGCGGCAACAGCCGCTGGGACTTGATCGATGTCGTTAGAGCGGCGTGCGCCTTGCGGCCCGATGGCATCCAATGGCCCCAGCAGGACGGGCGCACCCGTCTGCGCCTTGAGTTGTTGAGCAAGGCCAATGGCATCGAGCATGGCCATGCACACGAAGCGCTGTCCGATGTTCGGGCGACCATTGCCCTTGCTCGGCTGATACGCGAGAAGCAGCCCAAGTTGTACGACTGGTTGTTTCAGCTTCGCAGCAAGCATAAGGTCATGGAGCAAATACGGTTGCTACAGCCGATGGTGCATATTTCCGGGCGTTTCAGTGCCGCGCGTCATTACCTGGGCGTCGTGTTGCCATTGGCCTGGCACCCTAAGAACCGCAATGCATTGATTGTTTGCGATCTGCATCAGCAAACCCTGCCGCTGGTTGAGGAAAATGCTGAAACTTTACGCCAGCGGCTCTATACCCGTCGAGAAACACTTGGCGAAGGCGAGCTGCCCGTACCGCTCAAACTCATTCAGATCAACCGCTGTCCGGTGGTCGCGCCCCTTTCTGTAATACGACCGGCCGATCAAGCGCGTCTTGGGATCGACCTGGATACGTTACAACGGCGCGCAGAGGCATTGGCCCGTCAACAGGATCAATGGCAGGAAAAACTGGCGCTTATTTATACACAAGACGGTTTTACGGCCAGTGAAGATCCTGAGCAGCAATTGTATGAGCGGTTTCTCGGCCAGCGTGACCGGCGGCTATGCGATCAAGTGCGTTCGCTGGCGCCCGAACAGTTGGGCGCCGGGCAGTGGATGTTCGATGATCCACGCCTGCCCGAACTACTCTTTCGCTACCGTGCGCGTAACTTTCCGGACACCTTGAACGATGAAGAGCGCGCGCGATGGCAGGATTTTTGTAGGCAGCGTCTGGCTGACCCCCGCTGGGGTGCGCCCAATACCTTGGGTGATTTCGCCCAGGCCCTGGCCGTAGCCTGGCCTGACGCGGATGAAGCAGGACGGCAAGTGCTGACTGCCTGGCAACTGCATGCCAACGCGTTGCAAACGCGGTTCGCCGTCAATTGAAACCCATAAAAAAACGCCGGTTATTAACCGGCGTTTTCTTTACGAATATCAAATAGCGGGCAACGGACAATCAGTCCAGCAGGGTTGCCCAGCTTTCTACCTCGTCACCGCCCCATTGAGCTTTCCACTCTTTCAGGGTTTTGTGGTTGCCACCTTTGGTTTCGATGACTTCACCGTTGTGCGGGTTCTTGTATTGCTTGACCTTGCGCGCGCGTTTAGTGCCAGTGGTTTTCACGGCGCCACGCGGCAGTTTGCTCATCTTGGCATCAGGGTCGAGCAGGGCAATGATGTCACGCAGCGATTTGGAATATTCGCCCATCAGGGTGCGCAGTTTGCCTTCGAACTCCAGTTCTTTTTTCAGCTTGTCATCCTGAGACAGGTTGGCCAGGCGGGCCTGAAGTTCCTTGATGGCTTCTTCGGTGGCACGGTACTCGTTGATCAGGGACATGGAGTGTTCCTTAATGCGTGTTCGGGAATGTGTGGAGCAATAGTAAACAGGCAACTCTCGCAAGTAAACATATGATTGATGTATTAACAGTTGGATAAGCTGTGACAGTATTTCTCCAAGTGAACAAAAATTTACCTAGGTTGCCGTTTCATCCATAAATCTTGTCAGAAGATTCCCAACGCGTAGGCCCAACGGCCCTATGCAGCACGTCGCAATCATTACTGCGTTTTTCTCAGCGTGCCGCTAGAATGAGCGCCTTTGCGAGTTCTGGAGTCTTATTCATGCGCACCTACCGTCTGGTGATCGCTTGCCCCGACCGTGTCGGCATCGTGGCGAAAGTCAGTAATTTCCTGGCCTTGTACAACGGCTGGATCACCGAAGCCAGCCATCACTCCGACGAGCAGACTGGCTGGTTCTTCATGCGTCATGAAATTCGCGCCGAGTCGCTGCCCTTCGGCATCGAGGCTTTTCGCGAGGCGTTCGCGCCCATCGCCGAAGAGTTCTCCATGACCTGGCGCGTGACCGATTCTGCCCAGAAGAAGCGGGTCGTGTTGATGGCCAGCCGTGAATCCCATTGCCTGGCTGACCTGCTGCACCGCTGGCACAGCGATGAGCTCGATTGCGACATTCCCTGCGTCATTTCCAACCACAATGACTTGCGCAGCATGGTCGAGTGGCACGGTATTCCGTTTTTCCATGTTCCAGTAGACCCCAAGGACAAGGCCCCGGCGTTTGCCGAAGTGTCACGCCTGGTGCAGGAACATGCAGCCGATGTGGTCGTGCTGGCGCGGTACATGCAAATTCTGCCGCCGCAACTCTGCCAGGACTATGCTGAGAAGGTGATCAACATTCACCATAGCTTCCTGCCATCGTTCGTCGGCGCCAAGCCGTACCACCAGGCAGCGCTGCGTGGCGTGAAACTGATCGGCGCGACTTGCCACTATGTGACCGAGGAGCTGGACGCCGGCCCTATCATCGAGCAGGACGTGGTGCGGGTTACCCACGCCGACAGCATCGAGGACATGGTCCGCTTCGGGCGCGACGTGGAAAAAATGGTGCTGGCCCGCGGCCTGCGCTATCACCTGGAAGACCGGGTTCTGGTGCACGGCAACAAGACAGTGGTGTTCGACTGATCGCAGGGCTACTCCCAGACCTGTTGAGCAACGTGAGGATCGACCCATGGGACGGCGCGGTACCCCTACAGCCTCACCTCCCCCTGTAGTGGGTCAGGGTTGCCTGGCCCGCTACGATCCCGACGCCTTGCAGGACACCGACGGTACCGACTTCCCCGGTGCCGCGGCGCTTTGGCAAGCGCTCAACCCACCTGACGGCGCCAGCGCTCCAGCAGCGGACGCGCCAGCAGGCACACGAACACCGGCCCTCCGGCGAGCAGATACAGGTAGTAAGTGATGGCACGCCAGATCAGGATCGCTGCCGCCGCCGTCGAGCTGCCCACCATGGGTGTCAGCAGGCTGGCCGAGGTCAGCTCGGCAGCGCCTGCGCCCCCGGGCATCATGCTGAACTGACCGGCGCTGAGCGATAGCATCTGGACCAGGAAGCTGGGAATCCAGGCCAGCTCCACGCCCAAGCCCCTGACCACGAGATACAGCACGCTAAAGCGCAGCCCCCAATGGACGCATGTCAGGCTGAACACCAGAAACAAAGTGCGCTTGGGCAGCTGCCAGGTCTGCGCCAAGGCCTGCACGAAACGAAGTAGCTTGCGCGCCCAGCGTCGTTTACGCGGTGCGCTGGTGCCCAGGCGCTGCAACAGCCGGCCGTTCAGACGCATCACCTTGCGCCGGTAGCGCAGCAACATCACCACGCCTGCCAGCGCCGCGCACAGCAGTGCGGCACTGCCCAGCAACATGCTTTCCTGGCTGCGCCCAAGGCTATGAAACAACGCATAGCCTGCGATCGCCAACATGGCGCAGAAGAAAAACACCAAGTCATTGAGCTGATCCATCGCGAACACCGCGCCGCTGCGGGCTGCACTGATGCCCTCGCGGGCCAGCAAGGCCATCAGGGTCAAGGGGCCGCCGCCGCCACCTGGAGTGGTGCAGATGGCGAACTCGGTGGCCATGACCACACCCAATGTGCGTACCCGCGATACGCGCGCTGCCTGATCGCCCAGCAGCAGGCGCATCCGGCAGGCGTTGATCACCCAGCACAGCAGGATCATGCCCACCAACGTCATCAGCAGCTGCGGATCGAAACGGCTCAGCTTGGGCAGCAGTTCGCTGCCGCCCAACAGTGCAGGCACCAACGCTGCGCCCAACAGCGCCAAGCCCAGCAGCAGCCAGCGGTTCACGCTGCCACCTGCCGCTCCAGCCAGGCTGACTTGGTCAAGGGTTCACGGCCGTCTTCGATCAGTTTTTCAAGGGTGCGCAACCAGTAGTCCCGTGAGTAGCGATGGCGCATGTCCACCGGATGCAGCCCGAGGCGCAGGGTGTTGGCGCCTTGCCAACGTCGACATTGCCAGTCACTGAGCACCCGCGACACGCCACGGCGCCAGGCGCTGCGCGCGCTCCAGACCAGACCGGGTGCATCGATGGCGGTAAAGTCCGGCAGGCGATAGAGGTGCTGCGGGGTGCTGGTGTACTTCAGCGGTAGTTGGCGCAGTGCTTGTCGTGTGCCCTGGCTCATCAACCAGGCGGGGGCCACGAAGCCTGCCACGGGCCAGCCTTGACGGTCGAACAGCGCCAGGCCGTCTTGTAGTCGGGCGATGGCCTGGTGTTCGTCCAGCGCGTAGAACTCGCCTTCATGGGTATAAATCCGCCGCATGAAGTAGTCCAGGGGCGTGCGCGGCGTGGGACCTTCATCGGCATGGGCATAACCGTGCAGGGCCAGCTCGTCACCCGCGGCCAGACGGCGATCAAGCAACTGGCAGAAGCCGGGAGACTGAGTCAGCAGGTTACGTCGATGAAAATCGGGTACCACTAGCCAAGTCATGGGCACGTTACCCAATGCATCGACCGCCTGCACGAACGGCTCGTAGTCTGGCCAGGTCTCTGGGGCCACGTCATGCAGCACCAGCATCACGCTGCGGGAACGGGGACAGGCCTCAAGCATGTGCCCGCACCTGCTGTTGGTGGCCCAGTACGGCTTGGTAATGCTCAAGCAGGCCGTTGACCACGTTGTCCCATGAGTAATGCTGCTCTACATGGCGCCTGGCCTGGGCACCGAGCTTGCGCGCACCCGCTTCGAACGCCTCGCGCACGGCCAGGGCCATTGCCCTGGCGTCGTTGGGTTGGCACAAGCGACCGCACTGGTCGTTGACGATTTCGCCGAAGGCGCCGGCACGCACTGCAACCACGGGCGTACCACTGGCCATGGCTTCGAGGATGACCAGGCCGAACGTTTCCTGGTCGCCGGCATGCACCAACAGGTCGGCGCTGGCCATCAGGCGAGCCACCTGGTCAGGTGGGCAGAACTGGCCGATCACGCTGACGTTGTCGGGCACATTGGCGGGCATATTGGACCCCACCAGCAGCAGGTGATAACCGCGCCCCAACTGCCGCATGCACTCAAGCAGAACGGGCAGGTTCTTCTCCCGTGAGCCACGGCCTGCATAGATCAGCAGCCGGCAGGTGTCGGCGACGCCCAGTTCGGCTCGCACCTGTGGATCGCGGCGTGCAGGATTGAAGGTTTCCAGGTCTACGCCCAAAGGCTGCACGTGGACATCACGTACTCCCAGGCGACGGAGCTTGTCTGCCATGACCTTGCTCGGTGCGAGCACCCGGTCGAAATTGCCATACAACTTGCTGACATAAGCCTCGACGTTGGGCGTGAACCAATTGCCCATGCGGTTGCTCACCAACAGCGGCAGGTCGGAGTGATAGAAGCCAATGACCGGCACGTCCAGCTGACGGCGAGCTTCCAGCGCCGCCCAGGCGGTCAGATACGGATCGCCGACTTCGATCAGGTCTGGCTTTAGCGTGCGCAGCGTGTTGCACCATGGCGCCAGGCGTACCGGAAAGCGGTAGCCTTTGCCAAAGGGCAGGGGTAGTGCAGGCACATGATAGACACCGCCTTCATGCCGAGCGCTGGCGCCGGGGATCAACAGGCTGTGACGGACACCTTGCACGGCATCCAGGCGGTGGTGTTTGGCATCAAGGTAAGTGCGTACGCCGCCGCTGGCCGGGGCGTAGAACATGGTGATGTCGGCAATGTGCACGATCTGCGTCCCTCCGGGATCGTCTTTCGGGTCTGTCATCGCGCGGTAACGAAACCGGCGTTGACATGCCATGAAGTTGACCTTTCAGAAGGGTAGTTTGTTCGATCAGCTTGTGCGGTTGGCCGCCCGGCAGCCGAGCGCTAGGCGATAGCGCTCGGTGGGTCGGTGCCGGGGCTGGGCCGGCTTCAGATACGGAAGGTGCCGACCAGGTGTTTCAGGCGGCTGGCCTGCTGCTCCAGGTCAGAACAGGCACGCAGCGTCGCCTGCAGGTTTTCCACGCCTTCCTGGTTGAGCATGTTGATTTCGTTGATATCCATGTTGATGGCTTCGACCACGGCCGTCTGCTCTTCGGTGGCCGTGGCCACGGACTGGTTCATGCCATCGATTTCGCCAATGCGCACGGTGACACTGTCCAGCCGCTCACCTGCCTGGTTGGCGATCTGCACGCTGTCCAGGCTGTGACGCTGGCTCTGGTCCATGGTTTCGACCGACTCGCGGGCACCCACTTGCAGCTCCTCGATCATGCCCTGGACCTGCTGCGCGGATTCCTGGGTGCGATGGGCCAGGTTGCGCACCTCGTCGGCCACCACTGCGAAACCACGACCTGCTTCACCGGCGCGCGCGGCCTCGATGGCGGCGTTGAGCGCCAGCAGGTTGGTCTGCTGGGAGATGCTGGTGATCACTTCGAGAATCTGGCCGATGTTGACGGTCTTGCTGTTGAGCGTCTCGATGTGGGCGCTGGACGTTACGATCAAGTCGGAAAGACGGTTCATGGCGGCGATGTTGCGATCGACCACCTGCTGGCCTTCTTCTGCCAGGCGCCTTGCAGAGCTTGCGTGCTGGGACGCCTGCGCCGCGTTGCCGGCGATCTCCTGGGCGGCAGCGCCCAGCTCGTTAATGGCGGCCGCCACGCTGTTGGTGCGGTTGGACTGTTCGTCGGAATTGGCCATCGACGAGTTGGACGCACTGATGACACGCAACGCGACTTCGTTCACCTGCTCGGTGGCCGAGGACACTTCACGGATCGAGCCGTGGATACGCTCGACGAAGCGGTTGAAGGCGTTGCCCAGGATGCCGAACTCGTCGTGGTGGTGGATGCGCAGGCGCTTGGTAAGGTCGCCTTCACCCTCGGCGATGTCCTCCATGGCCCGTGTCATGGTGTGCAGCGGCTGCATCAGCACACGGATCAGCAGCCCCAGCAGGGCGATGATGATCACCACGGCCACCACGGTGGCAATCACGGCGGAGGTGCGGAATGTGCTGAGCATCGCGAAGGCCTTGTCCTTGTCCAACGACAGGCCGATGTACCAGTTGGCCGAAGGCAAGCCGGTCACCGGTGTGAACGTCAGCAGGCGGGCCTGGCCGTCACTTTGCACTTCGGTGAGCTCGGACGTGAGCTTTGGTGTGCGCTCGGGGAACAGGTCTGACAATGATTTCATCACCAGGCCTTGATCCGGATGGACCAGGATCTTGCCTTGGTCATTTACCAGGAACGCATAGCCCATGCCGCCGAAATTCAGCGAGTTGATGATTTGCGCCAGGCCGTCCAGTGCCAGGTCACCCCCGACCACGCCCACCGAATCGGCCACCTTGTCGAGGATGCCGATGACCATCTTGTTGGTGGTCATGTCGATGTAGGGTTCGGTCAGCAGGGTGCCGCTGGCACTCATGCCATCCTTGTACCAAGGGCGTGTGCGGGGGTCGTAGCCGTCAGGCATCTTTGCATCCGGGCGTACGCTGAAGCTGCCATCGACCCTGCCCAGGTAGACGGTTAGGAAACTCGATGTCAGCGCCTGCTGGCCCATCAGGGTTTCAGCGTTGGCCGGTTGCTGGGCAATATTCTGCGCCAGGTTTTCGACCAGTTTGATACGCCCCTCGAACAAACTGCGGATGTTGGTCGAAGTGGAAGCGCCCATCTCAGTCAGGTAGTCCTGAAGGTCCTCGCGAATCGCATTACGCTGCAGATAATCGTTGTAGAGGGTGAACAGGCTGAATGCGAGGATCACGATCAGTGATGCTGCCAGCAGAATCTTGTGGCTGAAACGAAGGCTTTTGTTCATGAAATCATCGGGTCCGCTAAGGTTTTGTATCAGGCGTTCGCAGCTGTAGGGCCCAGCCAGTGCAACATCCCGAAAAGTCCTTTTTCGGTTGTTCTCTCTGAGTAAGGCGAATATCACCCAGAGGTATCGGCCGGAGTAAGACAAAGCTTGAGCAGAGGATTAAAGAGATGTCGGAATCTTCATTTATCGTTGTAGGATCGAGCCCTGATGGCCAGCCCGTAGGGCAGGCGATGCGGCTTGCCAACCGGCACGGGCTGGTGGCAGGGGCCACCGGTACCGGCAAGACCGTGACCCTGCAACACTTGGCCGAAGCGTTCAGCGATGCCGGGGTGGCGGTGTTCGCGGCCGACGTCAAGGGCGACCTGTGTGGGCTGGGCGCCAAAGGCGCGCCTGAGGGCAAGGTGGCCGAGCGCATCGCCGGGATGCCTTGGTTGCGCCACCAGCCACAGGCCTATCCGGTGAGCGTGTGGGACATCGCGGGCCAGTCGGGTCATCCGTTGCGTACCACGATCAGCGAAATGGGGCCTTTGCTGCTGGGCAACCTGCTTGAGCTCACCGATAGCCAACAGTCAGCGCTATATGCCAGTTTCAAGGTGGCTGATCGCGAAGGCCTGCTGTTGCTGGACCTCAAGGACCTCAAAGCGCTGCTTGGCCACTTGAAGGACAACCCGCAGGTGTTGGGCGAAGACAGTGCGCTGGTGACCGGCGCGTCCGTTCAGGCGTTGCTGCGCAGGCTGGCCACCCTGGAGCAACAGGGGGCAGAGGCGTTGTTCGGTGAACCGGCATTGCAGCTCGAGGACATTCTACGGCCCGACCCGGATGGGCGAGGGCGCATCCATTTGCTCGACGCCAGCCGACTGGTGCATGAGGCACCCAAGGTCTATGCCACGTTTCTGCTGTGGCTGCTGGCCGAACTGTTCGAGCAACTGCCCGAGCGTGGCGATGCCGAAAAACCGGTGCTGGCGTTGTTCTTCGATGAAGCGCACCTGCTGTTCAAGGACACCCCCAAGGCATTGCAGGACCGCCTGGAGCAGGTGGTGCGGCTGATTCGCTCAAAGGGGGTAGGGGTGTATTTCGTCACCCAGTCCCCAGCGGATCTACCCGATGCAGTCCTGGCCCAACTGGGTTTGCGAATCCAGCATGGCCTGCGGGCTTATACGGCCAAGGAGCAGAAGGCGTTGCGTGCCGTAGCTGAGGGCTTTCGCCCCAACCCTTCATTCGATGCGTTGTCTTCGCTGACCGAACTGGGTATCGGGGAGGCCTTGGTCGGCACGCTTGAGGACAAGGGAACACCTGCCAGGGTGCAGCGGGTGCTGATTGCGCCCCCGCAATCGCGTATCGGCCCGTTGAGTGAGTCTGAACGCAGTGCGCTGATTGCGCGTTCACCCTTGGTTGGCCGTTATGACAAACCCATAGACCGGGACTCGGCTTACGAAAGGCTCAACCAGCGCAAAGGCGAAGCGGTGGAGCCCGCGCCGCAACCCAAGGCCGATGACAGCAGTTTTGCCGAAAAGGCGGGCGAATTCCTGCAAGGCGCGGCCGGGCAGGCGATCAAGTCGGCGGTGCGTCAGGCTGCCAATCAACTGGGGCGGCAGCTGGTGCGCGGGCTGATGGGCTCGTTGCTGGGCGGGAAGAAGAAGTAGCTGCGCGGTGTGAAGCCATCGCCCATAAAAAAGGCGCCCTACGGCGCCTTCTTATACGGGCTGAGGTCAGCCGATTGCCTTGGACGCCAACCAGAACAGGCCGGCTGCAAGACCCATCGAGGCAGGCAGGGTTAGCACCCAAGCCATCAGGATGGTCTTCACCGTGCCGCCCTGCAGGCCGCTTTTGTTGGCGACCATGGTGCCGGCAACGCCGGAAGACAGTACATGCGTGGTGGAAACCGGCAGCGCAAACACGTTGGCCATGCCAATGGCGCAGGCCGCGGTGATCTGCGCCGACATGCCCTGGGCGTAAGTCATGCCCTGCTTGCCGATCTTCTCGCCGACGGTCAACACCACGCGGCGCCAGCCAACCATGGTGCCCAGGCCCAGGGCCAGGGCAACGGCCACGATCACCCAGAACGGGGCGTACTCAGTGGTGGCGGTCAGGTCCTTGCGCAGCTTTTCAAGGTCGGACTTTTCACGCGCGTCCAGGCCTGGCAGCTTGCCAACCTTCTTCGCGGTGTCGTCCAGGCACAGCAGGTAACGGCGTACTTCGACACGCTTGTCCGCGTCCAGGGCCCGGTAGTCGGTCACGCCCTGCAGCGAGGATTGCAGCGCGGCGATGGTCGGCTCGGTCTGCTGCGGATTGCAGCTGAACTGCTCAGGCAGGTCACTGGCCTTGGCCTTGCCCAGCGCCAGGAATTCACCCAGCGTGGCAGCGTTGCGCTCGTAGAACTGGCTCATGTGCAACGTGGCATCACGGGTGCGTTCGATCTGGTAGGTGGTGCTGTTCAGGTCGAGCACGAACTTGGCCGGTACGATGCCGATCAATACCAGCATGATCAGGCCAATGCCTTTCTGACCGTCATTGGAGCCGTGCACGAAGCTCACGCCCATGGCCGAAATCACCAGCACCAGGCGATTCCAGAACGGCGGGTGCTTCTTGTCGTCCAGTTTGCGGCGTTGTTCAGGCGTCTTGTGCATCTTCGACAGCGGGCGCCACCATTTCAGGCCAAGCAGGACCAGCGCAGCCACGGCAAACCCGGCAATCGGCGAAACCACCAGGGACATGGCGATATCGATGGCTTTCTGCCAATTGACGCCGTCACCCAGCGGAATGCCGTTGATGAGCGCGTTGGCCAGGCCCACCCCCAGGATCGAGCCGATCAGGGTGTGCGAGCTGGACGCAGGAATACCGAAGTACCAGGTGCCCAGGTTCCAGGTAATGGCCGCGGCCAGCAGCGAGAAGACCATGGCCAGGCCATGCCCGGTGTTCACATTGATCAGCAACTCTACCGGTAGCAGGTGCACGATGGCGTAAGCCACCCCGACCCCACCCAGCAGAACGCCAAGGAAGTTGAACACGCCGGAGAAGAACACGGCCAGGTGTGGCGGCATGGCTTTGGTGTAGATGACGGTGGCTACCGCGTTGGCGGTGTCATGAAAGCCATTGATGAACTCGAAGGCGAGCACGAAGGTCAAGGCGAGCAGCAGGCTCACCAATACCCAGGCATCCAGTCCGCTGAATAAATCGATCATGAAGGTTGTCTGGCGGTCGTAGGGGGGCCGGATTATGCCAGAAAACGTTGGCAATCGATGCACCCACCGCAGCCGCTGATCATGTCGCGCAGGTCAGAAAACGCCATTCGCAGCCGCAGGTGGGCCGGCATCATCTAAGGCAAATGCATTCAACGTCAGCGAAAAATCAACAAAATACGCGAAAAGGTGATGCCTTTGTCGTTTTAAACGGCTGTATGAAATTTGTGAAATTCCGTTACAACCACTGCGCCAGAGCAGTCAGGCGCTTTGGGCACCCCTTGCGCAACTTGACGACTGGGCAAAGCACTCAGGGTGCGGCGCTGCGCAATTCCTTCTCCATGCGTTCCAGCTCCTGACTGAATGCCTGGTCGCGCATATTGGCACGTTTACGCCATGGTTTGCGTTCCGGTTCCGGCTGCGCCGCATAGGTGGTCACTTCGCCGCCATACACATCCTTGAAACGCTCGGCCTGGCGCTCGAGTTCTGCGCGCAATTCTTCTTTTGTCACATGCAGTACCTGAATTGATTTGAAAAGGGGACCGCCCTGTCGGCGTAACCGTTATGCGGTATCGACACGTTAACATGCCAGCGGGATCTACATCGGCGAGTCGTCCAACAAGACGATCGGAGTATATCAACACGCGAACAAGGCTAGCGCGATGGGATTGGCGCGATGGGCAATCAAACACATGTCGAAATTAAGAAAACCTCAACGTATGAAAGTTCGATACCCAACGATGCGAGTCGCACAAACAAAACGGCCCCACCAATTGGCAGGGCCGTTGCCTGGGACTTCTACGGTGGGTACCTGACCAGTCTCTCCAAAGAAGCCACAAGTGGCACTGGAAAGGTATAAGCAAACGTGTCGCCGGTCAATTGCGATTATCGGCCGGTTGTTCGATAATCGCACAAGTCGGCGATTTTTTTGAGGTGTGCGATGAAGGACGTTAAAACAGCCCGTGACGGTGGCCTGCCCGAAACAGCGCGCAGCCCGGCGCCAGCCCTGGCCCCGCCGATCGTGGCATCACCGGCCAAGCGCATTCAGGCGTTCACCGGCGATCCTGACTTCATGACCTCCTTAGCGCGCGGGCTTGCCGTCATCCAGGCATTTCAGGAACGCAAGCGGCACCTGACCATCGCGCAAATCAGCCACCGCACTGAAATCCCCCGGGCAGCCGTGCGCCGGTGCCTGCATACCCTGATGAAGCTGGGGTACGCGACCACCGACGGGCGTACCTACTCCTTACTGCCCAAAGTGCTTACGCTCGGCCATGCGTACCTGTCATCGACACCCCTGGCCATTTCCGCGCAGCCTTACCTGGACCGAATCAGCGACCAGTTGCACGAAGCGGCCAACATGGCGACCCTCGAAGGGGACGATATTCTGTACATCGCCCGCTCGGCGACAGTAGAGCGCCTGATCTCGGTGGACTTGTCTGTCGGTGGGCGCCTCCCGGCGTATTGCACGTCCATGGGCCGCATCCTCCTGGCGGCCATGGACGACACCAGCCTGCGCGAATACTTCGACCGCGCCGACCTCAAGGCGCGCACCAGCCGTACCCTGCACGACGCCCCGTCGCTGTTCGCCTGCATCGAGCAAGTGCGTAGCCAGGGATGGTGCGTGGTCGACCAGGAACTCGAACAGGGGCTGCGCTCGGTTGCCGTGCCCGTCTACGACGCCTCAGGCCAGGTGCTGGCGGCGTTGAACGTCAGTACTCACGTCGGGCGTGTGCCGCGCAGTGAACTGGAACAACGGTTTCTTCCTGTTCTGCTGGAGGCTAGCCAGGAGTTGAGCCATCAGCTGTTTGGTTGAGAACGCATGCTTGCCTGCGGATCATCAGCCCAGCCTGCCTGACAAAAGCGTTCGATAATCGCCCATTTCAGCCTTGAGCCAATTGTGGTGGATCCGCCTTTGTCCCTAACCTGATGCCCATTCGGCGGACAGTTGCAGTAACCGATTGTGCCTCTGTCCCCGGCGCCCATGGCCATTGCAGGAGAGGCAAGATGCGCGAGGTGTATATCTGTGATGCCGTTCGTACGCCCATTGGCCGATTCGGCGGTGCCTTGGCCGGCATACGGGCTGACGATCTGGCGGCGGTACCACTCAAGGCGCTGATCGCGCGCAACCCCGGTGTGCACTGGACGCAACTGGACGAGGTGTTTTTCGGCTGTGCCAACCAGGCCGGCGAAGACAACCGGAACGTGGCGCGCATGGCGCTGCTGCTGGCCGGGCTGCCGGAATGCGTGCCAGGCGTCACCCTCAACCGCTTGTGCGCTTCAGGCATGGAGGCCGTTGGCGCGGCGTTCCGCGCCATCGCCTGCGGCGAGATGGAGCTGGCCATCGCGGGCGGCGTGGAGTCGATGTCGCGTGCGCCATTTGTCATGGGCAAGGCACAAAGCGCTTATTCACGCAGCATGCAACTTGAAGACACCACCATTGGCTGGCGTTTCGTCAACCCGCTCATGAAAGCGCAATACGGTGTGGATGCCATGCCGCAAACGGCCGACAACGTGGCTGACGACCACGGTATCTCCCGCGCCGACCAGGATGCGTTTGCCTTGCGCAGTCAGCACAAGGCCGCAGCGGCGCAAGCTGCCGGGTTCTTCGCCGAGGAAATCGTGCCGGTGTGCATCGCGCATAAAAAGGGTGAGACCTGGGTAGAGCATGATGAGCACTTGCGGCCCAATACCACCCTTGAGGCCTTGGCCAAGCTCAACCCCGTCAATGGCGTGGGCAAAACGGTCACGGCGGGCAATGCATCGGGGGTCAACGATGGCGCGGCAGCGATGATCCTGGCATCTGCCGAGGCCGTGCACACCCATGGCCTGACCGCTCGCGCCAAGGTGCTGGGCATGGCCAGTGCGGGGGTAGCCCCGCGGGTCATGGGCATCGGGCCGGTGCCTGCGGTGGGCAAGCTGATCGAGCGACTGGGCATTTCCATCAGCGCCTTCGATGTCATCGAACTCAACGAAGCCTTCGCCAGCCAAGGGCTGGCTGTTCTTCGCGGGCTGGAGGTGGCGGACGATGCGCCCCAGGTCAACCCCAACGGCGGGGCCATCGCCCTGGGCCACCCATTGGGCATGAGCGGTGCGCGCCTGGTGCTGACGGCGCTGCACCACCTTGAGCGCACAGGCGGGCGCAAAGGCTTGGCCACGATGTGCGTAGGTGTCGGCCAAGGGCTGGCGCTGGCAATTGAACGCCTTTGACGAAACCAGCCCGCAGGTGCCTCAGGGATCAGGGCAGCCTCCACCGCCTCGCTGCGCCGGATTGCACACCACGCGGAACGACTGTGTAACCAGGTATGTCTAGACTTACCTTGTATCCTCCAGGAGCACGACTGACATGACCACCCCTCACTACACCGGCGAGGAGCGTAGCAAACGCATCTTCGCCATCGTCGGCGCCTCTTCAGGCAACCTGGTGGAATGGTTCGACTTCTATGTCTACGCCTTCTGCGCCATTTATTTTGCCCCGGCGTTCTTCCCCTCCGATGATCCGACCGTGCAACTGCTCAACACCGCCGGCGTGTTTGCCGCAGGCTTTCTGATGCGGCCTATCGGCGGCTGGATCTTTGGGCGCCTGGCCGACCGCCACGGTCGCAAGAACTCGCTGATGATCTCGGTACTGATGATGTGCTTCGGGTCCTTGGCCATCGCGTGCTTGCCCACCTACGCCAGCATCGGTACCTGGGCCCCGGCATTGCTGCTGCTGGCGCGCTTGATTCAAGGCCTGTCGGTGGGTGGCGAATATGGCACCACGGCGACCTACATGAGCGAAGTGGCCCTGCGTGGCCAGCGGGGCTTCTTTGCATCGTTCCAGTACGTGACCTTGATTGGCGGCCAGTTGCTGGCAGTATTGGTGGTGGTGATCCTGCAGCAGTTACTGACCGAAGACGAGCTGCGCGCCTGGGGCTGGCGAATTCCTTTCGTGGTCGGTGCGGTCGCTGCCGTTATCTCCTTGATGCTGCGCCGCTCGCTGCACGAAACCAGCAGCGCAGAGACGCGCCAGGACAAGGACGCCGGGAGTATTCGCGGTCTGTTCGGCAATCACCTGGCGGCCTTCATCACGGTGCTGGGCTATACCGCCGGCGGCTCGCTGATCTTCTACACCTTTACCACCTACATGCAGAAGTACCTGGTCAACACGGCCGGCATGACCGCCAAGCACGCCAGCTACGCAATGACTGGGGCGCTGTTCCTGTTCATGGTGATGCAGCCGTTGTTCGGCATGTTGTCCGACCGCATTGGCCGGCGCAACTCCATGCTGCTGTTCGGCGCGCTGGGCACGGTGTTCACGGTGCCATTGCTCATGGCGCTCAAGACGGTCAGCAGCCCATTCATGGCGTTCGTGCTGGTGAGCCTGGCGCTGTGCATCGTCAGCTTCTACACCTCCATCAGCGGCCTGGTGAAGGCCGAGATGTTCCCACCCCAGGTACGGGCATTGGGCGTGGGGCTTGCGTATGCGGTGGCCAACGCCATGTTTGGCGGGTCAGCGGAGTACGTGGCTTTGGGCCTCAAAACCCTGGGCATGGAGAACACGTTCTACTGGTACGTGACGGCAATGATGGCCGTTGCCTTCCTGTTCAGCCTGCGCTTGCCAAAACAAGCCAAGTACCTGCACCACGATCATTGAGGGCCGACACAGGACGTCAGGCTCGGTGGGCCGTCTGCTGTAACGGGACGGCCTGCCGGCGATGTCAGTGTCGCATGGCCTTACGCACCGCCACGGGGCCGGCGGCGCGCTCGACCTGACGCTTGAGCGAAGGGCACAGGCCCATCAGGAACGCCGCCTCGGCCACCACGAACAGCGGCCCGATGATCAAGCCGCTGATGTCATCGACGAACGCTGGCTTGCGCCCCTCGTAGTGGTGACCGACGAACTGAATGATCCAGCCCACCACGAACGCCCCCACGCCTATCGACAGCCACAGCGCCGTGGTCTGCACCGCCAGCAGGTGACCCAGCCACAGACACAGGCCCAGCAGGACGCCCATCACCAGCCCGAAGCGAAGCTCAAGACGCAGGTAGAACCAGGTAGCCGCCGCCGAGACAAACAGGGCAGGGGATAACCAGATGCCGCCCAGGGACACGCCTGGCCGCGACAACAGAATGGCCACGGACAGGACGATCAAGGGTATGCCGACGAAATGGGTGACGATATTGCGTGGGTCGCGGTGATAGCCCGCGTAACGGATCAGGTGCTCGGCGAGGGTGTTCATGGTGCTGCCTCCTGGTGGGCTTGCCGGGGTGTGCCCGATATAGCTCAGGATAGCTGTGGTCACCATCATCATCAGCCTGGCGAATGCCAAGGCCGCGCATTGCTCACCACCCACCGCGTCTGTTGGGGCCTGGCCGGTGGTGAGCAAGCGGGCGGGTATCAGCCGCGGGGCGTCTGTACCGAAGCCTGTTGGCTGGCCTGTCCGGTGCGCTCGTACCAGCCACCACCGAGCGCCTTGTACAGGTTGACCTCGCTGGTCAACTGCGAAAGGCGGTCACCGATCAGCGCCTGCTGCGCACTGAACAGGTTGCGCTGGGCGTCGAGGAAGGTCAGGTTGCTGTCGATGCCGATACGGTAACGACGCTCGGCCAGGCGGTAGTAGTCCTGGTTGGCTTGCACCAGGTCTTGCTGGGCCTGCAATTGCTCCTCGAAGGTCTTGCGCGCGGCCAGCCCGTCGGACACTTCCTGGAACGCAGTTTGAATGGACTTCTCGTAGCGGGCGACGTTGATGTCCTTCTGGATTTTGGCGTAATCCAGGCTCGCTTTCAGGCTCCCGGCGGTGAAGATCGGCAGGTTGATCTGCGGCTGGAACAGCCAGGTGCCCGACCCCCCCTTGAACAGCCCGTCCATGTCAGTGCTCAAGGTGCCTGCATTGGCCGTGAGGCTGATGCTGGGGAAGAAGGCCGCGCGGGCAGCGCCGATGTTGGCGTTGGCCGCCTTGAGCAGGTGCTCGGCCTCCTGGATGTCAGGGCGGCGCTGCAACAGGTCCGACGGCAAGCCCGCCGGTACCTCGGCCAGCTGATCGGCATCCAGGCGCAGCGGCTCAGGCAGGTTGGTGGGGATGCTGGTACCCAGCAGGACGGTCAGGCTGTTCACGTCCTGGGCAACCAGGCGCTGGTACTGCGAGTACTTGACCCGGGCACCTTCGACAGCCGTGCGGGCCTGGCTCAGGTCCAGCGCCGACGCCACGCCCACCTCGTTGCTGCGGCGGGTGAGGTTGTAGCTTTCCTGATAGTTCTTCAGGGTTTCCTCGGTCAGCTTGAACAGCGCCTGGTCGGCCTGCCAGGTGTAGTAGGCGTTTGCCACGCTCGCTACCAGGCTGATCTGGGTGGAGCGACGCGCCTGCTCGCTGGACAGGTAGGTCTCCAGCGCCTGCTCCGACAGGCTGCGCACGCGGCCGAACAGGTCGAGTTCATAGGCACTGACGCCCAGGGTCGCCGAATACTGGCTGGTGATGTCCGACTGGCCCGTCTGCGACATGTTCGCCGGGATGCGCTGGCGGCTGCCGCTGCCGTTGGCCGATACCGCCGGGAACAGGTCCGCACGCTGGATGCGGTACTGAGCGCGGTAGGCGTCGATGTTCAGCGCCGCGACGCGCAGGTCCCGGTTGTTGACCAGTGCGGTCTGGATCAGTTGCTGCAGCGCCGGGTCGTTGAAGAACTGCCGCCAGCCCTGTTCGGCGGCAGCGACGTCCGCCGATTGGGTAGGCGAGTAGGCCGGGCCTTGCGGCCACTGGGCAGCCACCGGTGCTTCCGGGGTCTGGTAGTCGGGGATCAGCGAGCAGCCGCCGAGAATCAAAGCGGTGACTGCCAGGGACAACAAAGACTTGGTCATTGCCCAGCCTCATAACGTGGAGTTTCAGGGGTGTCATCTTTTTTCGGCTCTTTGCTGCCGAACAGCGACGACACTGCGACGAAGAACAACGGTACCCAGAAGATGGCCAGTACGGTCGCACTGATCATGCCGCCGATCACGCCGGTACCAATGGCGTGCTGGCTGCCGGCGCCGGCGCCGCTGGCGATGGTCAACGGTACCACGCCGAGGATGAAGGCCAGCGAGGTCATGATGATCGGACGCAAACGCATGCGGCACGCCTCGATCGCCGCGTCGTACAGGCTGCGGCCCTGCTCGTGCAATTCCTTGGCGAACTCGACGATCAGAATGGCGTTCTTGGCCGCCAGGCCGATGGTGGTCAAAAGGCCGACCAGGAAGTACACGTCATTGGACAGCCCGCGCAGGCTGGTAGCGATCAACGCACCAATGATGCCCAGTGGCACCACCAGCACCACGGCGATCGGGATCGACCAGCTTTCGTACAGCGCTGCCAGGCACAGGAACACGAACAGCAGCGACAGGGCGAACAGGGCCGGCATTTGCGAACCGGAGAGCTTCTCCTCGTAGGACATGCCCGTCCAGGAGAACCCTACGCCGCTTGGCAGTTCACCCGCGATGCGCTCGACCTCGGCCATGGCCTCACCGGTACTGTAGCCAGGTGCAGGGGCACCGAGGATTTCCATGGCTTCCACGCCGTTGTAACGCGAAAGCTTGGGCGAGCCGTAGGTCCATTCACCTTTGGCGAAGGACGAGAACGGCACCATTTCGCCGTCGGCGTTGCGCACATACCACTTCTGCAGGTCTTCCGGGCTCATCCGGGCATTGGCTTCGCCCTGGATGTAGACCTTCTTGACCCGGCCGCGGTCGATGAAGTCGTTGACGTAGCTGGCACCGAAGGCAATCGACAGGGTGTTGTTGATGTCCGAGATGGTCACGCCCAGGGCGCTGGCACGCTCGTCATCGATGGTCAGCTGGTACTGCGGCTCGTCGTTCAGGCCGTTGGGGCGTACACCGCTGAGCACCTTGCTCTGCGAAGCCTTGGCCAGGAACTGGTTGCGAGCCTCCATCAGCTTGGCATGGCCGACACCGCCGCGGTCTTGCAGGAATACGTCGAAGCCGGTGGCGTTACCCAGCTCGAGCACCGCTGGCGGGGCGAACGCGAAGACCATGGCGTCGCGGAAGCTGAAGAAGTGCTGCTGCGCCCGCTGAGCGAGACCGAATACGCTATTTTCCGCCGTACGCTCACCCCAGGGCTTGAGCATGATGAACGCCATGCCCGAGCTCTGGCCGCGGCCGGCGAAGTTGAAGCCGTTGACGGTGAACACCGAGGACACCGTGTCGGCTTCGTCCTTGAGCAGGTATTCGCGCATCTGGTCGACCACAGCCTGGGTACGCTCGGCACTGGAACCGGCCGGCGTCTGGACCTGGGCAAACAGTACACCCTGGTCTTCCTCGGGCAGGAACGCAGTCGGAATGCGGGTGAACAGGAAAATCATGCCAGCCACGATCAGGGCATAGGCCAAGAGGAACGGAATCTTGTTGCGCAGGATGGCCCCCACGCTGCGCTCGTAACCGTTGACGGTGCGATCGAAGTTGCGGTTGAACCAACCGAAGAACCCGCCCTTGGCCTCATGGTGCTGGCCCTTTTTCAAAGGTTTGAGCATGGTGGCGCACAGCGCCGGGGTGAAGACCAGCGCCACCAGCACCGACAGGCCCATGGCCGAGACGATGGTGATGGAGAACTGACGGTAGATCACACCGGTGGAGCCGCCGAAGAACGCCATGGGCAGCAATACGGCCGACAACACCAGGGCGATACCCACCAGCGCGCCCTGGATCTGCTCCATGGAGCGCTTGGTGGCCTCCTTGGGTGGCAGCCCTTCTTCGGACATCACCCGCTCGACGTTTTCCACCACCACGATGGCATCGTCCACCAGCAGGCCGATGGCCAGCACCATGGCGAACATGGTCAGGGTGTTGATGCTGAAACCAGCGGCGGCAAGGATGCCGAATGTGCCCAGCAATACCACCGGTACGGTCATGGTGGTGATGACGGTGGCGCGGAAGTTCTGCAGGAACAGGTACATCACCAGGAACACCAGCACGACGGCTTCGATCAGGGTATGGATAACCCCGCTGATCGATTCGGTGACCACCGGCGTGGTGTCATACGGGAATACCGCCTTGACCCCTGGCGGGAAGAACGGCTCCAGGTCGGCAATGGTCTGGCGCAAGGCCTTGGCCGTGTCCAATGCGTTGGCGCCCGTGGCCAGCTTGACGGCCAGGCCCGAGGCGGGCTTACCGTTGAACTGGGCGCTGACGGCGTAGTTCTCGCCGCCCAGGCTGACCTGGGCGACATCACCCAGGCGGACCTGGGAGCCATCGTTGTTGACCTTGAGCAGGATCTTCTCGAACTGCTCGGCAGTCTGCAGGCGGGTCTTGCCGATGATGGTGGCGTTGAGCTGCGTCCCAGGCATGGCAGGCAGGCCGCCGAGCTGGCCGGAGGACACCTGTACGTTCTGGGCTGCCACGGCGGTCTTGACGTCCACCGGGGTGAGTTGGAACTTGTTCAACTTGGCCGGATCGAGCCAGATGCGCATGGCGTACTGGGCGCCGAACACCTGGAAGTCACCCACACCGGCCGTCCGCGAGATCGGGTCCTGCATGTTGGAGACGATGTAGTTGGCCAGGTCGTCCTTGGTCATGCTGCCGTCTTCGGATACCAGGCCGATCACCATCAGGAAGTTCTTCACGGCCTTGGTGACGCGGATACCCTGTTGCTGCACTTCCTGCGGCAGCAGGGGGGTGGCCAGGTTGAGCTTGTTCTGCACCTGAACCTGGGCGGTGTCGGGGTTGGTACCCTGCTCGAAGGTGGCGGTAATGGTCATGCTGCCATCGGAGTTACTTTCCGACGACACATAGCGCAGGTTGTCGATACCGTTGAGCTGCTGCTCGATCACCTGCACCACGGTGTCCTGCACGGTTTGCGCCGAAGCGCCCGGGTAGGTCACGGCAATGGCGATGGCCGGTGGGGCAATGCTGGGGTACTGGTTGATCGGCAACTTCAGGATCGACAAGGCGCCGACCAGCATGATCACCAAGGCGATCACCCAGGCGAAGATCGGGCGATCAATAAAGAACTTCGACATGGTTTACTCCGCTTTGGCGTCTGCTTTCGCTGCGTTGCCCTGGTTCGGGCTGTCCGGCTTCTTGACGTTGGTGGCTTCGCTGACCTTGACCTCGGCGCCTGGGCGCACGTACTGCAAGCCTTCGGTGATCAGGCGGTCGCCTGGGTTGAGGCCTTCCTCGATCAGCCAGTCGCTGCCCACGGTCCGGCTGGCCTTGAGCTGGCGCAGTTCGACCTTGTTGTCCTTGTTCACCACCAGCGCGGTAGGGGCGCCCTTGAGGTCGCGCGTCACGCCCTGCTGCGGTGCCAGGATGGCGTTGGCGTTCACGCCGGCCTTGAGCCGTGCATGCACGAACATGCCAGGCAGCAACGTGTGGTCAGGGTTGGGGAAAATGGCACGCAGGGTGACCGAGCCGGTGGTTTCGTCCACGGCCACTTCGGAGAACTCCAGGCGGCCTTCCTGCTTGTACAGGGTGCCGTCTTCGAGCACCAGTTGCACGGACGCTGCGTTGTCGCCGGCGCGCTGCAGTTGGCCGCTTTCCAGCTCGCGCCGCAGCTTGAGCAGCTCGGCGGTGGATTGGGTCACGTCCACGTAGATCGGGTCCAGTTGCTGGATGGTGGCCATGGCATTGGTCTGGCCGCTGTTGACCAGCGCACCTTCGGTTACCGCCGAACGACCGATGCGGCCACTGATGGGGGCCAGGACCTTGGTGTAGCGCAGGTCGATCTGCGCACTCTTGAGCGAGGCCTCGGCTTGCAGGCGCTTGGCATTGGCGTCGTCGTATTCCTGCCGGGAAACCGCCTGCTCCTCGATTAGCTGCTTGTAGCGATCAGCCAGAGAGCGGGTAGCCTGCAGGTCCGCCTGGGCCTTGCTCAGGTTGGCTTCATACACGGCCGGGTCGATCTGATACAGCTGCTGGCCCTGCTTGACCTCGCTGCCTTCCTTGAACAGGCGCTTGAGGATGATCCCGTTGACCTGTGGACGAACTTCGGCGATCCGGTAGGCATTGGTGCGGCCCGGCAGCTCGGTGGTCAAGGTGAAGGCTTGCGGCTGTAGGGTCACTACACCGACTTGAGGCGCCTGCTGCTGCTGTTGCTGCTGCTGCGCGGCTTGGTCTTCTTTATTGCAGCCACTGAGCAGGGTTGCGAGGGCTACGGCTGAAACCAGGGCGGTAACGGCTGGCTTGAATTGCATGAGAATCCTCGGATCGCAGGAGCAGGGAGACGCTCAAGAGTAATGGAATGTCTTGATCTGGATAAATGGCTATCCGGTGGATAAATAGCTTGCTAAGGAATATACTTACATTCATGGTTGTTTGTAAATACCGCCGGGTTGTCCATGGCTACCGCCACAGCCCTTGATTAGCTTGATCCGCCAGGTGCCCCCAAGAGGCGCCCCGGAGCCTTCCCGCACGCGTCGCCGCGTTCGGGCCAGATGAGGTTGTACTGCCATGGTCCGTCGAACCAAAGAGGAAGCCCAGGAAACCCGCGCCCAGATCATCCAGGCGGCGGAAAGGGCTTTCTACAAGCGCGGGGTTGCGCGAACCACCCTCGCGGACATCGCCGAACAGGCGGGCGTCACGCGAGGTGCAATCTACTGGCACTTCAATAACAAGGCCGAACTGGTGCAGGCACTGCTCGACAGCCTGCATGAAACCCATGACCATCTTGCACGCGCCAGCGAAAGCGAAGACGAACTCGACCCGCTCGACTGCATGCGCAAATTGCTGCTGCAAGTGTTCAACGACCTGGTGCTCGACGCCAGGACACGCCGTATCAATGAGATTCTGCATCACAAGTGCGAGTTCACCGATGACATGTGCGAAATCCGCCAGCAGCGCCAGGTGGCGGTAGTGGACTGCCATACAGGCATTACCCTGGCCTTGGCCAATGCCGTGCGCCGCGGCCAACTGCCGGTGGAGCTGGATGTGGAGCGGGCCGCGGTGGCCATGTTTTCCTACGTCGACGGGTTGATCAGGCGTTGGCTGTTGCTGCCCGACAGCGTGGACCTGCTGGGCAACGCCGAGAAATGGGTCGACGCCGGGCTGGATATGCTGCGCTTGAGCCCGGCGATGCGCAAATGAGACTTTGTGAAGGTTTGTGAGGGCTTGATTCCCAGGGGACGGGCCAGTGAGCCGCACCTGAGCCTACCTGCGTGCCACCTCAGTGCCCACGCAGTGGCCGATCAGGCAGCAACACCGCCACCACCAGTGCAATGACGCCAACCCCTGCGCTGGCCATCAACAGATGCCGGAACGTGACCGCCAGGTGTGCCTGCAGTTCGGGGCTCACCGGGTTGGCCTTGAAAGTCCCTAGCAGCGGATTGTCCAGCAACGCCAGCCCGCCTCGGTGCAGCAAGGCCAGCAGCAGGCTCGACATGCACGCCACGCCCATGGCGCCACCGAGGGACCGAAACAGGTTGGTGGTGCTGGTGGCGACCCCCATGTCCTGGATCTGCACGGCATTCTGTGTGCCTACCAGTGACGTCGGGAACTGCATCCCGCACGCGATTCCTGTCAGCAGCATGAACAGTGCACTGGCCAGTCCGGCCTGTGGCGGGGTGATCGCCAAGGCCAAGATAGACACGGGCATCAGCAGGGCGCCCACCAGGATCTGCGGCTTGTAGCGGCCAAGCCGCGTTGTCAGTCGTCCTGCGGTAAAAGCACCGATGGGTAGCCCCATGGCCAACGGCAGCAGATGCAAGGCGGCGCTGTCGGCACCGGCACCGGTGAGGCCTTGGTAGCGCAAGGGCATCAGCATGGTCAGGGAAATGGCCTGGAAACTGGCGAAGAAAATCACCCCCCAGCACAGCACCGCGGCGCGATTATTGAATAGCTTCAACGGCAGCAGTGGCTCGTCGCAGCGACGCTCCTGGAGGATGAACATGGCCATGGCGACCACGGTGCAGGTGAACAGGCCCAGCACGCTGGGGGCCGTCCAGGCCTGCCCCTGGCCGACCAGGGTGATGCCGAGCAGCAGGCTGCCCAGCCCCACGATCAGCAGCAGCGCGCCCGGGTAATCCACTTGTGCGGGCCGATGCTGCACGGGCAGACCGGCCAGAGCGCGCTGGATAGCCCACAGCGCGGCGATGCCCAGCGGCAGGTTGATCCAGAACACCCAGCGCCAGGACAGGTACTCGGTCAGCCAGCCGCCCAGTACCGGCCCCGCCACGCTGGCCAGGGCATACATGCTGCTGAAATAGCCCTGATAACGCCCACGTTCGCGCGGGGGCACGAAGTCGCCGATGATCGCCTGGCTCACCGATACCATGCCGCCGGCGCCGATGCCTTGCAGCACTCTGGCCAGGACCAGTTGCGGCATGTCCTGAGCCAGCGCACAGCCGATCGAGGCGACGGTGAACACGCCAATCCCGGTCAGGATCATGCGACGCCTTCCATAGAGATCGCCCAGCTTTCCGTAGATCGGCACGGCCACGGTCATGGCTACCATATAGCCGGAAATGACCCAGGCCAGCAGACCGACATCGTTGAACTGCGCGGAAATCGCAGGCAATGACACTGCCACGATGGTTTGATCCAGCGCGCCGAGAAAGATGGCCAGCATCAAGGCGGTCAGGATCTGGCGCAGGGCAATCGCGGGCAGGGCAGGGGGCACGGCAATTCCTTGTTTTTGAGCAGTTAAAGCATGGCAGTGTAACCTGAGTTACGTAGCTTCCTATGTACTCTGGGCATCGCCTATGCACGATCGGCATCAGAGCATTCATCCAGCAAAGGCTGGCCCCGTGATATCTTTGGTATGCCAATCCCGCTCTAAACCCCTGTTTGCACCAGCTTGGTGCGACCTCTCGGGGGTTAATCGGATTCCCCTGGCTCCTACACCTTTATTCCTCTGCCTGCATGTGGAGCATGACCCCGAATTGAGTGGTCCATGAATTGTGCAGGTACGCCTGATACAGAGGCCGGTAGTTACCGTTCAGAAATTTCTACAATTGCGGAGTGATCATGCCCAAGGCTTCCCACCAAGATCTGCGTATTGCCTTCCGCGAGCTGCTCGCTTCAGGTTCTTGCTACCACACCGCCTCGGTGTTCGACCCCATGTCTGCGCGTATTGCCGCAGACCTGGGTTTTGAGGTCGGCATCCTTGGAGGGTCGGTGGCATCGTTGCAGGTACTGGCTGCGCCGGATTTTGCCCTGATCACACTCAGCGAATTCGTCGAGCAGGCCACGCGAATTGGTCGCGTAGCCCAATTGCCGGTACTGGCAGACGCTGACCACGGATACGGCAATGCGCTTAACGTGATGCGCACGGTCACGGAGCTGGAGCGCGCCGGTGTGGCGGCGTTGACGATCGAAGATACGCTCTTGCCGGCCCAGTTCGGCCGCAAGTCCACCGACCTGATATCGGTAGAAGAAGGCGTCGGCAAAATTCGCGCGGGGCTTGAGGCGCGCGTCGATTCGTCCCTGTCGATCATCGCCCGTACCAACGCCGGCGTGCTGAGCACCGAGGAAGTGATCGTGCGGACCCAGAGCTACCAGAAAGCGGGTGCTGACGGCATCTGCATGGTAGGGGTGAAGGACTTCGACCAGCTCGAACAGATCGCCAGCCACCTGACCGTACCCTTGATGCTGGTGACCTACGGTAATCCCAACCTGCACGACGACGAGCGCCTGGCAAGCCTTGGCGTGCGCATCGCCGTCGACGGTCACGCGGCTTACTTCGCCGCCATCAAGGCGACGTACGACTGCCTGCGCCAGCAGCGTGGCCAGCAGCACAAGTCCGATAACTTGAGCGCCACCGAGCTTTCGCATACCTACACCCAGCCCGAGGACTACATCCGCTGGGCCAAGGAATACATGAGCGTCGAAGAGTAAGCGGGCGCTTACAGGTCCCGGTCCCAGGCCGGTTCCTCCTCAAAGCGCTGGACGAGAAAGTCCAGCAGGGTGCGCAAGGTCGCCGGCATGTGCTTGCGTGAGGTATAGACCGCCGTCAGGTCCAGGGCCTGCGGCCTGGCCTCGGGAAGCAGGCGCACCAGTTCTGCGCTGCGCAGGGCGGCGGCCGCCTGGTAGGACGGGAGCAAGGCGATGCCGGCCCCTGCTGCTACGGCCCTTTGCAAAGTCAGGGATTCGTTGGCACTGATGTTGCCCTTGACCGGCACCGCAACCGGTTGGCCGTCGACCTCGAATTGCCACACGCCATTGCCGTAATAGCTGTGTGTCAGGCAATTGTGGTGCGCCAGGTCCTCGACCCGCTCGGGCGTGCCGTGTTCGGCCAGGTAGGCGGGCGCGGCGCAGATCACCGAGCGGCATACGCTCAGGCGGCGGGCAACCAGGCTGGGGTCCAGGTCATTGCTGTTGCGGATGGCCAGGTCGATGCGTTCGTCCACCAGGTTCACGGTGCGATCGAGCATCTGCAGATCGACTTTTACCAAGGGGTACTGGCGCACGTAGGCGGCCACGGCATCGGCCAGCTGCGCCTGTCCAAATGACGTACTGACGCTGATACGCAATGTCCCTCGCGGTGTCTGGTCTTGCTGTTGTACGGCCCCCTGCAGTTCGCTGGCCAGCTCCAGCAATTGCCTGCAGCGCGGCAGGATGTCCTGGCCCGCGGCAGTGAGGCTGAGCCGGCGCGTGGTGCGCTGCATCAACCGCGCCCCCACCCACGCTTCAAGCTGTGCCAGGTACCGAGAGATCACGGGCCGCGAGAGCAGCAGGTGCTCGGCCGCCGCCGACTGACTGCCAAGGTCCACGACCGTGACGAAAACGCGCATAGCGGTTAGACGATCCATCATTTGCCCGATTTTAGAAACAAACCATGTGCAAGCATGGCATTTTTCTGCAGGGTATCGCCCCTTAAGCTCCCAGGCATTCCCATTCTGACGGATGCCTGCGATGACACTGCTTTCTCCCTTGCGTGGCCTGGTGCTCGGATGCCTGGCCTGTGCCGCCCCACTGCTGGCAGCCGCTCCCCTGCAACTGGACGTCTACAACCCTGGCGCCGATGCGCCGTTCGCGGTCAGCTCCGTGATCGTAAGCGGTCAACGTGACGCCGTGTTGATCGATGCACAATTTGGCAATGACCACGCCCGGCAACTGGTGCAGCGACTGCGCGCCAGTGGCAAGCGCCTGACGACGATCTACATCAGCCAGGGCGACCCCGATTACTACTTCGGCCTGGCAACCCTGACCCAGGCGTTCCCGGACGCCGAGGTAGTGGCCTCGGCCGCCACTGTCGAACACATCCGCAACACCATGGAGGCCAAACTGGCGTACTGGGGGCCTGAAATGGGGGCGGACAAACCTGAACGGCTGGTGCTGCCCAAGGCGCTGGCAGGCAACCGTCTGCTGCTCGAGGACCAAGTGCTGGAGGTGCGCGGCCTCGAAGGACCGCAGCCAGACCGCAGCTTTGTCTGGATACCTTCGATCAAGGCAGTGGTTGGCGGCGTCGTGGTTTCGCAGAACATTCATGTGTGGATGGCCGACACACAATCGGCACCCTCGCGTGCCCATTGGCTGCAAACCCTGGCGGACATCCAGGCACTTGCGCCGCAAACCGTGGTGCCCGGCCACTTTGTCGGTGCCAGTGATTACTCACCGCAGTCCGTTGGCTTTACCGCCGATTACATCCGCACCTTCGAGGCGCAGGCGCGAGTGGCAAGGGATGCGGCGGCGCTGGTCGAGGCCATGAAACGACACTATCCGGGGTTGGGCGATCAGAGTGCGCTTGAGCTCAGCGCCAAGGTGGCCAAGGGCGAGATGCAATGGCCGCTTCAGTGACTGTGCGCGTTACGCTATGCAGCGCTGCGGTGATCTCGTTGTCGCTACACCGCGCTTGACCGCAGCCGGGCCATGTCACGGATAGGCGGTGCGCCGTAAAGGCGGCTGTACTCACGGCTGAATTGCGACGGGCTTTCGTAACCTACCCGATAGGCCGCCACGGCGGCCTCCAGGCCATCGTTGAGCATCAGACGCCGGGCTTCCTGCAAGCGCAGTTGCTTCTGATACTGCAGCGGGCTCATCGAAGTTACCGCCTTGAAACGATGGTGCAGGGTAGAAACGCTGAGGTTGACCTCGCGGGCCAGGTCCTCGATGCGCAGTGGCCGCTGATAGTTGTCGTTGAGCCAGCTGATGGCCTGGCACACGCGGTGGGTCTGGCTATTGGCCAAGGCAATTTCGTACAGCCGATAGCCCTGCGGGCCGCGCAGCAGGCGGTAGAGAATCTCTCTGCGCACCAGCGGGGCCAGCATGGCGATGTCGCGTGGCGTGTCGAGCAGGCGCAGCAGACGCAGCAAGGCATCGAGCAGCGCGCCGTCGGTTTTTTCCACATACAGGCCGCGCCCATAGGGGCGATTGGGTACCAGCATCGGACCGCTGTCGGCGATCAGCTGGCTGATCTCGGCAGGGTCCAGGTCCATGCGCAAACCCAGGCTCGGGCGCTGCGGGCTGGCGTCGAGCTTGACCGCGCTCAGGGGCAAGGTGACCGACACCACCATGTAGTGCAGCGGGTCGTAGGCGTACTGTTCGTCCCCGAGAAACAAGCTCTTGCTGCCTTGGGCCAGAATGCACAGCGCAGGTTGCGCCAGGGTGGGTACGGAACGAATGTTCTCGGTGTAGCGCACCAGGAAAAGGTTGTCGATGGCTGAGGCCGGCCCATAGGGGTCGCCTGCATGGCGAGCGATCAAGTCGGCCAGCTCCTGGCGCTGAACCTCCAGGTGCGGATCTAGGGACGGGGCGATGGGCATGGGGCTTTCCTCTGCTGACCGACGCAGCATAGGTTTGGGCAATCGTCGAAGCTAGTCGAATACTGCAGATCGATTGCCTGATCCTGCCGCGTTGCAGAATCAGGCAATCGGTGTGCAGTAATGGCCTAACGCGCAGACGCGCCCAGGCCCTAGCCTTGCAAGCCAGGTATTGGACTGCTTGAGGGAGATTGTGCAATGAGGCTACAACAACCGGTCACCCATCTTGCCTTGATTCGGGCCAGCAGCGGGCGCTCGGCCGAACTCGGCGCACGCTTGCGCGACCTGTTGGTGCCGTCGCTGGATACCCCGGGTTGCCTGAGCTTTTCGGTGCAGCGCTCGCAGGCCGATGACGACTTGTGGTTATTGAGCGGTAGCTGGCAGGATCAGCAGGCGATGAATGGTTACTTCGCTTCGCCAACGCTCAATGTGTTCGGTGAGTTGGTGCAAGCCCAGGTGGTGAGCAGCCTGGATCTGCACACGTTCGGCTGAGCCGGTGCTGCGGGCGCCCAGGCCAGTGATTGGCGCGTCAACGAGCCAGTGGGTACCATCTCGGTTTCACTCACAAGGCGTATGGCAAAGATGGCACGTAGAGAGTTTCCCCAGTACGAAGCCGTGTCGGCAATGGTGCCGGCCGAAGGCGGTGGCTACCACGCAGCCATTGCCGTGAAGGCCATTGGCATGGGCGGCGCACCGCGCTTTCACAAGGTGCTCGATGGGCAAGTGTTCAAGGGCGCCGTGGCTGCCGACGAGGCGGCCACGGGCCAGTTGCAACGCCTGCAAGGGGTCAGCGAGGCGGGTGAGCTGATCTGGTGATCAGGCTTTGGGTCTGGGCATCTTGAACAGGTTGCCCAGCTCGAAGTAGTCCGCCGGGCCACCGCCACGCAGGATGGGCTCGGCTGCCGCGGTGTCGTAGATGCCGTCCTTGAGCAGGCGCTCGGCGATGTGCACCGCCGCCACCTCGCCCAGGATCAACCAGCTGGGTACCAGTGCCTGGTCGGCGCGCTGCAGTTGCACGATCTGCGTCACCTTGCATTCGAACGCCACGGGGGTTTCCCCTACCCGTGGCACCTTCACCACGCTCGAGGGCGTGGCCGTCAGGCCGCTGAGGTCGAACTCGTTCACCTCCGGCGGCACAGCAGAGCAGCTCAGGTTCATCTGCTCGGCCAGAGGGCGGGTGGCCAGGTTCCAGACGAACTCACCGGTTTGCTCGATATTGTTCAGGCTGTCTTTGCGCCCGACGCTGCAGAAACCGATGATCGGTGGAATGTAGTTGAAGGCGTTGAAGAAGCTGTAAGGCGCGAGATTCAGACGGCCTTGCTGGTCCTGCGAGGATATCCAGCCGATCGGGCGAGGGCCGACGATGGCGTTGAACGGATCATGGGGCAGGCCATGGCCTTTGGCGGGTTCGTAGTAATACATCTGCGCTGGGCTTGCCGGCCCACCTCCTGGTTTGAGAGGCGACCAGTGTGCCAAGGCTGAGGCCAACTGGGAATGCTGGAGCCCGGCGAAAGCCGGGCTGGATACGCATGGTTGCTATCAGCTGATGCGATGAGCGTTGGTGCGGTCGAAGCCGTCTTCGGCGAAGCGCTGGCCGCCGGTGCGGTCAAAGCCGTCTTCGGCGAAGCGTTGGCCACCGGTGCGGTCGAAGCCGTCTTCGGCGAAGCGCTGGCCGCCGGTGCGGTCGAAGCCGTCTTCGGCGAAGCGCTGGCCGCCGGTGCGGTCGAAGCCGTCTTCGGCGAAGCGTTGGCCGCCGGTGCGGTCAAAGCCATCCTCGGCATAGCCGGTGGCTTGAGCGGGCGCTGCCGCGAAGGTATGCGCATGGGTGCGATCGAATCCGTCTTCGGCGGATGCGCCTGCGGCAAATGCGCAAAGGGCGAGGGTCAGGATGAGTTTGCTTTTCATGGGGATGCTCCAGTAAGTGGGTTGTCTCGATAAATTTAATGTTACGCCGATTAATGCGATTAAAAAGCGCTAAAAATAGTCCTTAATGATCGGTTTATTCGATTGTTTTGGGTGCGCAGCTGGATTGGTATGTAGCCAATCAGTGGGTTCGCACAGCAGGTACTTGCGCTGGTGCTGAGGGATGCAATATGCCGGGGTGTGATTAATAGGCCATTAAGCCAAGCGCGTCTGATGAACGTCGTGCCAGTGCGGGCGGCGTGGAGGTGCAAGCTGGGCCTGCAAGGAAGGGCTGGCGCCTGGATAATCCAACCAGGCTCGGGGTGTCCAAACGCAATCGGGCGCCCTTTAGGCGCCCGAAGCAGTGCTAAGCGTGGGATGGCTTAGTCAGTGGTGATACGCGAATGCTGCTTGGTGTCCTTCATGGTGGCGTACACCAGCAGCGAGCAGGCGATGCAGCCTGTGACGTACCAGTAGAAACCGCTTTCCATGCCGGCGCTCTTGAACCACAAGGCCACGTATTCGGCCGTACCGCCGAAGATGGACACGGTCAAGGCGTAGGGCAGACCAACGCCCAGGGCACGGATCTCGGTCGGGAACAGTTCAGCCTTCACCACTGCGTTGATCGAGGTGTAGCCGCTGACGATGATCAACGCCGCCATGATCAGGAAGAACGCGCCCCACCAGGTCTGGATGGTATGCAAGGTGCTGAGGATCGGCACCGTGAACAGCGTACCGAGCACCCCGAAGGCAATCAGAATAGGGCGCCGGCCGATCTTGTCCGACAGCCCACCCACCAAAGGTTGCAGGCACATGAACAGGAACAGCGTCGCGGCAGAGATAGTGGTCGAATCGCTGATGCTCATCCCGACTGTATTGACCAGGTATTTCTGCATGTAGGTGGTGTAGGTGTAGAAGGCCAGGGTACCGCCCATGGTCAGGCCGACCACGGTCAGCAGTTCCTTGGGGTGGCGCATCAAGGTGCGCATCAGGCTTTCCTTGGCTTTCTCCTTCTTGGTGAACGACGCGGTTTCTTCCATGCCCCGTCGCAGGTAGAGGGCAACCACCGCACACAGGGCACCGATCACGAACGGCACGCGCCAGCCCCAGGCGTACAGTTGCTCGGTGGTCAGGGTCTGTTGCAGAACGATCAGGACCGCCAGGGCGATGAGCTGGCCCGAGATCAGCGTCACGTATTGGAAGCTGGAGAAGAAGCCCCGACGCTCCTTGCTCGCCATTTCACTCAGGTAGGTGGCCGAGGTGCCGTATTCACCCCCCACCGACAACCCTTGCATCAAGCGAGCGACCACCAGCAGGACCGGCGCTGCCACACCGATGGTTTCATAGCCGGGGGTGAGGGCAATCACCAGCGAGCCTGCGCACATCAGCAGCACCGAGGCCATCAGTGCAGCCTTGCGCCCCTTGCGGTCGGCATACATGCCCATCAGCCAGCCACCAATCGGGCGCATCAAAAAGCCCACGGCAAAGATGGCAGCGGTATTGAGCAGTTGAGCCGTGGAATCGCCGGCCGGGAAGAAAGCCTTGGCGAAATACAGCGAGAACGCTGCATAGACGTACCAGTCGTACCATTCGACCATGTTGCCGATCGAACCGCTGAAGATCGATTTGAGGCGACTGGCAGTGGTTCTTGGCGCGGCAGGCGTTGCGGCCGCCCCGTTAGGCAGGGAGGTAGCGTTATCCATCAGGGACACCTTCTCATTGTTGTTGTGAAAGCGCGCAGGGCGCAGCTTGCAGGGGCTTTTGCAGAAGGTGTGCCAAAACGAAGCGCGATTGCTTCATCCGGGTGCACGCTGACGTGGAACCCGTATGGATCATGGCGTTGAGCAGAAGTTGAGATGCACTCAGTACGGCGTGCGCGCAAAGGCGGTTCACCTATATAAGCAAGATTCCGCTCATCAGTGCGTAGATGTAGGCGAGTTTCCGCTTATGGCGCGTTGACGAATTCGTCCCGCACCAGCCCATGGCGCTGCATTTTCTCGTTCAAGGTACGGCGGGGCATTTGCAGGTCCTGCATCACCGCCTTGATCTCGCCGGCATGTTGGCGCAGGGAAGCACGCAGGCACTGCGCCTCGAATGCTTCCACGCGCTCAGCCAGCGACTGCCCGACAGGCGCCTGTTCTGGCATGGGCGAACCGAGCCCCAGCACGTGGCGCTCCGCCGCGTTGGCCAGTTCACGCACGTTGCCTGGCCAATCATGGGTCAGCAGTTGCGCCAACTGCTGACCCGACTGGGGCAGGGCTGTGCGGCCGATTCGGGACGCGGCTGCCTGCGCGAAGTGCTCGAATAACAGGACGATGTCTTCCCGTCGTTCGCGCAAAGGCGGCAGGCGCAACTCTGCAACATTCAGGCGGTAGGCCAAGTCCTCGCGAAAGCGGCCGGCCCGGGCTTCATCGAACAGGTCGGGCTTGGTGGCAGCGATGATGCGCAGGTCCACGCCGATGCTCTGGTTCGCGCCCAGGCGCTCGATCTTCTGGTCCTGGATCACGCGCAGCAATTTGGCCTGTTGCGCCAGGGGCATGCTTTCGATTTCATCGAGAAAGACCGTGCCGCCATCGGCGTATTCCAGCCTGCCGATGCGTTTGCCCTGGGCGCCGGTGAAGGCGCCGCTTTCATGGCCGAACAGCTCGGCCTCGAACAAGGCTTCGGGAATGGCGGCGCAGTTGAGCGCGACGAAAGGTTTGCTGGCGCGTGGGCCAAAGTCGTGCAGGCAGCGGGCGACCTGCTCCTTGCCGCTGCCGGTTTCGCCGCGAATCAGCACGTTCACCGGCAAGGCGGCCAGGTCCAGCACTTGCCGGCGCAACTGCTGCATACCCGGTGATACCCCAAGCAGCGTGGCTTCAAGCCGCGTCCTGAGGTCTGCCTGCTGATGCAGGCGTCGATTTTCCAGCACCAGCTGGCGCTTTTCCAGCGCGCGGCGAAGGCTGCCGAGCAGGTGCTGTGGAGTGAAGGGCTTTTCCAGGAAGTCGTAGGCGCCGCTGCGCATGGCCTCGACCGCCATGGGTACATCACCGTGACCGGTCAGCAGGATCACGGGCAGGTCCGGATCGTTGGCCTGCAGCCGTTCGAGCAGTTGCAGGCCGTCCATGCCAGGCATGCGCACGTCGCTGATGATCACGCCTGGATAGTCCTGGCCGATGTGCGCCATGCCCTCATCGGCACGGGCAAAGACCTGGACTTCGAAGCCTGACAGGCTCAGCCATTGCTCGACGGCCGTACGAATACTGGCTTCATCGTCTATGACCATCACTGAGTTCAACATGCAGGCTCCTGATCGCGAGGCAAGGTGATGCTAAGGCGCGCGCCGCCCGGTACGTTTTCGGCCAGCAGTTGCCCACCGGCGTCGTGCACGATGCCATAGGAGATCGCCAGTCCCAAGCCCAGGCCATCACCTACGGGCTTGGTGGTGAAGAAAGGGTCGAAGATCCTGGGCAGGTCCTCGGCCGCGATACCACCCCCCGAATCGAGCACGCTCAGGCGCCAATGCTGCGCATCGGGCTCGATGCGGATTTCCAGCCGCCGGTAGCGCTTGTCTGCCATCGCGTCCAACGCGTTGCTCAGAAGGTTGATCAGCACCTGTTCCAGGCGGATGGCATCGCCGCGCACCCACGCCGGACGCGCCAGGTACAGGGCCAATTGCACGTCCAGTGCATGCAGGCGCGCCTGCAACAGGTCCAGCGCCTGGTCGACCACGCCGGCCAAGTCCAGGCGCTCGCGCAAGCCGCCTGGGCTGTTACGGGCAAACGTCTTCAGGTGCCCGGTCAGCGACGCCATGCGCGTCAACATCTGCTCCAGTGGTTCCAGGGCCTGACGAGCCTCGTCGTAGCGCCCGTGGTCCAGCAGCAGCTTCAGGGTTTCCAGCTGCATGCGCTGGGTCGTGAGGGGCTGGTTGATTTCGTGCGCCATGGCGGCGGACATCTGCCCCAGGGCCGCCAGCTTGGCCGTTTGCACTAGCCCCTCCTGGGCCGTGCGCAGCTCGCGGGTGCGTTCCTCGACCTGGCGCTTGAGCTCCTCGCGGCTGCGTTGGCGCAGGCGTGACAGGCGCAGGCGCTGGCTGACCAGCAAGGCGGCGAATACCAGGCTCAGCCATACCGCTGCAGCACCCAGGCCGGCATTGCGCGCGTCGGTTCCCACCTGGGGCTTGCGCAGCAGGTGCAGGGTCCATTGCTCGCTTTCCAGCGGCAGGCTTTCCCACAAGAACTCGGTCTCGCCTTGCGGGGCCTGCACCCGGCTGAGGGTGCTGTTTTCAGCGAAACGCGTCAGCACCTGGTGCATCAGCGGTATCAACGGGTGCTTGTCGTACTGACGGGTCTGCGCCAGTTCGGCCCGGTCAGCGCCGTCCAATGGGCGCAGTTCCCGGTAACGCCAGCCGTCCTGGTTGGCGATGAAGGTAATGCCACGGGCATCGCTGACCAGCAATATGTCGCTGCCCTGGCGCCACTCGCGCTCAAGCTCGGGAAATTCCAGCTTGACCACCATGGCGCCGAGAAAGCGACCCTGTTCGTCGTTCACCGCGCTGGACAGAAAGTAGCCGGGTACCCCGCTGGTCACGCCAACGGCATAGAAGCGGCCATTACCCAGGCTGCGGGTTTGCTTGAAATAAGGGCGAAAGCCGTAGTTGGAACCCACATAGCTGGTGGGTAGCCGCCAGTTGCTGGCTGCCACCGCCAGCCCGTTGCGGTCGAGCAGTTCGAGGGTGGAAGAGTTGGCTGCACCGTTGATGCGCTCGAGCTTGCGGTTCAGGGCATCCTGGGTTCGCGCCTGGATCGGGCCGCGCAAAGCGTCGATCAGTTCCGGGTCCAGGGCCAGTACTGCAGGCAGGGCCCGATAGCGGTCGATGAGGGTGTGCAAGGCATTGGCATACAGCCCCAGTTGCTGGCTGGCCTGGCGGGCGTCCGCTTCCATGGCCTGGCGTTTGGCCTGGTGCATGGCCCAGCTGGCACAGAGGACGGTACCCAGCACGATCACCAGGGTGATCAGCCCCAGACGCAGGGCGCGAAAGGAAAAAGGCATTGGGAGCAGATCCGCGTGGGTGGGGAAGGAGCCTGCTTTGGCGAAACCGGAGCGCTGCACCGCCGCCCCAGTCTGTCCGCGAAAAGGCCGTCAAGGATCGACACTTACAGCAGTTCGAAGCCCTGCTGTTGCACCGCGTCGGAGTCCAGGCCCACCTGGACGTTGAACGCCCCGGGCTCGGCAACGCGCTGCAGCTGGCCATTGTAGAACTTCAGGTCTTCTTCGCTAATGCTGAAGGTCACGGTCCGTGTTTCGCCGGGCTTGAGCATGAGCTTCTGGAAGTTCTTCAGCTCCTTGACCGGGCGGCTCATCGAGGCGGACACATCCTGCACGTACAACTGCACCACCGTCTCGCCGGCCACCTTGCCGGTATTGCGCACCACGATGCTGGCTTGCAACGTGTCCCCGCGCTTGAGCTTGTTGCCAGAAAGCGCGAGCCCCGACAGTTCGAACGTGCTGTAGCTCAGGCCGTAACCGAAGGGATACAGCGGCCCGTTGGGTTCTTCGAAGTACTGGGAGGTGTAGTTGCCGGGTTTGCCAGGTGTGAACGGACGGCCAATACGGGTGTGGTTGTAGTACATCGGAATCTGCCCGACCGAGCGTGGGAAGGTGATCGGTAGCTTGCCGGAGGGGTTGTAGTCGCCGAACAGCACGTCGGCAATGGCGTTGCCACCTTCGGTACCGGCGAACCAGGTTTCGAGCAGGGCATCGGCCTGCTCGCGCTCCCAGCCGATGGACAGCGGCCGGCCATTCATCAGCACCAGCACCAGCGGCTTGCCGGTGGCCTTCAAGGCCTCGATCAGTGCACGCTGGTTGGCCGGTACCTGCAGCGTGGTGCGGCTGGAAGATTCATGGGACATGCCGCGCGATTCGCCGATCACCGCCACGACCACGTCCGCCTGCTGCGCGGCCTTGACCGCTTCGTCGATGAGCACCGCAGGTGGGCGAGGGTCGTCGACGATTTCCGGCGCATCGAAGTTGAGGAAGTTCAGGTAGTCGAGAATGGCCTTGTCACCGGTGACGTTGGAGCCCTTGGCGTAGACCAGCTTGCCCTTGCCCTCGATGGCGCGGCGCAGCCCTTCGCGCACCGTGACCGAGTGGGTGGGGCGCCCGTCTGCTGCCCAGCTGCCCATCATGTCGATCGGTGCGTCGGCAAGGGGACCGACCAGGGCGATGGTGGCATCTTTACTGAGCGGCAGCGTCTGCCTGCGGTTTTCCAGCAGCACCAGGCTGCGGCGCGCCACGTCGCGCGCAGCGTCGCGGTGCAGGCGGTCCTCGCCGTAGTAGTCCTTGAGGTCGTTCTGCGCCGCGCCGATGCGCACGTAGGGGTTCTTGAACAGGCCCATGTCGTATTTGGCGCCCAGCACTTCGCGCACGGCCTGATCCAGCTCTGCCTGGCTCACGTCGCCCGCCTTGAGCAACCCTGGTAGCTCCTCGCCGTACAAGGTGTCGTTCATGCTCATGTCGATGCCTGCCTTGATCGCCAGCTTGGCCGCCTCGCGACCGTCGCGCGCCACGCCATGGCGGATCAGCTCCTGGATGGCGCCATGATCGCTGATGGTCACGCCCTTGAAGCCCCACTCCTTGCGCAGCACGTCGTTCATCAGCCAGGTGTTGGAGGTGGCCGGCACGCCGTTGATCGAGTTCAGCGCAACCATCACACCACCGGCGCCGGCATCGATCGCGGCGCGGTAGGGCGGCAGGTAATCGTTGTACATCTTCGGCAGGCTCATATCGACCGTGTTGTAGTCACGCCCGCCTTCCACTGCGCCGTAAAGGGCGAAATGCTTGACGATGGCCATGATGCTGTCCGGGTTGGCCGGGCTGCTGCCCTGGAACGCGCGGACCATTACCTGGCCGATTTTCGCGGTCAGGTACGTGTCTTCGCCAAAGCCCTCACTGGTGCGACCCCAGCGCGGATCCCGGGCGATGTCGACCATCGGCGCAAAGGTCATGTCCAGTGCGTCGGCAGCCGCTTCGATGGCCGCTGTGCGGCCGACCTTGGCGACGGCGTCCATGTCCCAGGTGGCGGCCATGCCCAGGCCGATGGGAAATATGGTGCGCTCGCCATGTACCGTGTCATAAGCGAAAAACATCGGGATCTTCAGCCGGCTGCGCATGGCCGCGTCCTGCATCGGCCGGTTTTCCGGTGCCGTGCGCGAGTTGAAGGTGCCGCCGATGCGTCCGGCGGCGATCTCCTCGCGGATCTTCTCCCGGGGCATTTCAGGGCTGATGCTGATCAGGCGCAACTGCCCGATTTTTTCGGCCTCGGTCATCTGGCTGATCAGATGGTCGATGAATGCCTGTTTGTTCTCGAGCGGCGGCGCGGAAGTGGCGGCGACAGCCGCCTGGCTGACGAGGCCCATGGCCAGGCCCAGCAGAGACAGTTTCATCATGAATTCCGTAAGGGGGCCGATGCATGGTCAACGGTGACACACGCATGGGCGAGGTTTTCGGGCGGCTGTTGTTGTACGATTTGCACGCAGATCTTCCTGCGGCGGATTATGCCTGAATCGGCCGCGTGCTGACGAAGCCCCGTACACCGGGAAAACAACTATAAGAACGCTCACGAGAACACGGCATGACTCCGCTTGAACCCTACCAGCAGCGTCAGCTCGCTGAAGCCATGGCCGGTGTTGGCCGGCGCACGGATGTCGCGTTGCTGGCAGTGCTCGCCCGCCGCGCCGATGATTACGCCTATTTCCCACTATTCTGGTCCGCCGTGCTGGCGCTGGCGCTGCCAGGCGTGCTGCACGCGGTGCTGGGCTGGCCCAGCGTGCGCGGCCTGATCGTTGCCAATGTACTGCTGTTCGTAGGCCTCTGCGTGCTGTTGCGCAGCCCGCGCCTGGAACCATGGACCGTACCGCGGGCTTGGCGCCGCTGGCGAGCGTCGCGCCTTGCCACTCGTCAGTTTCTCGACCTCGGCGCTCGGGCCTTTACAGGCGCCGGATGCGTAATGATCTTCGTCAGCGAGGCCGAGCAGTACGCACAGCTGCTGATGGACAAGCAGGCCGCGCTTTGCCTTGACGAGGCGCTGCGCGTTACGCTCACTGACCGTCTGGCCAGCCAGGTTCGCCAGGGGCAAGCGCTGCAGGGCATGATCGAGTGCGTCGAGGCGTGCGGCCATCGCCTTGGCCAGCAGGCGCCACGCGCACTTGCGTGCAGGCATCTGCCCCAGCCGCTGGTAATCCTCGACTAACGCAACCCTGGCCGACTGTGCGGGGGTGTAGAATACGGCCCCCGCTATTGGAGGTACCGTTTGCCCATGTCTGCCCTTTCTACTTCACCGGATGCGCGCGTCCAGTTTCTCGACCTGCTTCGCACCGGCCTGCAGGGCAACACCGTGGTCAAGCTGGTACTGGCGCGGCCTGTCGGCACCGACCCGACCCTGCAACGCATCATCGCCAAGCCCTTGCTGGTCAAGGGGCAGGCGAACCTGTCCCTGGTCTACCGCCACCAGACCCGCGACATCACCCGCAACCTGCCGCTCGATGATGCTCTGCAGTGCATCGCCGAACTGTTGCCAGAAGGCTTTCGCAATGCCCACCTGTTCGATGCAGAGGGTGAGCTGCAACTGACCTTCAGCAAGAAGGGCAAGCCCATGCTGCAGCGCCATGGCGCCCAGGCGCCCCGGGAAACCGTTGGCAGCAACGGGCATGACCGCGAGAAAAAGCGCTACCTGGACATTGCCCGACCGTTTCTGCGTGACCTTGGCGTAACGGACGCCCAGGGCGCACTGATCCCGTCGATGTCGCGCAAGTGGAAGCAGATCAACAAGTTCATCGAGGTCTTCGACCACGCCCTGGCCAATGCCCCCTTGTCGAGCGAGCAACGCCTGCGGGTGGCCGACTTCGGCTCGGGCAAGGGTTATCTGACCTTCGCCATGCACGATTACCTGCGCAATACGCTGGGCCGCGATGCCCAGGTAACGGGCGTTGAGCTGCGCCAGGACATGGTCGAGCTGTGCAACGCCGCCGCCGCGCGGCTCGAACACCCAGGGCTGGAGTTTCAGTGCGGCGATGTGCGCAGCGTGGTGCCCGATGCCATCGAGGTAATGATCGCGCTGCACGCCTGCGACGTGGCGACCGACTACGCCATCCATACCGGTATCCGCTGCAACGCGGCAATCATCATGTGCTCACCGTGCTGCCACAAGCAGATCCGCCCGCAGCTGCACAGCCCGGGCCTGCTGCAACCGATGCTGCAATATGGCCTGCACCTGGGCCAGCAGGCCGAAATGCTCACCGACAGCCTGCGTGCACTGTACCTGGAGGCCTGCGGCTACGAGACCAAGGTGTTCGAGTTCATATCCCTGGAGCACACCAACAAGAACAAGATGATCCTGGCCGTCAAACGGCGCCAGCCAGCGGATCAGTCAGCCTTGCTGGAGAAGATAGAACAGCTCAAGGCGTTCTATGGGGTGAAGGCGCATTGTCTTGAAACGTTGCTGCGGGCGGATGGGTTGCTTTGACATTCAAGCGCGAATACAGCCTGGGAAGATGTCTTGGGGGCCGTAGGATAGTTCTGAATTAGCGTCCGTTATCCATCAAGCCGTCGTTCTGCGATTACGCTGAGGCAGATTGCATCAGGGTTGTCAGTTGACAACCGAAGTCTCTGTGCCAGAATCGAGGAAGTCGATGCCGCGCCCAACCCATCCCAATAAGGAAATCGAGTCAGCTTTACGATACGCCCAGTCTAGAGGCTGGAAAGTCATTGAAGGGGGAGGGCATTGTTGGGGAAAGCTCTATTGTCCATGGAACAGTGCAAATTGCAGGTGCAGTGAATTCTGTATCGTCAGCATCTGGAGTACGCCAAAAAACCCCGGCAATTTTGCCCGCCAGATCAAACGCGTGGTCAACAATTGTGTGATCGAAAAGGCAGTATCCGGCGATATGGACCTTGATACGGAACACCTCCATGAACTATGAATTTACTCTCAAATTTCAGGTAAGTGACCGTCACGACATTGATGGTCTTCTTGAGCGTTTGGTATCGCATGGGTGTGACGATGCGTTGGTGGGGATTGGCCAACCGGGAAGGCTGGCGCTCTCATTCGTTCGTGAGGCCAGCTCTGCTGACGACGCAATACGAAGTGCCTTGTTTGACGTGCAGCGGGCAGTACCCACGGCCAACCTCATCGAAGCGACTCCCGACCTCGTTGGACTGACGGATGTTGCAGAATTGATAGGGGTATCCCGTCAGAACATGCGCAAGTTGATGCTCGTGCATTCAATTGACTTCCCCCCTCCCGTGCACCATGGCAGAACATGCCTATGGCATCTTGCAGACATCCTTGCCTGGCTCCAGAAGCGAGGTACATGCCCTGTTAGGCAAAACGTGGTCGAGCTTGCCCATAGCGCGATGGTCATCAACATCTGCACGGCCTATGAGCGCGTATTCGGCGCTGTTAAGCCTGCTTCGTAAGCAAATGGCGACTATCCGCTTGTGCGACTGGTGTACCTAGTAGTGCGCTTGCTATCGCCAGCGGATGCGTCTGGGCGTCGAAGAAGTGCAGGGCCGTGTCCGGCATGTCTTCGAAGCGGCTGGTGAAATGACGCTTCTGGTTGATGACCGATGCCTCTCCCAAAGGGCGTATGGCAATCGCCAGGTGGCTGGGCCGGGCTGAGCGGATGGCGTCGAGCAGGTGCCGGTCGTTGCTGTCCAGGTGCTGACCGAACAGGCACATGCCCCGGTGTTCACTGGCCAACTGGCCCAGGCTCCAGCTCAGGTAGTCCGAACTACGGATGGCACGCAGCTTTTCGTCGCTGCGCTCTTCGTTGACGAACAGCGGCACTTCACCTGGCACATTCACGGCGAACCCTTCGAGCATTTCAACGCTGCTGGCACTGCGTTGCCGGGTAGTGCCGTCAGGCAGCTTGAGCAGGTGCATGCCACCGTGCAGGTGCAGCACCCGCGTGCCTTGACCCGCCGTTCGGCGCACGTCGAAAAAACCCTGCTCGTCGAACAGTTCGGCAAAGCCCTTCGGATCGTGCTGCACGGCCCAGACCAGCAGCAGGTCATAGTTGCTGGTATAGACGTTGCGGTAGCCGCGCAGGGCCTGGTTGAGGGTGCTCAGGGCGGCTTCGGGCATTGCCGACCAAGGCATGTGCACGGTGCGCACGGCGTGGATCAGCGCCTCCTTGATGGAGTAATAGCGGTTCAGCGGCGCGGTCGAGTTGATGGCCAGCGCAGCGTTGGTACGCACCGTGGTGTTGAGGGCGGTCAGCACTGGTTCGAACAGCTCGGAGCTCAATGACTTGAACAAGGCCTGATCGCTGATGGCCAAGCCCTTCTTACGCCCGGCCCGTTGCGCCTCCTCGTACAGCGAGAAATACCCGAACGGCTTCCAGAAGGCCCGGCTTGCGCCGTTACCGACCATGAGGGTTTCACAGGGGTACTGGTCGGCAAGGTCTGACCAGGGGAGAAGAGTGGCGTCTAGTGCGGGCATGCTGGAGTCCGTAAAGCGGGATCCGGCAGACTTTACCACGTCAAGCCTAGGCCATGAGTGCGCCGCGCCAGTGCTGGCAGCGCGTTGCAGGCTGCATCGGTGAGCTTGACGGCAACTGCAGGGGATTGAAAGTGAACACGAGCGGACTTGAATCCCTCCAAGGTCTTGAGTGGCCACGGGGCAGCGCCTAGCCAGCACCGGCCACACCGACACGTAGATCGTCATGTCTTTACCTGAACAGGAGATCTGTCATGGACACCTATCATGTAAGCCCTGCCAATGACGGGTGGGAACTGAAGAAGGCAGGTGCTGCGCGCGCTTCAAAGCACAGCGCGACCAAGCAAGAACTGGTGGGGTCGCTGGCCACATTCTTCGAGGGCAAGACAGCCTCGGTGAAGATTCACAAGGCCGATGGCACCATCGAGCAAGAGCGCACCTACCCTCGCTCCGCTGACCCGCGGCGCACCAAGGGTTGATACTGGTCAGCGCCGCGCTGCTTGGCATCGACATACACCAGTGCCATGGGCGCGGCCTCTATAAGTGGTTGCTTGCCAGCTTTCTGATCGGCAAGCGCATTCGTGCCAGTGTCGCGATCCAGGCCTACCGGCTGCTGGTCGATACCCATGGCCTGGACACCCCAGGCAAGCTGGCGAGGTGCCCGCATCACACGCTGGTGAAGCTTCTGGGTCAGGCCGGTTACGCCCGCTACGACGAATCCACGGCCCGGCGGCTGCATCGCTTGGGCAGTGGGCTTGAAGCGGAAATGGATGAGGTGTTGCTCAATGCGGCGGTGGACATGGCGCACGCCAATACATGGCTGCTGGGATTTGAAGGCGTGGGGCCCAAGACGCTCGAGATTTTTATGCGGGAAGCGGCGGTGGTACTGCAGCATCAACGTGTGCAGTGAGGATGGGCGGTAGAGGAAGCGTAAGCCATGTGAACGCTGGCTTGAAGATGGAGCGGGTAGAGGGAATCGAACCCTCAACTAAAGCTTGGGAAGCTTTCGTTTTGCCACTAAACTATACCCGCATCTGAGCTGCACTTTTTACCAGAACGTTCGGCAAATTAGAAGCCCGCGTTATAAAAAATGTCTTTTCCCTCCGCGCTCCTGCGCCTTTTCCCTACGTCACAAGGCTCACCTATACGGCAGCGATTTCCTCGAGCGTGAGTTCTCGGTATGCCCCCGGCGGCAGGTTCATGTCCAGCGCGATCGCGCCCATGCGCTCCCGGTGCAGCTTGACCACCTTGTTGTCATAGAACCCGAACATGCGTTTGACCTGGTGGTAGCGCCCTTCGACGATGGCGAGCCGGGCCAGGCGCGGCCCGAGGATCTGCAGGTCGGCCGGTTGGGTCGTCAGGTTTTCGAAAGCAAAGTGAAACCCCTCCTGAAACCGGGCCACATAGTGCTCGCCGATTTCGTCCTGGGTTTCGACCAGGTAATGCTTGGGCAGCTTGGTGGCCGGCTGGGTCAGGCGCCGGGACCACTGCCCGTCGTTGGTCAGGATCATCAGCCCGGTGGTATTGAAGTCCAGGCGCCCGGCGATATGCAGGCCCTGCGCGAGCGCGTCGGGCAGCAAGTCCATGACGGTTGGATGCTGGGGATCGTGGGTGGCGCTGACGCAACCGGGCGGCTTGTGCAGCATCAGGTAGCGTGGCGGGAGGCCCGCCTGCAGCACCTCATCGTCCAGCTCGACCCGGCTGAACGCCCGTACTTCCGTTAGCGGGTCGCTGGCCACTTGGCCATCGAGCCGCACGCGACGTTGAGCCAGCATCAGGCGCGCTTGCTGGCGGTTGCAGGTCGGTAGGTTGGCAAGAAAACGATCAAGGCGCATGGTCGTCACCTGCGGGCGATGCCAATTGGGCCTCGACGCCTGCGCAGCTTGGGCACAGGCAGGCACGGTCGCGCAGTTCGGCAGGCAAGGCCTGCAATACCGCCGGGTCGATGCGCACGTTGTAGCACCAGCAAGCCTGGGTGGCCTGCGCAGGATCGGCCAGGGTGCACCGGTTGAGGGCACCGCAGGCGGGGCAACGTTGATCGTCGTTCATTTCAGGTTTCACTGCAGACACGGTTGCGGCCAGCCTGTTTGGCACGATAGAGGGCGCCGTCGGCGCGGGTCAGTAGGGTGTGCAAGGTATCGCCTGGCTGCAGATGACTCACCCCGATGCTGGTGGTCAGGCGCAGGGGCTGGTCCTCGTAACTGAAGGTCAGTTGCTCGGCGCGGCGCCGGATCTTTTCGGCAGCCTCGTTCGCCTGGCGGGCATCGGCCTCACGCAGCAGCACGATGAACTCCTCGCCTCCCCAGCGGCAGAGTATATCGGACTGGCGAATGCTGCCTTGCAGGACATTGGCAAATTGGCGCAGCACTTCGTCGCCTGCCAGGTGACCATAGGTGTCGTTGAGGGCTTTGAAGTGGTCCAGGTCGATCAGCAACGCCACCAGCGGACTGTTGTCACGCTGGGCCTCGCGCAGCGCCTGGGCGGCCAGCAGGTCGAAGCTGCGCCGATTGGGCAGCCCGGTCAGGCTGTCGAGCGTGGCCAGGGCTTCGGTGCTGGCCTGGTGGCGGCGCACCATCGCATGCACCAGGGCTACCACCACAAGGGTGATCATGGCGCAGATCGCCAGGTTCAGGTACAGCGAATGACGGATCCGGTCCAGCGCCCCGGTCTCGCGTTTGTCCACCAGCAGGTACCAATCCAGTTCCGGCAAGTGGCGCACGTTCAGAAAATGGCTGTGGCCTTCAAGGTCGCGGTATTCATGACTGCCTTCGCCAGGCACCGGCTGGCGTGCCAGAACGCCGCCCAGGTCCGGGCTGTCGACCAGCGACTGGCCGACGCGCAGGCCCTGCGGGCCACCGCCTGAGCCTGTCATCAACACCTTGCCCTGGGCGTCGACGAAGACCACGGATCGCTGATAGCGGTGTTGGTACTGGTCGATCATCCTGACCACGGTGGAAACGCTCAGCCCCACCCCTGCCGCGCCGATGAAGCGATCCTGGTAGTCGTGCACCTTGTAGTTGATGAACACGGTCAGGTTGTCCTGGTTGGCCATGTCCAGGTCTACATTGATCTCGTAAGGTGCCGCCTGGTCGCGCAGGCGGAAGTACCAGGCATCGCGCCAGGCCTGTGGCTGGACCTGCTTGAGCACGCCCTTGGCCTGGTAGTAGGTCAGCGTGTGTTCGGAGACGAAAAAGGACGTGAAGATGCCCTGCTTGCCCGTTACCTCGCCCAGGTAGCGGGTCATGCGCTGGGCATCCTGCTCACCGGCCAGCACCCAGTCCCGCAGGAAGGTGTCCTGGGCCATCATCGAGGCGATCAGAACAGGGCGGATCAGGTCTTTCTGGATTTCCGAATAAACCGTGTCGGAGGTCAGCGGCAATTCGGTATTGATGATGCCGTCACGTATGGCACTGCGCGATGAGAAGTAGCTCAGCAGCGACGTGGCGAGGAAACCGCAGGCCAGCAGCATCAGCAGGGCGGCGATTAACGAACGCTGCGATGACGGAGCGGAGCGTGAAGGCATGATCTTCCCATGATGTGTGCCGGGCCGCACATTCTAGTGTTCCGGGCTTTAAATGACTGCAAGATTTTGTCCAGAAGCCGCAGCTGTATCAAATTATTACCAGTATGGCACTGCACGGGTTGGCGCCTGTCCTATTCCATGTCGATCAACGTGTCGTGCATCGACGCTCGGCAGCGTTCGCTGCACGGGCACCTCAGCGGTCCGGGAGGCCGCCTATGTCCTATCGAATTCTGCTTGTGGCCCTGCTCGGGCTGACGCTTGGCGCCTGTGCGCCCTACGCTGGTCGGTCGACCTACTACCGCTCCGACTATTACGTTACCGACCGATATGTTTCGCCCGGCTATGCGCCCGGCTACTACCGGTACGATCGTTATCCGGTGCCACCACAACCGCGCTACTACTATCAACCGGTGCCTCGTTACCATGCGCCGCCCGGCTACCGACCGTTGCCGCCGCCCGATGTGCGCCGCTGGCACGGCAACCCGCGCTACGATTACGGTCATCGCCAGCGCTGGGACTACAGGCGCGACCGCGATCGACACGACTACCGCAACGATGGCCCGCGCTTCCAGGATGGAGGTCGGCATCAAGGCGGCTGGGGTGACAGGCGTGGGCGAGGCCATTGATCAGGTGATGAGCGCCCTGCGCCCGACGCGCCGCTAGTGCAGGTCCGCCAGCGGATGATGGCCTTCCCACGGCGCTTGGAAGTGTGCCTGCACCACGGCTGCGGGCACGTGGTCCACATCCGGCCAGTGCCAGCGCGGTTGGTGATCCTTGTCCAGCAGGCGGGCACGCACCCCTTCGCTGAACTCCGGATGACGACAGCAGTTCAGGCTTATGGCGTATTCCATCTGCAACGCCTGCGCCAGTGACAGGTGTCGGGCCCGCTGAATTTGCTCCCACACCAGATGAGCCGTCAGCGGACAGCCGCCCAGCATGCGCTCGGCGGCTGCCGACAGCAGCGGGTCGTCGTGCTGGCGCAGGCTCGCCACTGCCCGCCAGGCAGCGCCCGCGCAGGTGACATCGAGCAGCGCGTCGATGAGCGCGCGGCGTGGCAACCACTGGGCCGCCGGCAGTGCCTGGCGGGCGCAATGCGCCTCAGCCCTGAGCAGGCTGTTGAGTTGCAACGCGGTCTGCTCCTGCCAGTTCATCTGCAGCAGTTCGTCGATCAACGCCGCTTGTCGGTCTTCGCCCATGAAACGGTCAGCCAACCCCAAGTCCAGTGCATCGTGCGCATTGATAGGCGCACCTGTGAGCCCCAGGAACAACCCCAGCTTGCCCGGCAAGCGGGCCAGGAACCAGCTGGCCCCCACGTCGGGGTACAGACCAATGCTGATCTCAGGCATGGCCAGTGCGCTGCTGGGGGTCACGATGCGTACATTGGCGCCTTGGAGCAAACCCATGCCGCCGCCCAGCACATGGCCATGGCCCCAGCACAGCAGTGGCTTGGGGTAGGTGTGCAAGGCATGGTCCAGGCGATATTCGGCGGCGAAGAACGATGCAGCCAGCGGTGGCACGCTGCCAGGCTGCTCGCGGCACGCCTGGGCCAGCGCTCGCACGTCGCCCCCGGCGCAGAATGCCTTGGCGCCATTGCCACGCAGCAGCACACAGGCGATGTCCGGGTCTTGCGCCCAGCTGTGCAACTGCTCGGCCAGCGTCTCTATCATTGGCAGGTCGAGGGCATTGAGCGCCCTTGGCGCATCAAGGGTAGCGATGCCCAGGCGAGCGCCATCGGCGCCTGTCAGTACTTGGCAACGAATGCTCATGGCTTACCTCATTCAGGTCACCGCTCAAGTATGGCCTGCCTGGTCGATCCCGCCGGGCACTGGTCGGATCGTTTGACAAGCGTCGGTGTCACCCCTAGTGTCGCCCCATTGTTTACGGAAGCCCCCATGACTGACGACGATCGCATCAAACTCGAGCCCAGTTGGAAAGCCGCCTTGCGTGCCGAGTTCGAGCAGCCCTACATGCAGCAGTTGCGCGAGTTCCTGCGCGGTGAATATGCCGCCGGCAAACAGATCTACCCACCTGGTCCGCTGATCTTCAATGCACTCAACTCCACCCCCCTGGATCAGGTCAAGGTGGTGATTCTCGGCCAGGACCCCTACCACGGCCCAGGGCAGGCCCATGGCCTGTGCTTCTCGGTGCAGCCTGGCGTGCCCACGCCGCCGTCGCTGGTGAACATCTACAAGGAGCTGTACCGCGACCTGAACATTCCCATCCCCAACCATGGCTACCTGCAAAGCTGGGCCGAGCAGGGCGTGTTGCTGCTCAACACCACCATGACCGTGGAGCGCGGCAACGCGGCCTCCCATGCCAAGAAAGGCTGGGAATTCTTCACCGACCGTATCATCGAGGTGGTCAGCGAGCAGTGTGAGCATGTGGTGTTTCTGCTGTGGGGGGCTCATGCGCAGAGCAAACAGAAGCTGATCGACGGCACCAAGCACCTGGTGCTCAAGTCGGTGCACCCCTCGCCGTTGTCGGCGTACCGTGGGTTTCTTGGCTGTGGGCATTTCAGCCGTGCCAACGGCTTTCTCGAGCAGCGCGGGCTGGCACCCATCAACTGGGCGTTGCCACCGCTGTGAGCCAGACGGGGCCGTCAGGCCCCGACAGGTCATGCGGGCCGCTTGCTCATCCAGTAACGGAACAAGGGCTCGGCCAGGAACAGCACGAAGAGCAGGCGCATCACTTGCAAAGCAGTCACCAGCGGCACCGACAGTTGCAGCGTTTCGGCCGTCAGGCTCATTTCAGCGATGCCGCCGGGCATCATGCCCAGCGTCAGTGAGCGCAGATCCAAAGCTGTGAGCAGGCTCAAGCCCCAGGCGGCAGCGCCAGCCAGGGCCATGCTCAAGGCTGTGGCCACCAGCGTGCGCCCCAGAAATGCCGGCGCGCGGCGGAAGAATGCACGGTTGAAATGGCAGGCCAGACCGCTGCCGATCAGCCATTGGCCGATCTGACTGGCGCCATTGGGCAGGGCGATCTGCAAGTTGCCGGCAAGGCTGACGGTGGCTGCCACCAGCAGCGGCCCGAACAGCCATGGGTTGGGTTGCTGCAGCCGCTGCCAGAGCCAGCCAGCTGCCACGCCCAGCGGTGCGATGAGGGCCAGCCAGGCCCAGCTGACGCTGCCGGTGTGGTTGAGCGCTACGCCATCGCCCAACAGCAGCTTGAACAGCGCCGGCACGCACAGCACCACCGCCAGCACGCGCAGGCTTTGGGCTGCGGCTACCTGGCTCAATACCGCGCCATTGCGCGCACCCAGGTTGACCATTTCACCGGAACCGCCTGGCATGCTGGCAAAGAACGCAGTGGCGCGGTCCTCACCCGAGCGGCGCAGCAACCACACCCCAAGCACGCTCGAAACGGTAGTGAACAAAGCGCCGAAGAAGATCAAGGCGAAGTGACTGCCCACTTGCTCGATGACCTGGGGCGTGAAGTGCAAGCCGATGCCAAGGCCAATGATGCATTGCCCGCAGCGCCGGCCATTGGGTATTTCTGGCAGCTGCCAAGGGCTCAGGCAACGTACCGCGATGATCGCCAGCAACGAGCCGACCATCCACGGCAAAGGCCAGCCGACCTTGCTGGCGGCGAAACCGCCAGCAAGGCCGACCAGCCCAGTTGCCCAGTACAGCGGCAACCCACGATCAGGCATCGGCCATGGCCCGGCGCTGCAGGCTACGCTTGCGCCAGATGCGCACCATAGGCAGTGCGAGCATGAGCGCTACCAGTGCCCAGACACCCATGCTGATCGGGCTCGACCAGAGAATGCCTAACTCGCCGTTGGAAATTGACAATGCCCGGCGCAGGTTCTGCTCCATCAGGCCACCCAGGATGAAGCCCAGCAGAATCGGCGAAAGCGGGAAGTCCAGCTTGCGCAGGATGTAGCCCATGATGCCGATGCCGACCATCAGGAACAGGTCGAAAGTGGTGGCATGCACGGCATAGACACCGATCCCGGTGATGATGGCGATCACCGGCACCAGGGCCCAGTTCGGCACGGCCAGGATGCGGGTGAAGATGCGGATCATCGGGATGTTCAGGATCACCAGCATGATGTTGGCGATGAACAGCGACGCGATCAGGCCCCAGACGATGTCAGGTTGCTGTTCGAACAGCAGCGGGCCTGGGGTGATGTTGTAGAGCGTCAGCGCGCCGATCATCACCGCCGTGGTACCTGAACCGGGCACGCCCAGGGTCAGCATGGGCACAAGGGCGCCACAGCAGGAAGCGCCAATGGCGGTTTCCGGTGCCGCCAGGCCACGGGCGTCACCCTTGCCGAACTTGCCGCTGGCACCGGCCATGCGTTTTTCGGTCATGTAGGCCACTGCACTGGCCAGTGTGGCACCTGCGCCTGGCAACACGCCCATCACAAAGCCCAGCAGGCCGCAGCGAATGTTCACCGCGAACACCGACGCCGCTTCCTTGAAGTTAAACAGCATGCGCCCGGTGGCCTTGACCGCCTGGTGACCGTGGTGGGTCTTTTCCAGCAGCAACAGAATTTCGCTGATCGAGAACAGGCCCAGCACCAGCACGACGAACTGAATGCCGTCGGCCAGGTGCACGCTGTCACCGGTGAAGCGGTACACGCCACTGTTGGCGTCGATGCCCACCGCCGACAGGAACAGGCCGATCAAGGCGGCGATGAAAGTCTTGAGCGGCTTGTCGCCGGCCATGCCGCCCAGGGCGACGATGGCGAACACCATCAGCACGAAGTACTCGGCCGGGCCGAAGGCGATTGCCCACTTGGCCAGCAGCGGGGCGAACAGCACCATGCCGCAGGTGGCGATGAAGGCGCCGATGAACGAGCTCCAGGCCGACAGGGACAGGGCCACGCCCGCCAGGCCCTGGCGGGCCATCGGGTAGCCGTCCAGGGTGGTCATCACGGTCGATGCTTCGCCCGGAATGTTCAGCAGGATCGAGCTGATCCGCCCACCGTACTCGCAGCCCAGGTACACCGCAGCCAGCAGGATCAGTGCCGACTCCGGAGGCAAGCCCAGGGCGAAGGCGATGGGGATCAGCAGGGCCACGCCATTGATCGGGCCCAGGCCCGGCAGCAGGCCGACGACGGTACCGATCAGCGTGCCGGACAGGGCCGTGACCAGATTGTAAGGGGACAGGGCGACGCCGAAGCCCTGGCCCAGGTAGCTCAAGGTATCCATATGTCAGTTCTCCAGTACGCTCAGCAGGCCAAGGGGCAGGGGCACGTCCATGACGCGGTCGAACAGCCAGTAGAGGAACAGGCTCATGCCGACCACGACGATGGCGCTGTGCAGCCAGCGACCGCCATACAGGCGCGCCATGGGCACACCGGCCAGGATGGCGCTGAGGATGAAGCCAAGGGATTCGAAGGTGGCCGCGAAGATCAGCAGCAGGCCGATGCAGGCGGCGATCTTGGTCAAGGTCGCCTTGTCCAGCGCCGGCTCGTCGTCCTTGTGCACGATCGGCGTGGGGCGGATCGCCATGTACAGCAAGCCCAGGCTCATCAGGCCGAGCATCAGCAGCGGGTAGGCACGTGGGCCTACCGGCTCATAGGAAAACGCCGCCTGATAAGGCCAGGCCATCACGGCCAGGGCGGCGCAGACGGCCAGCAGAATCAGGGCGAAGATGCGTTGCAGGATCATGGAGGAATCCTCGGTAAGTAGCGATGGGAGCGGCACACCCGTGAACCTGGGCCAAGGCCCAGGCTAGGCACGGCAGCGTCTGCCTGCTCCCGCCAGGAAAGCCCAGTGGTCTGGATTACTGGACCAGGCCGAATTCCTTGGCCAGCATCTTGTAGTCAGCGACTTGCTTCTTGACGTAGCCATCGAGCTCTTCACCCGTCATGGCGAAGGGGAACAGTTCGCGCTGGTCACGCAACTTGGCGAAGTCTTCGGAGGCCAGCATCTTGTCGAACGATGCTTTCCACCAGGCGTAGTCTTCGTCGCTCACTTTCGGGCCGAGGTAGAAGCCGCGCACCACAGGCCAGACGATGTCGTAGCCCTGCTCCTTGGCAGTGGGGATGTCCTTCATGGCCGGGTCGTCCAGGCGCTTTTCCGAAAACACGGCCAGCAGGCGCATGTTGCCGCTCTCGATGTGCGGCATGGAGTCGGAAATGTCGGTGGAGCCTACCTGGATATGGCCACCGAGCAGTGCGGTGGCAATTTCGCCGCCGCCTTCGAGTGCCACGTAGCGCAGGTCGCGTGGGTTGATGCCGGCTGCCTTGGCGATCAGGGCGGTTTGCATCCAGTCTTGGCTACCTACGGTGCCACCGGAGCCAATCACCACCTTGCTCGGGTCTTTCTTCAGGGCAGCGACCAGGTCGTCGAGGGTTTTGTAGGGCGAGTCGCTCTTGACCGCGATTGCGCCATAGCTGGTGCCGACGGCAGCCAGCCATTTCACTGCATTTTCATCGAAGCGACCAAACTTGCCCTGGGCCAGGTTCAGCAGCGAACCGCTCGACCAGGCCACCAGGGTCCCGGCATCGGCAGGGCGCTGTGCCACCACGGCGTTGTAGGCCACGGCGCCGACACCGCCCGGCATGTAGGTCACGCGCATGGGCTTGCTCAGGATCTTCTCCTGCACCAGGGCGCTTTGCACCAGCTTGCAGGTCAGGTCGAAGCCACCGCCAGGCGAGGCCGGGGCGATGCACTCGGGGCGTTTGGGTTCGGCGGCCAGGGCATTGCCTGCCAGTAGTAGGCAACCGGTTGCCAGTACGATATGGCGCAGTGAAAAGGTCATGGTCTATCTCCGTAGGCGTTGTTGTTATCGGGTTACCACAGGGCGACGCTGTAGCTCACCAGCAGCCGCACTTCGTCGGCGTCACGGGCGAAATTGGAGCGGAAGGTCGCGTTTCGCAGGCGCACCGCCACGTTCTTGAGCGGGCCGTTCTGCACCACGTATTTCAGCTCGGTATCGCGTTCCCATTCCTTGCCCTCGCCACCGCTGGCACGGCTGACGTTGTCGCCGCTGATGTAGCGGGTCAGGAACGTCAGGCCAGGCACGCCGAGTGCGGCAAAGTTGTAGTCGTAGCGGGCCTGCCAGGAGCGCTCGTCGGCATTGGCGAAGTCGTTGATCTGGACGAAATTGACCAGGTATGGGTCGGCACCATCGACATAGGGGAACGCGCTGTCGCCGGTCAGCTGCTGCCAGCCGGCGCTGAACTTGTGCCCGCCCAAGGCATAACTGACCATGCCGTTGAAGGTGGTATTGTCGATGCTGCCGGCCCTGGCAGCGCCTGCGTCATCGCTCAGCGCCAGGCGCAGGTCGAAGGCCAGTGCGCCTGGGCCCACGGCTTGGGTGGCGAGCAGGCCGATGAAGTGCTGGCGGTAGATGTCGTCCAGTTGGGCGAAGTGGTAGCTGCCGGTCAGCCGGTCGTTGAACTGGTAGTCCAGCCCGGCCAGGGACAGGTTGTCTGCGCTGAACGAGCCACCGAAGCGGCCGTTCTTGTTGTTCAGTGCCAGGTCTTCCCAGTTGGTGTCGTCACGGTCCTTGGCCTTGTCCAGGCGCCCGCCGGTGATGGTCAGGCCCTTGATTTCCTTGGAGGTGAGCAGCCCGCCTTCGAATGTCTGCGGCAGAATGCGGCCATCGTTTGGGCGCAGGGTGGGCAGGGAAGGGATCAGCGTGCCGATCTTGAGTTCGGTTTTGGAAATCTTGGCCTTGGCGGTCAGGCCGAGCTTTGAGTACTCGTCGGCAGCTTTGCCGTTGTCATGGGTCGGCAGCAGGCCGCTGCCGGTACGGTCTGGGCTTGAATCGAGCTTGATGCCCATCATGCCGAGCGCATCTACGCCGAAGCCTACGGTGCCTTCGGTATAACCGGATTCGAGGTTGAGCATGAACCCCTGGGCCCATTCGTCGCGCTTGGATTGTTGCGCACTGGTGCCATCGCGAAAGTCGCGATTGAAGTACATGTTGCGGGTTTCGAAGGTGGCCGTGCTGTCTTCGAAGAAGGCGGCCTGACTGAGCGGGGCGACGCCGGCGAGCGCGAGGGCGCTGGCAATGGCGCTGGGGCGTGCGGCAAAGGAACGAGCAGGTGCGAATGCCTGCGGCTGCAATGACAGCATCGTTGTGGCTCCGTTTCTTGTTCTTATTCGATTGCACCTTGCTGGTGCTTTATTCGGCGCTCGGGGCGACCGTGGTGCGATGCTAGGTAACGAACCTTTCGCTAACCTTTCAGCGTGAAAGGTTTGTCGAGCCGGCTTCACAGGTCGCCGCGGCGGGGTACACTCCGCGCCATCGCCCCACCGAACAGGGACAATCCGATGCGTGTGTTGCTGGTAGAAGACCATCTGCAATTGGCTGACAGCGTGGCCCAGGCCCTGAAAGGTCTAGGCCTGACGGTGGATGTGCTGCATGACGGGGTAGCTGCCGACCTTGCGCTTGGCAGTGAGGACTACGCCGTGGCCGTGCTCGACGTGGGCTTGCCGCGTATGGATGGCTTCGAGGTGCTGGCACGCTTGCGCGGGCGTGGCAAGACCGTGCCGGTACTGATGCTCACCGCCCGTAGCGACGTCAAGGATCGGGTCCATGGCCTGAACCTGGGGGCTGACGATTACCTGGCCAAGCCGTTCGAGTTGACCGAGCTTGAGGCACGGGTCAAGGCGCTGCTGCGCCGTAGTGTGCTGGGGGGCGAGCGCCAGCAGCGCTGCGGGCCGCTGGTGTATGACCTCGATACCCGGCGGTTCACCTTGGGTGAAGCGCCGTTGTCCCTGACCTCCCGCGAGCAGGGGGTGCTCGAAGCCTTGATTGCCCGGCCGGGCCGGGTGATGAGCAAGGAACAGTTGGCGGCCCAGGTGTTCGGCCTGGACGAGGACGCCAGCCCCGATGCCATCGAGATCTACGTCCATCGCCTGCGCAAGAAGCTCGATGGCCATCCGGTGGCCATCGTCACCTTCCGCGGCCTGGGGTACCTGCTCGAGCATCGCGATGCGTGAAAACATCAGTCTGCGTGGGCGCCTGCTGGGCAATCTGGCGTTGCTGTTGGTGGTCCTGATGCTGGCCAGTGGGCTCAGTGCCTACTGGAACGGCCGTGAGGCAGCGGACACCGCCTACGACCGAACCCTGCTGGCGTCCGCCCGCACCATCGCCGCGGGCCTGTCGCAACGCGACGGCTCGTTGAGCGCAGATGTGCCCTATGTGGCGCTCGATACCTTTGCCTACGACAGCGCTGGACGCATCTACTACCAAGTCCTGGACATCAACCAGCGGCTGATTTCAGGGTATGAAAAGCTGCCGCCTCCGCCGCCTGGCACCCCGCGCACGGATGACTATCCCGCCCTGGCGCGATTCTATGACGCGACGTATCTGGGACAGAACGTGCGAGTGGTCAGCCTGCTCAAAGCGGTGAGCGAGCCGAACATGAACGGCATGGCGGAAATCCGCGTGGCCGAAACGGATGAGGCGCGGGTGAGCATGGCTCGCGGCCTGATGGGCGATACGTTGCTGCGCCTGGGCATGTTGGCCTTGGGCGCTTTGGTGATGGTGTGGTTCGCCGTCAGTGCGGCGCTGCGACCGCTCGAGCGCCTGCGCACAGCGGTCGAAGAGCGCCAGCCGGACGATCTGCGCCCGTTGCCGGTGGTGCAGGTGCAGCCTGAGCTGCGGCCACTGGTAGGGGCGCTCAACCATTTCACCGAACGTCTGCGTGCACAGTTCGAGCGCCAGGCGCAGTTCATCGCCGATGCTGCCCACGAGCTGCGTACGCCCTTGGCGGCGCTCAAGGCGCGGGTGGAGCTGGGTTTGCGCGCCAGTGAACCGCAGCAGTGGCATCAAACGCTGGAAGCGGCGGCCCAGGGCACCGACAAATTGACGCACCTGGCCAACCAGTTGCTTTCACTGGCACGAGTGGAAAACGGCGCGCGCGCAATCGCCGAGGGGGGCGCCCAGCGCTTGGACCTCAGCCAGCTGGCGCGCGAGCTGGGCATGGCCATGGCGCCGTTGGCGCACAACCGCGGGGTTGCGCTGGCCCTCGAGGCGCAGGCGCCGGTATGGCTCAAGGGCGAGCCAACGTTGCTCAACGAGCTGTTGAGCAACTTGGTCGACAATGCCCTGGCCCACACCCCCAAGGGTGGCAACGTCATCCTGCGCGTGCTCGCGCCTGCGGTGCTCGAGGTGGAAGACGACGGCCCCGGCATTCCAGAGGCCGAGCGTGAGCGGGTGTTCGAGCGTTTTTATCGCCGTAGCGCCCAGGGCAGCGGGTTGGGCCTTGCGATCGTGGGAGAGATCTGCCGGGCTCACCTGGCGCAGATCAGCCTGCATGATGGTGACAACGGCGGGCTGCGCGTGCGGGTGAGTTTCATCGCTGACTGAGCGCAGGCGGCCGGAGTACCCGGCGTCCAGACAGTGTGAAGCCCTCAGCGCAACAAGCTTCGGGCTTCGAGCAGGTCCTCGGCGTGCAGCTCGCTGCCCATGGGCAAGCCCAGGTGTCGGTAGGCTGGCAAGGCTGCCAGCGGCCTTTCCCGACCACGTTGGCTGACACAGCGAGCGATCTGGACCACATCGATGTAGTCGATGCGGTCGGTCTGCCGATCCAGGTCCTGAACCAGGCCAGGCAGCTTGACCAGCTGTTCGGGGAACTCCCAGGCCTTGAGTATCTTGTCGCCCAGGACGGGCTGGATCAGTTCGATGACATGGTGCAGGCAGACCGGATCGGACAGCAGTTCGTTGTGCTCCTCGGCGTAGATCAGTACCGGCAGCGCGCCGATCTGGTTGACCAGGCCGCCCAGTGCCGCCTGATCAGGCTTGAGCCGCGTGTAGCGCCGGGCCAACTCGTAGCTCATCCCCGCGACTTCGAGGCTGTTGGCCCAGATTTCGCGCAGTTTCTGCTCCACGGCAGGCGAGCGCGCATGGAAGATCTGCTCGATGACCAGGCCGATGGCCAGGTTGCAGCTGTAGTTGATGCCCAGGCGGGTGATCGCCGTGTGCAGCTCGGTAACCTCGACCGTGGCTCGCAGCAGCGGGCTGTTGACCACCTTGATCAGGCGTGCCGACAAGGCGGCATCGCGGCCGATCACCCGGCTCAAGGCCGCCACGCTGATCTCGCTGTCTTCCGCAGCCTCGCGGATGCTCAAGGCAACCTCAGGCAAAGTCGGAAGTACCAGGTCATCCTTTTCAATGGCATCCAGCAATTGCGCCTGGACCATTTCGGCCAGCTTGTTCATGGACATGTCTACCGCGGTGGTGAAGCGGCCCCGCTGTCGTGGCAGGGCGGGGCTGGTCAGCGCTGGATTTCCCTGTCGCGGTCCAGTTCGTAGGGCAGGGGCAGCACCTGCAGGCGCGGGCCTTCGAGATGACCCAAGTGCAGGTTGCCATCTTCCACGGCATCGGCTGCGATCACGGCGAGCAGTTCACAGCCAGTGCCGGTACTGGCCGCCATCACCACGTCGCCCACCGAGGAGCCATGCACGGGGGAGAACAGCTGCTCCCCGGCTGCCGGCAGGGCTTGCTGATCGATGGCCAGGCGGTACATGCGACGCTTGAGCTTGCCCAGGTACTGCATGCGCGCAACGATTTCCTGGCCGGTGTAGCACCCTTTCTTGAAGCTGACACCATCGACGGCTTGCAGGTTGATCATTTGCGGAATGAACTGCTCGCGGGTAGGGCCCAGCACCTGGCCGATGCCGGCGCGTATCTGCCCTAGCAGCCATGGGTTGAGGTCACCTTCGGGCAACGTACCGGCCAGGGTCTTGCGCACCTCGCCTGCCAGCTCCGCCGGTGCCCAGAGTTCAGCGCGACCTGTGCTGACCGTTACAGCGATCAGCCCTTCTCGCCGTGCAGTGCTGCCGGCTTCAGGTGCCAATTCCAAACCCAGCGCCGCAAGCGCTGCCTGGCCGTCGTGCAGGCCGAAACGCACCCAGGCGGCGCTCTCGTCGGTCAGGGTGGCCTTAGAGAATACGGCGTACTTCTTCAGGTCGGCCAGTTGCGGCTCCAGCAGTTCACTGGCCATGGCCAGGAGGTAACCGTTGCCTTCGGGCAGAATCCTGAAACTGGACTGCATGCGCCCCTTGACCATGCAACGTGCGCCAAAGCTGGCGTATTCGGGGCTGAGGTAGTTGATGTTGCAGGTCAGCTGGCCCTGCAGGAACTTGCCTGCATCGGAGCCGCGGACAGCGAGAATGCCTTCGTGGGACAGAGGGCAGAAGAAAGCGGTATCGGCCATGGGTCATCGCGGTGGCTTAAAGTCTGGGGCCATCATAGAACGCCGGTAACAAAATAGGTAGGTGACTTAGACCAACAGCTGGCTGTCGCTTCGCGCGGCTGACTGTATACTGGCGGGCCACTCGAGGAGGGCCCCATGGTCGAACAAACTGAACTCAACCGGCTTTTCTGGCACAGCCGCCGAGGCATGCTGGAACTGGACGTCCTGCTGGTGCCTTTCACCCAGGAGGTCTACCCCACCCTCAACGAAGCCGATCGTCAGTTGTATGTTCGGCTGCTGAGCTGTGAGGACCAGGACATGTTCGGCTGGTTCATGGAGCGTACCGAGTCCGAGGACCCGGAGTTGCAGCGCATGGTTCGCATCATCCTGGACCGTGTCCAACCCAAGTGAGTGGTTCGAATGCCGCTGGCAGGGCTCACGCCTGTTGCTGGCGGCCTACCTGATCTGCCAGGTACTCGCCTGGTTCGCCGTGCTTGTCAGCCCGTTACCGTCCTGGTTGGTGTTGCTGGTGATCGCCGCGTGCATTAGCCATGCGGCCTGGGCTATTCCGCGTCGTATTCTGTTGACCCATGTTCAGGCTGTCACCGGGCTGCGCCGTGATGGGGCCGGGTGGTGGGTGTTTTCCCGCGCTCGGGGGTGGCAGCCGGTACGGCTGTGTCGTGACAGCATCGCGTTGCCGTCGCTCGTGGTGCTGAGATTCATCCCTGTTGGGGCGTGGTGGGGGCGCAGCCAGTGTGTGCCCAGGGATGCGCTTGGGACAGATGAGCATCGGCGTTTGCGGGTAAGGTTGAAGTTCAGCCGCAGGCGCTGGGTGGCGCCCATACAGCCCTAACGACCGAGCCGAGCGCCGCGTCTCCTCGCTCTCGCTCTCGCTTCTAAGCGCGCGGTAGCCCAGGCGCCGCAGATCGCGACTTCAGGAGGCCGAGCGTAGGGCTTGCGGAGGGAGGTGACAGGCATGGATGCCTGTCAAGCGCTGGGCCCCAGGATGGGGCCTGCAGCGCGGTCCTCCCG